>SXNL01000195.1 GCA_005777185.1 Myxococcales bacterium
CCGGAGCCGTGGTGGCCGGGCCGGTCGGCGCGGCCGTCGGCGGCGCGGCCGTGGGGGTGGCGGCGGTCGCCGGGGGTGGGACGGTCGCGGTCACGGCCGGCGGCGCGGTGAGGGCGGGCGTCGCCGTCACGACCGGATCGACGGTGAAGGGAAGGGTCGCCGTCACCGTGGGCGCGCCCTGCCCGTTCCCGAGAGATCCCATCGCGTCCGGCTTCTTCAGGAGGACGAGGAACGTGACCGCCGCGATCGCGAGCACGAAGAAGCCGCCGGCGAAGAGGAGGAGCGCGAAGCCCTTCACCCAGGGGCGCGGCGCGGCGGTCGGGTTCGCGCCCGTCTGCCCGAGGCGCGTCGAGTGCAGCGAACCGTCGCTGCCGACCGTGAACATCGGCACGATCCCGCTGCCGCTCCCTGTCGTGTTGACGCCGAGGCGGAGGAGCTGTCCGGTCACGTGCGCGCCCGAGCGCTGCATCCGCTCGAGCGACTCGGCGTTGAGCGCCTGGAGCTCCTGCGTGCTGTTGGCGGCGGTGATGACGGCCATGTGCTTCTGCACCTGACGCTGCACGTCCTCGCGCACCTTGGCGAAGAGCTCGTTCATGCGGTGACCGACCGCGTCCTGGTGTATGGGCTGGCCGTGGCGCGCGAGGAAGGCCTCGAGCGCGTCACGGAACTCCGCCGCGGACTGGAACCGCAGATCGCGATCCTTCTCGAGCGCGCGCGCGACGATCTCGTCGAGCATCGGGTCCACCCGCACCATCTCGGAGACGCGCGGGATGGGGACGTTGACGAGGCGATGCAGCGTCTGGGCCGCGCTGTCGCCTTGCATGAGGCGCTGCCCCGTGAGCAGCTCCCACAGGACGATGCCCATGGGGAAGATGTCCGCGCGACCGTCGATCGGCGATCCCGTCGCTTGCTCCGGCGACATGTACGCGACCTTGCCCTTGAGGACCCCGACCTCTGTCTCGGTGGACGAGAGGGCCGCCTTCGCGATGCCGAAGTCCACCATCTTGGTGTGGCCGTCGTACGTGACGAAGATGTTGTGGGGGGACACGTCGCGGTGGATGATCGACAGCCGCGACCCGTCGTAGTCGCGGAGCTCGTGCGCGAAGTGGAGGCCGGAGAGCGCATCCGCCACGATGCGGGCGCCGAGGTCCTCGCCGAGCGGTTGCTTGCGCTTGAGCGCCTCCTTGAGCACCTTGTTGAGCGGCTGCCCCTCGAGGTACTCCATGGCGATGAAGTAGATGCCGTTGTGCTCGCCGACCTCGTAGGTGTGCACGATGTTGGGGTGGTTGAGGCGCGCGGCGAGGCGCGCCTCGTCGAGGAACATGTTGCGGAACGACGCCTCCTCGGCGAGCGCCTGCCGGAGCCGCTTGATGACCGCGAGCTTGTTGAAGCCGAGCGGCCCCCGCGCGACGGAGAGGAAGACGTCCGCCATGCCGCCACGACCAAGGCTCGCGAAGAGCTGGTACTTGCCGAAGGCCGTCGAAGACGACCCGACGTCCGGTCCGCCGGTGCTCAACCTCGCCTCACTCCCGGCACCCATTCGTCCTCATGGACTAACTTTGGAGTCGGGTGCGGTCAAGTAACACACACGAGCCTACACCGCGCACCCCGCGCGTCCAGGCCGTGGAAGAGAGTGCTGCGTCGAAGGCGGAGAGGTGATGGGACGGGCGGGGCGAACCTACTTCGGGATGACGGGCTCCGTCTTCGTCCCCTTGGTCTCGCTGGGTGACCACTCGAACTTGTCGAGCACGACCGAAGAGTCGAGGGCGCCGTCGCCCGAGTCCCAGATCGCGAAGAGGAGCGTGATGATGTCGCCACCCTTCGCGGGAGCCTCCGTCTTGAGCCAGCCTGTGGCGGCGTGGGACTCGAACGTGGTGCCGTTGAGCGTGGACGGGCCGAGCGTGCACTTGAAGGGCTTGCCGCCCGCCGTCTGCGGAGAGCAGACCTGGAGGAAGCTGTTGTTCACGCTGATGGTGTTGCCGTCCTGGTCGAACGCGATGTTGTTCGAGTCGGGAAGCCCCGCAGGGGTCGGCGTGAGCGTGACGACGTAGCGGTCGTTGTAGCGACTGCAGATGTAGACCGGGAACTCCTCCGTGAAGAAGTTCTGCTGGAAGGAGAAGGACTTCGCGTTCTTGGGGACGCGTATGCGGAGCTCGATCGCAGCGCCGTCCTGCGCCGGGCCCGTGGTCACGCTCGTGCACGACGTCGCCTCCTTGAGGGTGTAGCCGGGCGGGAGTCCGTGCACGCGACCGCCGAAACCGCCCTTCTCCTTCTCGTGGGTGACCGTGCTGCGCGCGGTGCCCGACGAGAGCGCGAGCATCGCCTTCCCCTCCTGCGGCTTGTTCACGCCGAAGTCGGTGCGGATGGCCCAGCCGTCGGGATCCGTTCCACCCGTCCCGTCGGGCCACACGTAGCGCGCGGACACCACGCCCCACGCCTTGCCCTTCTCGTCCGCCTTCCTGCAGAGGCCGATCGCCTTCGCGCCGTCGAAGGCGTCGCCCGATCCCATCGAGAGCCCGTCGTCGCACGACACCTCGTCGTCGGGCTTGCCGCTGCAGTCGTTGTCGTAGCCGTCCCCGGGGATGTCGTACGCGCCCGGGTTGATCGAGGGATCACAGTCGTCGCAGTCGCCCGCGGCCGCGGAGAAACCGTCGCCGTCGTGATCGCTCGTATCCTCCGGCGGAACCTTGCACTCGCCAGGGCCCGCGTCGGCGCCGCCCGTGAGATCGCCGAGGCTCGGGCCGCCCGCTTCGCCGTCGGCCTTGCCGGAGTCCTTGACGTCGTCGAAGCCGCTGTTGTTTCGTGTCGCCTTGCCCGAGCAGGCGCCCAGCGTGCACGCGACGAGCGCAGCGGCGATGGCCAGGGTGGGAACAGCGACGCGTGATACGTGGGCCATCCGGAGTTCTCCTCGGGGGGACGGAGTTTCGTGCCACGTTTTCCTCGTCGGCGGTAGCGACTCCTGGGACCGAGACGCGGATTTCCCTTCCCAGGTAGGAGAAACACATACACTTGTGCAATGAGAGGGAGAGGGGTAACCGCGAGCGATGCTCTCTCGCCACGATATCAAGGGGGATCGACGTCGATCGATGACGCTGTCGTGGAGCGCGCGGATCGTCGCGACGGCGGTGCTCCTCGGAGCGTTCGCGCTCGCGACGCGGGCGCGCGGCGCCGACGCGTCGAAGGGTATCGAGGAGCTCGAACAGGACAAGGCGCATCAGGTCCTGGTCGCGGAGCCCCTCGCGAAGGCTAAGGCCGCGCTCGAGCGCGCGCGCCGCTTCCGCGCGGCAGGAGACGAACCGCGCGCGAAGGCGGCGGACGCGCTCGCCACGACGTGGGTCGAGGCCGCGCGCGAGACGGTCAAGGCGCAGGAGACAGAGGCGCACGCGGAGGCCGAGGTCGCGCGCGTGGCGGACGCGGGGAGGCTCGTCGAGCGCGAGCGCGCCCTCGTCGAGGAGGCGATGATGCAGAACGGTCGGCTGCGCGCGCAGCTCGACGGGCTCGAGCGCGAAGCGAAGGGGGAACCCGCGAGGGCGGCTGCGCTCACGGACGCGGGCGCGCGACCGCTCGCGTCCGGAGTGGACGCCGGCGCGCCGAGGCCGACGGACGCGGGTGCGGGCAAGCCCACGGGGGCGACGAAGTGAGCCCCCGTGGCGCAAGGGGGCTCGCGCCCGTGGGTATGCTCGTGCTCCTCGCGTGTGGCGCGAGCCCGGCGCCGTCGCAGGCCATCTCCCCGGCCGAGGCCCTCCGGACCAGCCCCCAGCTCACGGAGGCGCGCAAGCTGGCGCCTCAGGCGTTCGCGGAGGGCGAGGGCGCGCTCGCAGCGGCGAAGCGCGCAGAGGCGGACGGCGACGTGGTGATGGCCGACCTCCTCGCGGAGCGCGCGACCGCCCACTACGTGCGCGCGGTCGCCATGGGCCGACGCGCTCGCGCGGCCGCCATCGAGGCAGACGTGGGCGCGAAGCTCGGACGCCTCGAGGAGGAGCGCGCGCGCCTCACGGAGGCCCGCGCCGGCCTCGAGCGCGAGACCGAGGACCTGGAGAAGCGCCTCCGCATCGCGAAGGAGGCCGCCCTCCCCTCCCCCAGCAAGAAGGACTCCCCCGCGCGAGAGGCCGCCCGGCTCGTGGCGGCGCGATCCTTCCTTGCCGAGGCGCGCCTCCTGTGCGGCGCCGCACACCTCGTCGCGGGGAAGACCGCCGAGCTCGAAGCTGCCGACCTCGAAATCGAGGCCCTCGAGAAGCAGCTCGACGCCCCTCGGCCAAGGGCCGACGCGCCCACCCCGATCGACGCCGCGACCCGCCAGCGCGCGCGCTGCCTCGGCCTGCTCACCCGCGCCCAGCGCGACGTCACAGCGTCCGTCGGCGAGGACGCGTCGCTCGCCGATCTCTCCCAGGCCGGCCTCTCCCCCTCGCGTGACGAGCGTGGCGTGTACGTCACCCTCCGGCCCGAATGGAACGGCGACAAGCTCCCGCCCGGGTCGGAGAAGACCTTCGCGACGCTCGCGCGGATCGCGCTGGCGCAGAAGGCCAGCATCCAGCTCGTGATCCACGACGGGTCCTCCAGGGACAAGGACCTCGGCGTCCGCCGCGCCGCTGCGTCGCGCGACGCGCTGACGCGTTCCGGCCTCGCAGCCGCGAGGATCCGCGCGGAGAACGCATCCTCCCGCCTGCCGATCGCCGATCCCGCCGGTGAGAAGGCCCTCGATCGGAATGCCCGCATCGACGTCGTGTTCATCCGCGGAAAGTAGCCGTCCGACCGTACCGCGGAACCTACGGAACCAGCTTGTAGCCGAACCCGTAGACCGTGAGGATGTGGGAGGGTCGGTCCGAGGACTTCTCGATCTTCCTGCGCAGCTTCACGATGAAGTTGTCGACGGTCCGGTTGCTCGGCGACGCGCCGAGGCCCCAGATCTTCTGCAGGATCTCGTCGCGCCCGACCGCCTGGCCCACCCGCTGCGAGAGCAGCTTGAGCAGCTCGACCTCGTAGAACGACAGCTGCTCCTCGGCGCCGTTGCGCTGGACGGTGTGCGCGCCGAGGTTGATGCGCGCGTCGCCGATCTGGATGAGCTGCGGATCGACGCCCATCGGCGGAGCGCGGACGGACCGGCGAAAGATCGCCCGGATGCGCGCGATGAGCTCGTTCACGCTGAACGGCTTGGTCACGTAGTCGTCGGCGCCCGCGTCGAGCCCGCGGATCTTGTCCGTCTCCTGCGAGCGCGCCGTCAGCATGATGATCGGGACCGTGCCGCTCACCGCGCGGATGGCCTCGCAGATGGCGTAGCCGTTCATGTCCGGCAGCATGAGGTCCAGGATGATCGCGTCGGGGCTCTCGGCCTGGGCGAGCGCGATGCCGTCCCTGCCGAGGCTGGCCGAGAGGACGCCGAACCCCTCGAACTCCAGCGCGTCGCGGAGCCCCATCACGATGTGGGGCTCGTCCTCGATGATCAGGATCCTCCTCGACATGCTGCGCCGAAGCTCGGAGGACGTTTACGGCGTCGGCTTGTCACCCGCGGCCACGCCGCCGCCGAACTGCTGGATGCACTGCAGGCTGACGCGTGCGCCCACCGGAGGGTTCCCGTTCTCCGAGAAGAGGATGGCCTGCGGGCACGTCTGGCCGCCCGTCTTGCCGTCCGACACGACGTAGCACCAGCCTGCCCGCGGGTCCTTCGCGCACGACTGGCCCTTGGTCGCCTGGGCGATCTGCGCGACCTGGCAGACCGGGTACTTCGTCACGTCATAGTCGTTCGGCGTCTTGGGCGGCGGGAACTCGATGAGCTGCTGCTCGCGGAACTTCTTGAGCACCTCGTCGGTCGGCCGGCTCAGCCCCTTGTCCTTGAGGCCGTCGCACAGCTCCTGGCCCCCCTGGTTCGCGAGGGTCACGAGGATCAGGCAGGGCACCTCGTTCTTGTCGTCCGGGGTGAGCGGCTGCGGCAGACACTGCTGCGCGAGCGCGTTCTTGAGGCGATCGATGATCGCGCGCACGGCGGGCCGGTAGCCGAAGAACTCGCTCGTGTCGGGGAAGAGCTTGCCCTTGCTGTCCACGAGGGGGCAGAGGGAGCCGACGATGCCCTGGTCACCGAGGAGCTTCGCGAGCGTGAACTGCCGCACCGTCGGGTACGCCTTCGCGCGAACCTGGGTCTTGCCGTCCGCCCCGCCGCAGAGCGGGGGGGCCTTCTTGCCGTCGCAGTCGCAGGTCTTCGGATCCGTGCACGGCCGCGGAGCACCGAGGGGCGCCTCGAGCGGGAACGTGCACGCGAACTGGAGGTCGTCGCGCTCCTCGGTGACGCCCGTGGCGCTAGGCCGGCGGGTGTCCCACTCGCGGCCATGCGCCGGATCGCTTCCGTTTGCGCCGACCTTGTCCGGGCCGGGGAGGCCCTCACGCGGATTGATCGACTGGATCATGTGCGCGTCCTGGCCCGAGTAGTTGTACTGATCGGGCGCCGTGCCGACGAGCTTCGCGAAGTCGACGCGCGGCTTCGGGGTCGGCGTGTCGGTGTACGCGCCGTCGAAGAGGAGGTCGTTCGGCGCACCGCCCACGACCGCGAAGAACACGAGGTCGGCCGAGCGGGGCCCCGGCTCGAGGTTGCACAGGCCGGAGGCGATGCGCTGCTGGTCGGTCAGCTTGTTGCCCTTCGCGTCGGTGTCCTTCACGCGACTCGCCGCGTCGGCGCTGCCGCCGGGGAGGTTCTTCGCGAAGAGGGGGTTGATGCAGGCGCCCGTGCCGAGGTACTTGCCCGCGCCGTCGTGCTCCGATGGCGCGTTCGGGACCTTGCGGTTGCGCAGGCCGTCGACGTAGCGCTTGATCGGGTACTGCGGATCGACGCCGTAGCGCCTCTTCATCTGGAAGAAGCGGACGTTGAGCGAGTCCTCGTCGGCGCCGTAGTAGCCGTTGTTGTTCTTGCAGTTGGCGTCCGCGGCGACCGTCGCGTCGCCGGCCGCGAAGCCGCACGACGTGCACTTCGGATCGGTCGGCGCGCCGTCGCAGGGGCTCGTCCCGCGGGGGGCGGTCGTCGTGACGCCGTCGGAGCGCGCCTGCTTCGATCCGGGGAAGTTCTGGTCCATGAACGCCCAGCCCTGGCCGCCGATGGAGAGCGGGTCGGCCGAGGAGTCGTCCTCGTCGGTCAACATGATGATCGCGACGAGCGAGTCGGGCCGGAGGAAGTCCTTCCGCTGCTGCAGGATGGTCTCGTCGATGCCCTGGTAGGTGGCGCGGTTGGCCTCGACCTTGATGCTGTCCCAGGGATCGGGCTGGATGAGGAAGTGGTAGAAGCTCTCGAGCTGCGCCTCGAGGCCACAACCGGTCTGGTCCGTCCCCTGGACGGCGTCGGCGAACGAGTCGATGAGGAGCTTCTGGTCGCCGAGGCCCTTGCCTTCCTTGGTGTCGTTCACGCCGGGGGCCTTGGGAAACCACGAGAGGAACCCGGACGACTCGACGTTCGCAGCCTGCTGGCCCTTGTTCTTCCCGCTACGCGCGATCAGGCGGCCGCGGTCGTTGTTGGCGTCGCCGGCGCAGGAGGTGGAGCCGAGGCCGCCGAGCGACGAGGACACGATCCCGAGGTGGAGGTCGACGACCGGCTTGAACTCGGGCTCGCTGCCGGGGGGGCACTGCTCCGACGCCGACTTCAGCGGATCGGCCTTCGCGTTGGTGGGCTTCTTGTCGGCGTCCACGCAGCTCGGGTTGATGAGGCGACCGACGAGGTCGGGAATGGCCTTCGCGAGGATGGCCTGCTTGTCGCCCATCGATCCGGAGTTGTCGATCGCCAGCAGCAGGTCGACCTTGTCGATCGCCTGGGACTTGACCACCGTGGTGAAGTTCACTTTGGTGGTGGGGTCCTGCTTGACCACGGGACGGGCGAGGCAGCCAACCCCGAGGGCCAGCACCGCGGAGCCCAGGAGGAGTCCTCTACCCAGCGTTCTTGAAATCGTCATCGCCTCTCCGTTCGTGTGCGCACGTTCTCTTGCTCTGGAGCGCCGGCGAAAACGTACCCGGAAGTCGGATACAGTGTCAACGACGCGCGAGGACTCGCCACCGCAGCACAAAGCAGGTTCCGCGCCAGCGCGATCCGCCGGAACGCCCGCCGATCCGCCGGTGGGTCTGCCAACGCGGTTGGCGGTCCGCCATCCGAGGTGACCGGGCGACCTTCCCGCAGCACGGCTAGGAGCTCGAGGTGGGCGGCGCCGGGAAGACCTTCCGCAGCGCCTTGACGTGGCGCGGCAGGATGCCCTCGACCGCGAGCAGCGACGCGTCGTCGGCGAGCTGGATCTCCCGCAGCGAGCCGAGCGAGCGGAGGAGCGCCTTCTTCGCGGCGGGCCCGAGGCCCTTCACCTCGTCGAGGCGCGAGCCGAAGGTACGCTTCTTCGCCCGGACCTCGCGGCCCTTGTTCGCGAAGCGATGCGCCTCGTCGCGAGCGCGCGCGAGGAAGAACAGCGCCGTGCCCCGGAGCGCGATGGGGTTTTTCTGACCTGGCAGGTAGACGCGATCCAGGAGCGTCTCGCCGAGGACGTTCTCCTTCTCCTTCGCCAGGGCCACGATGGGGAGATCGTGGAGCCCGAGATCGTGGGCCGCCGCGAGCGCGACGGCGAGCTGGCCACGCCCGCCGTCCACGACGAACAGATCCGGGAGGTCCCACTCGGGCGCCGCCGAGGCATCGGCGACCTCGGCCCGGGAGGTCGACGCCGAGAGATCGACCACGCCGCGGTGGAAGCGGCGCGACAGGACCTCGTACATCGCGGCGTAGTCGTCCCCGAGGGACGGTGAGGCGTCCGCGTCTCCCTCGACGTCGCCCGTTTCCTCGATCCGAGCGACGCGCGACGCGCGCTCGGCGTCGGCGCCCGTCCGCTTCACGTGGTACGTCCGGTACCGCGGCTTGTCCGGGGCACCGTCGAGGAGCGCGACGATGGCGCCCACGGTGTCCCCGCCCGCCAGGTGGGAGATGTCGCAGCACTCGATCCGCCGCGGCACCGTGGGGAGGCGCAGGCGCTGCTGCATCTGGGCGAGGCGGTCCATCACGTCGTCCTTCGCCCGCTGCTTCTCGGAGAACGCGTGACGCGCGTTGTCCCGCGCCATCTCGAGGAGATCCCCCCTGTGGCCCCGCTTCGGGTGCGCCAGCACGACCTTCTTCTTGCGGAGCGAGGTGAGGAGCGCCTCGATCCCCTCCGCGGCCTCGGGCAGGACGGGAACGAGGATCTCGTCGGGGAGCGGAACCGCCACGCCGGCGGCGCCGCCGCCGCGGCCATGGTGCTGGGCGAGGAAGGCCGCGACGACCTCCTCGTCGGGGACCTCGATGCCCTTCAGCGAGAACGTGACGACGTCCGCGAGCCGCCCGCGCCGCACGTGGAGGAGCGCGATCTCCACGAGGTCGCCCTCGCGGTGCAACCCGAGCACGTCGCGGTCGACCTCGTCGGTGGTGACCACACGCTGACCCTCCTTCACCTTCGCCAGGGCGTCGAGCTGATCGCGGTAGACGGCCGCGAGCTCGAACCGGAGATCCTTCGCGGCGGCGCGCATCTTCACGTCTAGCTCGCCCGCGAGCTCCCGGTGGCGGCCGTCGAGGAACTTCACGACGGCGTCCACCTGCTCGGCGTAGAACGCCGGCTCGACCTCGTACACGCAGGGCGCGGGGCACCGCTTGATCTGGTGCTGCCGGCAGGGACGCCGGCGGGAGCGCATCTCGTGATCGCTGCAGGTGCGGAGCTGGAAGTGCTTGTTGATGACGTGGAGCGTGCGGCGCGCGGCCGTGGCCGAGCTGTAGGGGCCCCAGTAGCGTGCGGCGTCGTTCCGCGCGTTGCGGACGAGGTAGAGGCGCGGCCACGGCCCGGTCGTGTCGAGCTCGAGCGAGAGGTACTGGCTGTCGTCGCGGAGCTTGACGTTGTACCGGGGGTGGTGCGCCTTGATGAGCTCGTTCTCGAGGATGGCAGCCTCGAGCGCGGTGCCGGCCACGATCGTCTCGAGGTTCGCGTCCGAGAGGAACGGCACGAAGGCGCGCTCGTCGCTCGTGTTGCGCTGGAAGTAGCTGCGCACGCGCTCGCGAAGATCCTTCGCCTTGCCGACGTAGAGGACCTTCCCCTCGGCGCTCTTGAACAGGTACACGCCGGGCTGGTGGGGTAGGAGCGCGAGCTTGTCCCTGGCGTCGCCGGGCATGGAGCGACTGTGGCGCGTGCGCCCGAAAGTCTCAAGGGGGTGGCGGGGGCACGACCGTCTGCGTTCTGAAACGCAGGGTGCGGTCGCTCGTGCCGATCTGCCGCACGAAGAGGCCCACGAACGAGCCGAAGAGCGCGTCCCCGGGGCCGATGCCGGTCGATCCCGCGGGGCGCGACACCCACCGACGGAGCTGCTCGAGCATCTGCGGCGAGACGGGGTTGACGTCCACGATGACGCCGAGGAGGTAGGGCCTCCCGGAGACGAGCAGGACCCGCTCGGCGACCGGGTAGTCCTTCACGTCCGTACACTGGCGGAGGACGCCGTCGATGGAGAGCACGGCGAGGTTGCGCTCCTCCCCGAGGCCCGAGATGCGGACGCGGTACACCTCGTCCCAGAGATCGTAGACCACGCGGCACGTGCGGACGGCGAGAGCCACGGGCTCGTTCTCGCCTTCCTGGAGGACGTACGCGCGCATCGCGATGACGTTCGTGAGGCCGCTCGAGAGCTTCTTGGCGATCTCCATGTCGACGACCTCGCGGAAGCCGAACGACGCCCTCAGGAGCCTCCTGTCCCACGTGTAGGTCGCGTGTCGCAGCGGGAGCTGCTGGGGCTGCGGCGGCTGCTGCGCCTGGGCCGTCGCGCCCGTCGCGAGGACGAGGGCCGCCAGGGCGACGGAGAGCCGGGCGCGGAGGGCGCGGATCAATTGCCCTCCCGGCGGACGGGGATGAACCCGATCAGGTTCGACAGGCCGATCGTGAAGCCGCCGGCGGCGGTGTCGATGCGGAGCCCGAGGTTGAAGTTGAGGTCCGCGGGGACACGGGAGAGGCCGGAGTAGCCGCGCGCCGGAGCGGTGATGTCGCGGCGATCGGCGAGGACGAAGGCGCCCGCGGAGACGAACGCGTCGACGCCGTAGGTGGTGCGTCGTCCGCGGTACATCGGGACGCGGTACTCGGCATTGAAGCGCACCGCGAAGTCGCCCCAGCGCGTCTCGCGGATCACCGTGTCGAGGAAGTTCGGGGGCGGGCGCCGGTCGAAGTTCAGCTCGAGCGCGCGATCGGGGAGGAGATCGCTGAAGTCCCCGACGAAGAACTTCTCGAACAGCGGGGCGTCGCCGAAGATCGTGCCCGCGATCCCCTCGAGGCGGAGCACGTGGCCCCAGGGGAGCGGCGTCCACCGCGAGGCGCGCGTGACCACCTTCGCATAGGCGTAGTCGCTCCCCAGCGGAGTGAGCGACGCGTCGAGAACGGTCACCACGTGAACGCCACGCGTCGGGAGCACCGGCTCGTCGCGGGTGTCGTGCACCAAGGTTCCCCGGAGCGTGGAAAGCACGCCCGTGCCGTCCGCGATGTAGTACCGGATGGGCTCGATGTCCTTGCCGCGCTGGTGGCTGCCGGCCTTGGGGAGGGCGGCGTCGAGCTTCTCGAGGCGGTAGTCGAGATAGACCTGCGTGGACACGCTGCCCGCGTCGTGGCCCGCGCCGACGAGGCCGCCGAAGCGCTGGTACCGCACCACCGCGTAGTCCTGGGCGGTGAGCTGGCGGGGGTCATCGACGAGGACGTCCCTGTTGCCGAAGAAATCCTTGGCGTTGGCGTAGAGGAACTGGCCCTCCAGCGTCCAGGCGGAGCGCAGGAACTGCGGGTCGGAGAAGCGGGTACGGAGGCCGGCCTGGCCGTCGGCGATCACGGTCGCGCCGCCGAGCACGATGCCCGTCCCCGCGAGGTTCGTCTCCGAGACGTCGAGGCCGCCGTACGCGGTCAGGGGACGCGCGCGCCCGCCGAGCTCGGCGTCGGCGGAGAGCCCGAGCCACACGTCGTTGACGACGATCGTGTTGCGCTCGATCACGGTGACGACGAGCACGACGTGCCCCCTGCGTGATCCCTTCCGCAGCGAGAGGTCGACGGTGCGGAAGTAACCGGTGCCGAGGAGGCGGAACCGCGTGAGCTCGAGCTCGCGATCGTCCACGTCGAGCGTGTCGCCGGGGCGGAACGGGATGTACCGCATCACGACGCGCGAGAGGGTGGTCGTGTTCCCGCGGATCTCGACGCCCTCGAGGACGTACCGGAGGCCGATCTTGCCGGGGGCGCGGACGATGGCGCTCGCCTCGGCCTCGGGATCTTGCCGCACCTCTTCCGGCGGGGGCGGCGGGCGCGGCGGGGGATCGGGCGGCGGCGCCGCCACGGGCTCGGGCTCGGCGACGCCCCAGGTCCGGAGCGCCTCGTCCGCACGAGCGACGGGGCACACGAAGCTGGGCGCGACGAGCCCGAGGAGCACGATCGTGAAGACGGAGGGCGCGCGCAACGAGAGCACCAGGAAGGAACGTATCAGCTTGGCACGAGGAGCACGCGACGGCCCCTGCGAAGCGACCTTCGCGAGCCGAGGCGCCCACGCGACATGCACGTCACGGTACGGACGCCGGGCGACGCCTCAGCCCGGCGGGGCGTCCGGCTGCGCCTCCGGGGCCGCGCGCTTCACCGCGTCGAGGGCGAGGCTCGACTCGTAGGCGCGGCTCACCCGCGGGAAGCGCCCGAGGTCGAGACCGAACCGCTTCGCGCTGTACACCTGAGGGACGAGGACGACGTCGGCCATCCCGAACTCCCCGCCGTAGGCGAACGGCCCGCGGATCCCCTCGGCCTCGAAGCTCCCGAGCAGGTCCTCGATCGCGTGGAGACCGCGCTCGTTGTAGTGCACGGCGAACGCGACCTGCTCGTCGCGCACGGCGGACACGCGCCTCATGACGTTGAGGTTCTGGAGCGGCTGGATGCCGCTCGCGACGATCTGCACCAGGGCGCGGACGCGCGCGCGATCGTGCGGCGTCGAGGGCAGGAGCGGCCGCTCCGGGAAGCGCTCCTCGAGGAGCTCGAGGATCGCGATCGACTCCCCGTAGGTGCGCCCGTCGAGCTCGAGCGCGGGGACGTACCCCGTGGGGTTCCGTGCGCGGAACTCGGGGCTCGCCTGTGCGCCGTCGAGGAGGTCCACGAACACCGGCTCGAACGCGACCCTCTTGTGGTGGAGGGCGATGCGCACGCGGTACGAGCAGGACGAGCGCCAGTACGTGTGGAGGATGGGGACCGTCATCGCGACCACGCACCCGCCAGGCGTCGAGCGCAAAAACCGGGGGCGTGCGCCACCGGTACCACGGCCGAGGGAGAACACAAGGGGCCGAAGCGTGGCGGTGCTACCGGTAGCTCGACGGCGGGCCGATCGGTACGACGACGGACTCGTCGGCCGGGGTGGAGCCGCTCGTCCCCCCGGGACCCTGGGCGTCGTCCGGCGCCTGCTCGCCCAGGGGCGCGAACCGCTGCTCCCCGGGCAACCACTCCTCGACCTCACCGCGACCCACATCGAAGAACCACGCGCTGAGGGACACCCCGCCCTGTGCAAGGCGCTCCTCCACGATCGTGTAGGTCTGGAGGTGATCGAGCTGGGCGAGGACGTTCATGCGCGAGACCTCGTCGGCGGAGAGCGACCTCGGCAGCTCGCGCAGGCGCGTCCGGATCGCGTTCACGGTGAGCCACCGGTCGATGTGCTTCAGGTGTTCGAAGGACTCTTCCGAGAGCAACGCTTCGATCGCGCCGCAGCCGGAGTGCCCACACACGATGATCTTCTTCACCCGGAGGACATCGACGGCGTACTCGATCGCCGCGGCGATGGCGGACCCGTCGGCGACCATCGCCTTCGGGACGATGTTCCCGATCTCCCGCACGAGGAAGAGCTCGCCCGGCGCGGTCGCGGTGATGAGGTTGGGGTCGATGCGGCTGTCGCAGCAGGTGATGAACAGCGTGTGAGGCGTCTGGCCCGCGGCGAGGCGCTCGAAGAGCTTGACGTATCGCGGCCGGAGCGTCGCCCGATACCGCGCCACGCCCGCGCGGACGCGCGCGTCGGCGGACTCGCGACCGGGGAGCATGGCGCGATCGTAGGCGTCGTGCTCGTTGTCGACCAGCATGCCCTCGAGGTCCTTGCCGGCGGACAAGAAGTGCGGGCGCTCGGCCTCGGCGAGACCGAGGACGAGTGGCGCCAGGCGGCGGTCGCGGGCGTGCGCCACGATCCCCGCGAGCATCTCCGCGCCGGAGGCGTCGAGGGTGGTCACGCCCTTCACGTCGAAGACGACGCCGCGCCCCTCGTCGAGGACGTCGAGCTCGCGCTGGAGCGCGTCCGCGTCGAGCGTCGAGAGGAACGTGAGCGGCCCCTCCAGCTTGAAGACGTAGTTCGGTCCCACGCGCGTCGGGATGACGATCATCCGTCCGCGGCCGAACCGCACGGCCGCGATGACGAGCGCCGCCGCGAGCCCCCACTGGACGCCCTCGAGCAGATCGACGAACACGATCGTCACGAACGTGACGATGTAGACGAGACCGTCCATGCGAGAGTGCCGGAACAGGCGCACGAGCGGCGCCGGGCCGAGCATCCGGAAGGCGACGATGAAGAGGACGCCCGCGAGGGCCGGGATGGGGATCCGCTCGATGAGCGGTGCCGCGAAGAGGACGGCCACGAGCAGCGCGAGCGCGTGGAAGATGGCGGCGCGGCGCGTCTTCGCCCCCGCCTGGGCGTTCGTCGCGGATCGCGCGATGACGCCCGTCACGGGGATCCCGCCGAACAGAGCGACCGCGAGGTTGCCGAAGCCCTGGCCGATGAGCTCCTGATCGGGATCGCTGTTCTTCCCCGGCACGAGCTTGTCGACCGCCGAGGCGGACAGCAAGGTCTCGAGGGACGCGAGCGCGAAGACCATCATCGTCGACATGGCGAGCCCGCCGAGGTCGAGCTTCTGCGGCAGCGCGGGGAGGTGGGGCATCGGCAACGACCTCGGGATCTCGCCGATCGTCGCGACGCCGAGGTTGAGCATCGCGACCGCGAGCGTCGCCACGCCCACGGCGACGAGATGCGACGGAATGCGCTTCGAGATGCGCTGGGTGCCGTAGAAGACGGCCATCGTGAGCAACGTGACGAAGACCGCGGCGTGGTTCGTGCGGGGCGCAAGATCCACGATGTGGGTGATCACGTCCAGGATGTGGGCCTGCGGCGGCGGCGGCATGCCGAGCGCGCGTGGAAGCTGGCCGACGACGATGATCGCGCCGATGCCCGCCGTGAACCCCTCGATCACCGAGACCGGGACGAGGCGCACGAAGCGCCCGAGCCCGAGCGCGCCCGTCGCGATCTGCAGCACGCCGCACCCGACGCCCACGAGGAGGAGGACACCGAGGCCACGGTCCTGCACGATCGTCGCGATGAGCACGGCCATCGCCGCGGCGGGCCCGCTCACCTGGAGCGGTGTCCCGCCCAGGAGGCCGCAGACGATCCCGGCCACGATCGCCGTCACGAGCCCCACTGCGGGCGGCACGCCGGAGGCGAGCGCGATCGCGAGGGAGAGCGGGATCGCGACGCAGGCCACCGTGAGCCCCGCGACGACGTCCGCCCCGAGATCCTTCGTGGTGAAGAGCGCACGCCACTCGGCGGAGAGCGCGCGCAGTCCAAGATCGGGTCGAATCGGAAGCTTCATGAATCTCTTTCTCGGCCGGGCGCGCGCAGCGACGCGAGCGGCGTGCGCATCTCGACACGGTCTGTCCCGGCGGACGGCAAGGGTAGCGCCGCCGGGACCCGCGTGGGACACGGATGGCGCCCCCGGCAAGAGTCGAACTTGCGACCAACGCTTTAGGAAAGCGCTGCTCTATCCACTGAGCTACGGAGGCGTGGGGGAGTGTTTATACCCCGTCCGTGCGCGGGTCGCGTGCGGAATTTCGCGCTAGGATGGATCGCGGAGGTTCCATGCGCCGGTTCTTTCTCGCCTCATCCCTCGGCTCCCTGACGGTCGCCTGCGCGCTCGCCGCCTGCGGCGACGACGCGACCCCGATCCCCGCGCAAGCCGCCGACGCGGCGACGGCCGGCGAGACGGGGCCGTCGACCGGCGAGGACGCGGGCGTGCCCGGCGACGCGGCCGCCTCCGCCGACACGGCGCCACCCGACGCGGGCAAGCCGTGCGCGCCTCCCGCAGACGGCACGAAGAGCGCGCTCTGCATCGACCTCGCGCCCGAGAAGATCGCGTTCCAGAGCGCCCCCGACCTCGACGGCCGCGGCGCGCTGTACGTGAGCCTGTACGCGACCGCCCTCCCGGAGGGCACGCCCGACGCGGGCCCGGCGACGCCCATCGCGACCTACGTCGTAGACGGCGATCCGGACGGCGGATCGCCGGCGGATCTCCGCAGCCTCGGCGAGGTGCGCTTCGACGGGATCGATCGCGCACGCGTCTACGCGCGCGTCTTCTTCGTGGACGGCAAGCAGGCGGAAATTCAGGCCGGGTGGTGGTTCGGAGGCATGAACCTGTCGAAGGGCCTCAAGAAGGACATCCCGCTCAACGCCATCGACCTCGTGAAGGGCAAGGGCACCCGCTACACCATCCCGATGGTCGCGGCGCGCCGCCTCACCGTGACGGTCACGCGCGCGATCGCGCCGATCGGCAACGCACAAGGGCCGGTCTCGGTCACGGTCTTCGGATCGGACATCCCCGGCGCGAACCCGGACATCTACGGCGCGGGAGCGCTCCCGTGCGCCAACCTCGCGGCGCCCGGGTCGAGCGCCGTCGTGACGGCGTACGTGATCGGGCCGGGGCCGTACTGGCTGCTCCCGCTCCTCGACGACTTCGGCGTGGCCGGCGGGGCGGGCCTGCCGGCGGGTGCCCTCACGGCGATCGACTTCACGGGCCCGACGGCGAAGCTCCCGGCGTCGAGCCGGACGAGCTACGCCATGGACGCATACTCCGCGACCCAGACGCTCTCTCTCACCTCGCTGATCCCCCGCCCCACCGGACCGGCGGACGCCCTCACGTGCCCGTGATGGGAGCTCAGAGCTCCGACGGATCGATCCCGTCGGCCAGGAGCTCCCCCGCGTAGATCGACGCGAGCCGACGCGGGTGCATCGGATCGCCGACCCGCCCGATCTTCGCGTACTCGGGGACGCCGCCGTTCGACCACACCTCCTTCGGGAACGCCGTCGTCCGGCGGTTCTCCACGAAAGGCGTGTACAGGTCGACGAACCTCACGCGTAATCCCTCCTTCTCGAGCTTCTTCGCGGTGTCGCGGAAGCGCTCGACGAAGCGGTGCCGCTGCTGCTCGACGTAAGCCTTGCCGTCGGGTCCCTTCCCGCCGCGCTGATCGTCGGGCATGTGACCGGTCACGACGACGAGCGCCGTGGGCCTGCACCGCGACCCCGACGCGAGGAGGCGAACGAGCTCGGAGAGCTGGCTCGTGACGCTCGCGTCCTCGCTCCCGAAGTCGTTGCCGCCGCGAGCTGCGATCGCGACATCGTAGCAGTGCTCCTTTCGCTGGAGCTCGCCTTTCCGCTTCTCGAGCCACGACTCGATGCTCGTGCCGGAGACGGCGCTCGTCGCGCCCGCCTCGGAGGAGGGGAACGTGCCGCTGTAGGGGACGTCGTCGTGGCCGAGCCACCTCTCGGCGCCGACCCACCGCACGCCGAGATCGGGCACGCGGATCGCGAGGCGCTCGGCGAAGGGTACCGCCCAGCCATACTCGTCGTCGTCGTTGCGGAGGTCTCCCCGCTCGTTGAGGCGACCATCGGGCAGGAACGGGCGCTCGACCCATCGCACGCGCCGCTCGATGCTCTCGCCCGCCACGTAGACGCGGACGAGACGCTTCGGCGCCGCACGGGGGGTGGTGCTTGCCACGGGTGCGCTGGGCGCGAGCGTGGGGGTGGCCGACGGGAGGTGCGGCGTGGTCGTGGCCGCGGGACGATCGTCGCCCCTGCCACCGACCGCCTCCTTGACCCGATCGCACGCCACCACGGCGGACACCGAGGCCAGTCCGACGGCGAGCACGACGTGACGAGCGGGCACGAGCCCGAGCGTACGCCGCGACCGCGACCCCGTCACGCGAAGGGAATGGGGACCGGCGAGGGAGTAGCCTCGAGCCAGGTGGGTACGGGGAGCCCCTTCGAGCGGAGGAAGTCCGGGTTCATCAGCCTGCTCGCGTAGCGGCCTCCCCCGTCGCAGAGCACGGTGACGACGGTGTGCCCGGGCCCGAGCGCGCGGGCGAGACGGATCGCCCCTGCGACGTTGATGCCGGAGGACGCGCCGAGGTAGAGCCCTTCGTTGGCGAGAAGGTCGAAGACGATCCGGATGGCCTCCTCGTCGGGGATCTGGAACGGGTCGTCCACGACGAGGCCCTCGAGGTTCTTCGTGATGCGGCCCTGTCCGATCCCCTCCGTGATGGACGACCCCTCCGCGCGGAGTTCGCCGTGCTTGTAGTGGTTGTAGAGGGCGGCGCCCATGGGATCGGCGAGGCCGATGCGGACGCCTGGCTTCTTCTCGCGCAGGTACTGCGCCACGCCGGCGAGCGTGCCTCCGCTGCCGACCGCGCA
>SXNL01000196.1 GCA_005777185.1 Myxococcales bacterium
CTTTCCGAGGGGCCGCGCCTACCTCAGCGATCAACTTCGGCGAGCTGTCGCCTCGATCCCCCTCAACCTCGCGGAAGGCGCCGGGGAGTTCGCTCCGGCGGACAAGGCGCGCTTCTACCGCATGGCGCGCCGCTCGGCGACCGAGACCGCAGCCGTCCTTGACGTTCTGGCCGTGCTCGGGCTCGCCGACGCGCAACGCTTGGTGGCTGTGCGAGCCCTCCCTTGCGGATCACGGCGATGCTCACCGCGATGGTGCTGAAGCTCGGCTCGTCTTCGTCGGGCTCGGGCTCGGGCTCGACGTGAGGAAAATGAGGGGATGCCTCAGGTACCCGTGCGCAACGTCCCGCTCCCGCATTTGAACAGGCCGGACGGGGCGCCCGCGTCCGAGGTGGTCGTCGTCGGGGTCGACGAGCAGCCGGAGAGGGCGCCGAGGAGGATGGCGAGGCCCGCAAACGTAATCGTTGGACTCATCGCGTCACCCTGTGGCATCGCCGCGGCCAGCGCTCGCGAAGACTCTGCGCTGCGCCTCGCGCATCGAAGGCTCGCCTGGTGGCATCGACGATTCACATCCCGCGCACGCGCGGCGATGGTTCAGGCCGCGAACTGGCCGGAATCGCGGCCGGTCGGGTAACGTTCTCCCGGGCGATGACGAGGCTTCGAAGGTGCGCGCTCCCCTGGACGGCGCTCGCCGCCTTCGTGTGCAGCACGACGTGCACCCGCACGGACGAGCGCCGCGCCGAGCCGCCATCGCGCGTCGTCGACGGGAGCGCCGCCGGCGCGACGGCCCTCGTCGTGTCGCAGAACGCCGCGCGCCCCTTTGCGATGACGAGCTCGGACGACGCGACCGCTCCCGTCGACGCGGGATCCCTCGACGCGGGACCCCTCGACGCCGCCGACGGCGCGAGCGTCGACTCCGATCCCATGGACCTCCACGTCACGACGAAGGAGGCCCTCCGTGGGCTCTTCGAGATCAAGAAGCTCACCGAGAAGGAGCAGAAGGTCATCCTCCCCGAGCACTTCCTCTCCGGCGTCCTCGGCGTGGACGGCCCCGCCCACACGAGCCAGGGCAACCGCGCCGTCGCGCAGCACACGATCTCCCGCGAGCGGTGCCTGCGCGGGCTCTCCGGCGTCGTGATCCAGACCGCCGAGCAACGCGAGAAGTGCGGCGCCGAGAACATGGTCCCGGTGAGCTTCGCGGGCAAGCCCGCCTGGTTCTGCGTGGACGTGTTCGAGTTCCCGAACAAGGCCTGCGAGCTGCCGTTCGTGTGGGTGCCGCCCACGTACGCGAAGAAGATGTGCGAGCTCCAGGGCAAGCGGCTGTGCACGCAGGGCGAGTGGTCGCTCGCCTGTCGTGGCGATCCCGACGGGGCGCCCGACCGGCGGTACGCCTACGGCGAGACCCTCGACCTCGACGTGTGCCACACGAACCGGGGTCACCGCACCGCGTGCAGCGTCCGCGACGCGAAGACGGCGTGGGCCACGTGCGCGACCGACACCGAGCCGTCCGGGGCGCTCCCGCGCTGCCGCTCACGCTTCGGCGTGTTCGACCAGCACGGGAACGTGGCGGAGATCCTGACGCGCAAGGAGGCGGACGGCTCCGTCGTCAGCCAGCTCAAGGGGAGCGCGTGGTTCTACCGGCAGGTCGCCCGCGAGCCGGACAAGCCGCCGAAGCCCGGAACGACGGCGGAGACGTACCCGGACCACTGCAACTTCGATCCCAGGTGGCACGTGGAGCCGATCGAGAACGCGTGGCACGTGAACTATCACCTGGGATTCCGGTGCTGCAAGACGATCCCCTGATCCCGGATCCGGCGTCCGGCGTCGGCGAAATAGTGACCGCGTCGTGACGGCTGCTATCCTTCCACGATGACAGCGAGGTCGCGGATCGCGGTGGTGGTGGCGCTCGGCGGCTTGGTCGCCGGCTACGGCTGCGGTGGCAGCGACGGTGACGGCCCTCCGGCGGACGGGCCCGGAGATGGAACAGGGATCGGCGGGGACGACGCCTCGACGGGCACGACCGGGACGGAGGGTGGCGTCGCCGAGACGGACGCTGGCGCCTCCGACGGTGCGGCCGTCGTCGACGCGGGGGTCGATTCGGGCCCCGTCGACTCCGGGCCGCTGTCGCCTTCCTACGTCCACTACGACATCAACCACATCCTCTCCACGGGGCAGAGCAACGCCGTCTCGAACGGGGGCACGCCGGTGCTCTCCACGACCCAGCCGTACGCCAACGTGATGTTCAACACGGGCGTCATGACCGCCGGGAGCTGCGACGGCGACGGCTGCACCGTGTACCAGACGCCGGCGTCGTTCCTCCCGCTGGTCGAGGGCGACAGGTTCTTCGGGTACGCCGTCGAGACGATGTCGAGCGCGCTCGCGAACCGCATCACGCAGGCGTCGCGCGACGTGTTCCTCGTGGGCGCGCCCAAGCCGAGCCACGATCTCCTCGTGAGCCTCCACGCGCGGAGCGGCAACCCGTACTACTGCCTGCGCAAGGGCGGCTGCGACTGGTGGGCGCCGAAGCCGTACATCCGCCCGTTCAGCGAGGCGCTGATGCAGATCAACAGCGCGAAGACGATCGCCGCGGGGCTCGGCAAGTCGTATGTGGTGCGCGCCGTCACCACGCTCCACGGCGAGACCGACCACTACTACCCCACTGTCTTCCCCCACGAGGGGACGGACGGCACGCCGAACAAGATCAAGAACTACGCCGACGCCCTCGTCGAGTGGCAGGCCGACTTCGACAGCTCGATCAAGGCGGCCACCGGGCAGACGATCAACGTGCCGCTCCTCGTCGCCCAGATCAGCGGTTGGACGAACGTGCCGTACAGCGCGATCCTCCAGCACCAGTACGACGCCCACGTCCGCGCGCCTGGCAAGGTCGTGCTGGTGACGCCCGCGTACATGCTGCCGTTCCAGAACGATTGCCTGCACTACACACCCCAGTCCGAGCGGAGGCTCGGCGAGTACTTCGCGAAGGCGTACAACCGCATCGTCTTCCAGGGCGTCCCGTGGGAGCCCGTGCGGCCAAGGTCGCTCACGCTCGCGGGGTCGACCCTCACAGTGGTGTACTTCGTGCCCGCGCCCCCGCTCGTACTGGACACGACGCGGGTCACGGACCCTGGCAACTTCGGCTTCGAGTACGCGGACGCGAGCGCGTCGCCTGCGACGATCACGAAGGTCCAGGTGTCGGCGCCGGACACCGTGACGATCACGCTGTCGAAGCCGCCGGGGGCCGCCACCGGCAAGCGCCTGTACTACGCCGCGCGCTCGTACAATCCGGCCCCGCCGAACGTGTGCCCTGGCCCTTTTCAGGGTCCGAGGGGGAACCTCCGCGACTCCGACGCCACGACCTCGCGGCACGGGTACGATCTCCACAACTGGGGCGTGCAGTTCAACCTGCCGATCCCGTAGGCCTCGCGCGCCCGCTCAGTGCGGCACGCCGCCGACGGTGGCGCAACCGAACAGGATGCTCACCCTGGCCGCGGGGTCGTCCTTCACGGCGTCGCACGTCGTCCCGCAGAGGATCACCTTCTTGGGCGCCGTCGGATCGTCGTAGCGCCAGCCGTCGGCGGCGCAGTCCTTGTCGTACTTGAGGTCGGGGGTCGTCCTCTCAAGGTAGCACGCTGTCCGCGCGTCCTGTATGCGTCGGGGACGCGCCCTGCCGGGTGATGTAGGATGACCGGCGATGAGCTCCTTGGAAGAGAAGGTCGCCGAGATGCGCGCGTGGTTCGAGAGCCCTCGCTTCGCAGGCACGAAGCGGCTCTTCTCGCCGCGCGAGGTGGTCGAGCAGCGCGGATCCATCCCGGCGGAGTACACCGTCGCGCGCGACGCCGCGGCCGCGTTCCACGGGCGCCTCAGGCAACTGTTCGAGGAGAAGCGGTGCATCACCACGTTCGGCCCGTACTCGCCGGGGCAGGCCGTCGCGATGAAGCGCATGGGGATCGAGGGGATCTACCTCGGCGGCTGGGCGACCAGCGCCAAGGGCTCCCGCGGGGAGGATCCCGGTCCCGATCTCGCCAGCTACCCGCTCAGCCAGGTGCCCGACGAGGCGGCGCCCATCGTGCGCGCGCTCCTCACGGCGGACAGGAACCAGTTCCACGCGCGCGCCCGCATGACCGAGGCGCAGCGGAGGGATACGCCGGCGGTCGACTTCCGGCCCTTCATCATCGCGGACGCCGACACCGGTCACGGCGGTGACGCCCACGTGCGCAACCTCGTCCGCCGCTTCGTGGAGGTCGGCGTCCCCGGCTACCACATCGAGGACCAGAAGCCGGGCGTGAAGAAGTGCGGTCACCAGGGAGGCAAGGTGCTCGTGAGCGAGGACGAGCAGATCAAGCGCCTCTCCGCGGCGCGCTTCCAGCTCGACATCATGCAGGTAGCCGGGATCATCGTCGCGCGCACCGACGCCGAGTCCGCGACGCTGCTCGACGGGCGCAGCGACGAGCGCGACCAGCCGTTCATCCTGGGCGCGACGAACACCAACCTGCCGAGCTTCAAGGTCGTGTTCCTCGCCCTCCTCAGGCGCCTCTTCCGGCGCGGCATCGAGGAGGCGAGCGGCCACCAGATCTACGCGACCACCGACGCCGAGTACGCCTCCGCGGACGCGTGGGTCGATGCGGTGGGGCTCGCGAGCGCGATCGACGAGGCGGTCGCCGCCCACGTGAAGGGTGGCTACCTGGCGCTGGATCCTGCGCTCGACAAGCTCTTCGATCAGTTCGTCGACGTGTGGCAGGCCGAGGCGAGCGTGAAGACCTACGGCGAGGCGGTGGCCGAGCACATGCGCTTCCTCGCGAGCGAGGGCGTGCAGTTCTCCATGAGCGAGGAGGCCTGGCTGGCCTTCGCGGCGCGGGCGTCGTTCCACGCCATCGGTGAAGAGGCCCGTAGCCTCGGCGTGCACGTCTCGTGGGATCCGGAGCACGCCAAGTCCCCCGACGGCTACTACCAGGTGCGCGGTGGGATCGACTACGCCATCGCGAAGTCGCTCGCCGCCGCCCCCTACGCGGACATCCTCTGGATGGAGACGAAGACCGCCGACCTCCGGGACGCGAAGATCTTCGCGGATGCCATCCACGCGGTGTTCCCCGACAAGATGCTCGCATACAACCTGTCGCCGTCGTTCAACTGGGACACGACGGGCCTCGACGACGAGGCGATGCGGCGCTTCCCCGACGAGCTCGGAAAGATGGGCTTCGTCTTCAACTTCATAACCTATGGCGGCCACCAGATCGATGGCCTCGCGGGCGAGGAGTTCGCCGGGAGCCTCAGGCAGGATGGCATGCTCGCGCTCGCGCGCCTGCAGCGGAAGTTCCGCCTCCTCGACTCGCCGTACCGCACCCCCCAGACGCTGGTGGGCGGGCCGCGCGCGGATGCGGGGCTGATGTCGCTCTCCGGGCGCACCTCCACCACCAAGGCCATGGGGAAGGGCTCCACGCAGCACCAGCACCACGTGCAGACGGAGGTGCCGCCGCGTCTCCTCGAGAAATGGCTGGACCTCTGGCGCGAGCATCGCGACATCGCCGAGCCGCTCTCGGTCGCGCTCCGGCCGCACACGGCGGGCTCCCACCTGCTCGAGCTCGCGATCCGTGGGCCGTCGGGCACGAAGGCGGCGAACGTCGTGTTCGAGCCGATCCAGGATCGGCATGGTCGGAGCATCCTCTCGGTGCGCGACCAGAACACGTTCGACGTGGCGCTGCGCCGCAAGCGGCTCATGACGCTGGCGCAGCTGTTCCTGCTTCACAGGTACCGGGTGGACTCCGTGCACTACCTCACCCCCTCGGAGGACAACCACCGGCAGACGGAGCACATGAAGCGACGGTCGTTGTTCTCGGACGTGAACGACGAGGTCGGGGAGATCATCGTCGCCGACGTGAACCGCGAGCGCGTGCGCCAGCTCGTCGAGCCGGATCAGACGCTGCTCCGCGCGCTGGTCTGCGAGGACTGAAGCGGCCCGCGGACAGCCGACCGCAAACGGCGCGCAGCGGACAGCGGACAGCCGACGGCGGACAGCGGCCGACGGCGAGCCCTGCGGCAGGTGCGCAACGCTTGCGCCGTTTGCGTGCCAGCACCTCGGCGTTGCGCGCCTTCGACCGCTGGCCCGCATTCTGCTTCACGCTCCGACATGGCCGATCCGCGCTGGAATCGCGCCCTCGTCATCCGGACCGCGCTCGTGGTGCTCGCGGCGGGCCTCGTCGTCGTCTGGATGCTTCGCGGCGGCTCGGGTGGCGGAGCACGCCACGTCTCGTACAGCGAGCTGGTCGCCGCCATCGAGGCCGACCGCGTGCAGACCGCGGAGATCCGCCCCGACGAGATCCTGGCGACGCTTCGCTCCGACGAGGGCGGCCCCAAGGACGTCGTGATGACGGAGCGCGTGCCGAACATGGACGAGGCGTCGCTCCTGGCGTCGATGAAGCAGCACGGCGTCGCCGTCACAGGGCGTCCCGAGCGCGCGTCGTGGTTGGGGCCAGTGCTGTGGGGCGTGCTGCCCTTCCTGATCCTGCCGGCGATCTTCTTCGGCCTGTCGGCCCTGGCCACGGGGACGATGGCGCGCGGGCGGCCGATGACCTTCGGGAAGAGCAAGGCCAAGCTGTACGATCGCAGCTCCGACAACCCCGTCACCTTCGCGGACGTCGCGGGCGTGGACGAGGCGAAGGGCGAGCTCACCGAGATCGTCCGCTTCCTCAAGGAGCCCGCGCGCTACCGCGCGGTGGGCGCGCGCGTCCCGAAGGGCGTGCTCCTCGTCGGGGCGCCGGGCACGGGCAAGACGCTGCTCGCGAAGGCCGTCGCGGGCGAGTCGGGC
>SXNL01000197.1 GCA_005777185.1 Myxococcales bacterium
CTCGCGAACAGATCGAGGAACACGTTCCCGTCCACGTCCGCCAGCCACACTCCCTCGGACCTGACGTCGTCGACGATGACGGCCCGGTAGATCGAGTACCTGCACCCGCACAAGCTCTCCGTCGTCAACCAGCGGGAGATCGGCGCCGACACGGCGACCTTCAAGGGTGCGCTCAAGTACGTGCTCCGGCAGGATCCCGACGTCGTGCTCGTCGGTGAGATGCGCGACCTCGAGACCATCGAGGCTGCCCTCACCATCAGCGAGACGGGCCACCTCGTCTTCGCGACGCTTCACACGAACACCGCCGTGTCGACGATCAACCGCGTGATCGATGTGTTCCCGCCGCACCAGCAGGACCAGATCCGGTCGAAGCTGTCCTTCGTGCTCCAGGGCATCATCACGCAGCAGCTCCTCGCACGTGCGGGGGCGCCCGGCCGGTGCATGGCGATGGAGATCCTCGTGCCCAACCCGGCGATCCGGAACCTCATCCGCGAGAACAAGGTCCAGCAGATCTACGGGCAGATGCAGATCGGCCAGGAGAAATACGGCATGCAGACCTTGAACCAGAGCCTGCTGAACCTGTACTCGCGCCGCCTGATCTCGCTCGAGGACGCGGTCAACCAGTCGACCGAGCCCGAGGAGCTGAAGATGATGCTCGAGCAGCGCGGCCACACGCAGCCCTCGTCGCGTTCGATTCGAGGGGGGTGAGAGCCGCACGGCCACCGGGAATGCGGCCGGACCGCACCCGTCAGCGCTTGGCCTTCCGCTTCTGCTTGCCGAGGCCAGCGCCCTCGGCGGCGGCGGCGATGTCCGGGGACATGAGATCGTCGCGGAGGAGCGCCTTCACGTAATCCGGTCCGCGGCGATCCTTCGTCGTCGCGAGGGCCATGGCCGTCAGGGCGCGCCACGCGAGGGGCTTGTCGAGGCCCGGCGGCTCTTCGGACGCGGTGCTCCTTCGCGCCTCCTCCATCTTGCCGCCGCGCGCGAGGCAGTACGCGGCGGCCCAGCGGGCCGCGGGGCCGAGCTTGTCGGCGTTCGCCCTGGCGAACGCGAGGGCATCCTTCTCCTTCCCGACGAGGACGAGCACCATCACGCGCTCGGCCACGGCGCGCGGCGTGACGGTGCTCGCGCTCATCGCCTCCGCGCTGAGCTTCTCCGCGTCGGCGGGGCGGTTCTCGTAGCGCGCGAGGCGCGCGAGGCGCGACTTCTCGAGGCCCCCCTTCGGCGTCGTCTTCCACCGGGCCGCGAGCTCCGAGGCCGTCTCGAGATCGCCAGTGTCGAGCGCGAGATCCATCGCGACCACGTCGCTCCACGGCGCGGGGCTCGCGGCCAGCGTGGCGAGGCGCTCCTTTCCGCGTCCGCGCAGCGCGCCGGGCGCGGCGCCGATTCCCGCGAAGAGGGGCGCCTGCCGGAGCTCGGGGGGCAGGGCCTCGACCGCGCGGGTCGCGCCGTCGACGTCGATCCGCTCGTAGGCCGTGGCCGCGCGCACGATCGCTGCGTCTGGAGAGGCGACGTCGAGATCCTTCGTCGCGAGCACGGCCTCGTCGAGCCGGCCCCCGAGCAGCGAGACCCGCGCGGCGAGCACGCGCGCCGGCGGGTAGGAGGCCGAGTAGGATACGGCGACGAGCGCGGCGCGCCGGGCTACTTCCTCGTTACCCATGTCGAGTGCGATCGCGCCGAGCCACGTGGCCATGAGGGGCGAGTCCACCGCGCCCAGGCCCGCCGTGAGCTCGGCCGTCGCGACCGCGATCTTCCGCTTCTGGATCGCCTGGATCGCCCGAACCGCCGGGGGAACAGCGCCGAGCGAGGCGGGGAGATCCGCGAGCGCCGCGGCCTTCTCGACCTCGGGTGGCGCCTCGGCCCTCGTCGGATCGCGTGCCCAGGTCAGCGCGACCAGGGCCGTCGGTTCGGGTCGACCCGGGAGCTTCGCGCGAAGCGCCGTGGCCAGATCGAGCGCGCGCCTCGGATCTCCGGCGAGCGCGGCCACGCGGACCGTGGCGATCTCCGCCACGGCCAGGTCGGGTGCGAGGCGGAGCGCCGACGCGTAGCGGTCGAAGGCGCGCGGATCTCCCGCGCGCTCGAGCACCGCGCCTGTCACCAGCTGGTAGAACGCGCTGCCTGAAGCGGGTCCGTCCCACCGCGGCAGGAGCGCCGCGGCACCCGCCGTGTCCCCCTGGAACAGGAACGACGCGACGAGGGCGAACGCGATGTTCTGTTCGGCCACGCCCGCGTCCTTCGCGCGCGCGAGGGCCTCACCGAGGGGGATGTCACCTCCACCGCGGATGAGCCCGAGGACGGCGCGCTGCTCGAGCCAGGCGAGCGCGGCGTGCGGCGAGCGCGACTCGAGGTCGAAGGCCCTTGCGAGCGCGGGCTCCGCCCCCTTGACCCGACCCACGCTCCCCGACCGGACGTCTGCGTCGACGCCCGCCAAGATCCGCTCGCACTCGACGTGGGCCTTCGCGCGGCGATCCTCGACGTACCTGTGCGCTCCGAAGCCGCCTCCCACGATCGCGAGGAGGAGGGCGACGAGGGCGGCAACGCTCCGACGGCGCCGCGGCGCGGGATCGGGCTTGGCCCACGCGGGCGGTGGCCCCGCGACCTTCTCCGGCTCGAACACGCCCGCCGTCGTGAGGGCGTCCAGGACCTCCTCCGGGGCCGGCATCTCCGGCGGCGGTGGCACCTCGATGTCCGGAGGCGCGCCGATGGCGGTAGGCTCGGGCGGGGCCTCCTGGAGTTGCGGGGGCGGAGCGAGGAGCGCAGGCAGCGAGGGCGGAAGCGGGGGTGGCAGCTTGCGACGCGATGATACGGGCGCGTGCCGCGTCGTCGACGAGGACGGCGGGGCGGACCCACCGCTCGACGAGGGCGGCCCGTCGAACGAGGGCGTCCCATCCGCGAGCTGGACGGTCGCCCGGCTCTCCATCGAGGCGTCCGGATCCGCGACCGGGCCCGTCTGGACGCGGTAGCTCGGATCGCGCGTCGCGGCCTGTCCCAGAGTCTCCAGGTTCTCCCGACCGTCCGGCGACATGGGCGCGGGCCTCGCCGCGGCGCGGAGCAGGCCGGGTGTGTCGATGCGGCCTGCGGCGGGGCGTGGCCAGTCCTCGTTGGGCGCCCACGAGAGCATCTCGTCGACGCTCCGCGTCTCCAGCTCCCGGTCACGCTCCGAGGGATCCGGCCGCCGGACGATCTGCATCACGTTGGGGTCGCCGTCGCCGGAGGGGGGTGGAAGCGAGCGGGTGAACTCGATCGCCGCGGCCTCGCGTCCAGCCGTCTCCTCGATGGGTCGGAGAGCGCGCGCGCGCGCGAGCAAGGCGACGCTCTCCCTGCCGTCGGCGCCGAGCTTGACGGCGCGCTCGAGCACCTTCTCCCCGCGCGTGCAATCGCCTTTCCGGAGCAGGATCTCGCCCAGCCACCGGTAGATCGTCCCGGCCTGCGGCGCGATCTTCCCCGCGGCGACCATCGCTGCCTGCGCGTCGGAGAGCCTACCGCAGTCCATGTACATCCGCGCCGCGGCGACCAGGGCGGCCAAGCTGTTGCCGTGTCTGCGTGTGGTGAACTCCCCGACCTCCTCGACCCGATCCATGCGCGGCGAACCCCGGAGCGCGTTGCACAGGGCCAGCGAGTTGGGGAGGTCAGGACTGCGCTGCCACTCGGCGAAGAGCGCGTCGATGTTCGCTTCTCGGGCCCCGGACATTCGGTCCGTCATTATCCCGCAACGATCGGTCGAAGGTCCCGTATATTTTCACCACCATGACAGACGAGGCCCAGTTCGAGCACGCGAGCAACTTCGAGAAGGGCGAGACGTCGGGGAACGTCCGCCTGGGCAAGCTGGAGTCCATGTACGAGGAGCTGTTCGCCGAGGTCATCGAGGACGGCGTCATCACGCTGGACGAGCGCGTCCAGCTCGACAAGATGGCCGATAACTTCGGCCTCGACAGGGGGCGCCTGCGCCGGCTCGAGGCCGCGCTGCAGGCCGCGTACGAGGCGCAGCACAAGGTCGTCATCAAGGACATGTCCTTCGGTGACGAGGCCCCTCCGCAGAGCATCGCCCCGCTCGAGCCCGCGACCGACCAGCGAACGCTCGCCCTCGAGCGCCGTATCAAGTGGCTCGAGGGGCGCCTCGCGGACGTCGAGCGCGAGCTGGAGGACGCGCGCGCCCACATCTCGGTAGAGGTCGACTTCTCGGACGTCACCACCGAGAAGGAGGTCCCCGAGGACGATCCCGCCGACCTGATGCGGCGCCTCCGGATCGACCCGCGCGACGAGCCGAGCCTCCGCGCGTTGCTGCGTCTGTACCAGAAGGCGAACGATCACGATCGGGCGTTCTGCGTGGCCGGGGTGCTGTCGTTCATCGGCGCGGCGAGGCCGGACGAGAAGGAGTATTTCGAGAAGCGGAGGGTGGTGGGGCTCATCCGGCCGAGGGCGTCGGTGACGCCGGACGCGTGGCGGAAGCTCCTCGCCCACCCCGACGAGGAGCCGCTGATCGGAGACATCTTCGCGGTCGTCGTCGGCGCCGTGCTCATCGGCCGGCTGTCGGCGCTCCGGCGCGACAAGCAGCTTCCGAAGCCGGACCCCGCGAAGAAGCACGACCCGGCCGTGTCCACCCTGCAGGCCGTGCGGTGTTTCTCCTGGGCGTCGGCGATCCTCGGGATGGGGCACTCGATGTTCTACGTGGACACGGACTTCGACGGGTTCGTCGAGATGATCCCTGCCGTCCCGCCCGCGTCGAAGCTCGGCGCGAAGGCGTTGGCCGGGCGGTCCGCGGCGGAGCTGGCGTTCCTGGCGGGGCGGCACCTAGCGCACTTCAGGGAGGAGCATTTCGTGAAGCTCCTCGTGCCCTCGGCGAAGGGGCTCGAGGACATCTTCCTGGCGGCGCTGTCGATCGGGAACCCCGGGCTCCCGCTCGCGCCGCACGTGAAGGAGCAGGTGATGCCGATCGCCCGGGCGATCGAGCCGATCATGGAGCCTGCGCACATCGACCGGCTGCGCGGGCACTTCCTGCGGTTCGTCGAGGAGGGGGGGAGGACGAACCTCGCGCGGTGGGCGACGTCGGTGGACGCGACGTGCGCGCGCGCGGGGCTCCTGCTCGCGAACGACCTGGGAGCGGCGAGCAACGTGCTCACGCTGGAGGACAAGGAGAAGGCGGCGGAGGCGGTGAACGACCTGCTCGTGTTCGTCCTGTCGGATCGGTACGCGAAGCTGCGGCGGCAGATCGGGGTCGCCGTCGAGGCCTAGTCCCAATGCCGATCGGTTAGGGGCGATCCAGCGCAAGAGAAGGGGTGCCCCCACTCGCCGCGCGCTGCGCGCGTCGGTCTCCCCCAAATCGCGCGCTACGCGCGCTCAGGGGGAGACGAAGAGGTTCCGGGATGCCAGGGAGGAGCGCGCGAGGTCCGCGCGCCCCACCGCCTCCACGGAACCTCTTCGCGCGCGAAGCGCGACGGGTGGGGGCAACCTCGCTCGAACGAATGCCTTATCCGAACGGCATTGGGCCTAGTCCGCGGGCCCGATGGGCGTCATCGATCGCACGGGATGCTGCTCATCCACACCCGCGGATCGGGCGGGCCGCCGCGCTTGAAGAACTCGCTGATCACCTTGCACTCGAGCTCCGGTGTGTCGAACGACCAGGGACGGGCCAAGCACGACGCGCGCGACTCGAACTCCGGGAGGAAGCGCGCCCTCGCCGCGGCGACGACACGCCTCCGCAGCTCCCCCTCGATGCCATCACGCGTCGGCGGCACGAGCGGGTCCGCGACGATGTTCGCGGGACCGAAGCCGGGGTGCTCGTCGTCCTTGTTCTCGAAGGTGCCGGATGCGCCCGGCTGGCCCTCCGCCTCGTAGGACCATGGCGTCGACCACGTGTGGTGTCGGATCGTGTAGGTGAAGTCCTTGATGATGTCGAACTCGAGGAAGGCCGGCGTCTGGTCGAGCTTGCGGCGCGCGGCGGCGAGCTCGTCGGCGCGGCGTTTGTAGGTCGAGACGACGGCGTTGTACGGATCGCATGCGTGGGGATCCTTCGCGCGGTTCTGGTTACAGCGCGACTCCTTCTCGTTCTTGTCGCGCTCGATCTCGTCGAACGAGCGGTGCGCGCGGTCGACCTCGCGCTCGGCGACCCCTCGGTCCGGGTTGGGGCGGCGATCGACGCCGGCCTTGTAGTGGGCCACCTGCGTCTCGTCGGCCACGGTGTGCCGCGTCGTCCCGAGGCTGACGCGCACGTCGTAGCTGACCGGGTTCGTCTCGGGGGCGCCGCACTGCGCGCGCGGGCCGAGCGCCTGCGCGACGGCGGGGCACAGCGCGATCGTCTCGGAAGAAAGCGCGATGGGGCCCGTGCTCCTCACGTTCACCTGGATGAGGATCGAGGCGGCCGCGACGAGCTGATCCTCGGCGATCTTGTCGAAGGCGGCGCGGCCTCCCTTCGCGAGGCAAGCGGCGGTCTTCATGAGGGCGTACGTGGCGCCCGGGCCCTTGCCCTGCGAGGCGTTCTCGAAGCGCTTCGCCACGGCGACGCGGGCCTGAGGGTACAGGTCGGTGGTGCGGCCCGAGAGGTCGATGCCGTGGAACATGCACTGGACGGCGCCGAGCCCGCTGTCGAGCGTGTTGCGGTCCACGCCTCGGCAGCGCTCGATCCAGAGGCCGAACCCGCGGAGGCCGATGCGCTCCGCGTCCGGATCCTGCGGCTTCACGGCCACGACGTCCTTGAGGTTCGCGACGCATGCGTCGATGTCGGCGGCCTCACACGCCTGCGCGGCGCCCGGGAGCCGCCGGGCCTTGAGATCCGTGAAGCTCTGCGCCGCGAACGCGCACGTCTCCTTCTCCTTCGGCTGGAGATCGCACGCCTTGTTCCACTGGAGGGCGGCCTGCGCGATGTCGCCGCGCTTGCCCGCCTCCTTCGCCGCGTCGACGGCGATGTCGTACGGGGTCTTCGTGCAGCCGAGGAGCGCGAGGGCGACGAAGGGGAGCGTGCGGGCGGGGCGGGGAAACATCGGTCCGCAGGTTACCAGAACCCGTCGCTTCGCCATCCGCCGACAGGCGCCGCCGTCCGCATGGAAGTGCCGTGGACGTGATCGTGGAGCGGCGACGCGGCAAGGCGGCTGCCGGCTCCCTTTCGACAGCTTCACTCCACCGGGACCTTCGCGATCGTCAGGATCGTCTGGTCCGCGATCCACGCGTCCCTCGACGGCAGCCGCACGGCGACGTATCCTCGGTCGCGGCCCACGATCTCGAGGCGCGTGCCCTCGGGGAGCGGCGACTCGGACGCGATGGGGGCGCGCTTGTCGTCCACGACGCGCGCGCTCTCCGCGACGACGACGCCTTCCTCGACGTGCAGCCGCTCGTGCCGCGCGACCAGCGTCGCTGCGAGCGAGACCGCGAAGCCGAGCGTCGAGACGCCGCTCGCCGTCACTCCGGTCAGGCGGACGCGGCCCTTGCCCCACGCCCGGAGGAAGAGGCCCAGACCGAACACGCTCGCGCTCACGAGCGCGAGGATCGCCCACAGATCCTCCGGCAGCACGTGCGCGAGCGTGCGGTGCAAGGGAGGCGCGGGTTGCACCACCGCCGGCTCGCCGAGGCGTGCGCGGCGCCGCGCGACTTCGCTGCGGAGGAGGACGATGGCCTGCTGCGCCGCGTCGCGCGTGTCCCGGCGCGACGTGAGGCTCCGCGCCTCCTCCAGCGCGTGGATCGCGCGACCGAGGTCGCCCGGCTGGGCCGCGAGCCTCGCGCGCATCGCGTAGGCGAGCCCGCGGTTGTAGCTCGCCTGCGCGTCGACGACACCCTGATCGGCGAGCGACTCGAGGTTGGCGATCGCCGTCTGCGGACGCTGCTCGGAGAGCGCCGTGACGGCGGCCTCGAACGGCTCTGGCTCAGCGTCGGCCGGAGCCGCAACGACGAGGACCGCCATCGCGGCGAGCGCCGTGGCCCAGCGGGGGCGCGGGATCATCCGTCGCCTCTCGCCTTCTCGAGCGCGCGGATGACCTTCCTCGCACGCGCGGCGAGATCCTGCGCGACTCCGGGCGCGGGCCCGCCGGGGACGAAGCGCGCCTCTTCCTGCTCGGCCAGCAGCCGCTTGACCTCCTCCGCCGTCTCGCCCGAGACGCCGCCCTCCTCGAGCGCTGCGGGGAGGTCGTCTCGCGGTAGCCCACGTACCTCGATGCCGGCCGCGAGGCTCGCCGCGGTGAGGAGCGCGTTCTCCACGGCGGCGAGCGCGGCAGTCGGATCGTCGCTCGCGAGGGCGTCCTTGATCTTGCCCGTCTTCTTCCGGAGCACCGTCTCCGGAAGCGCATCCCGCTCCTTGCGCCGCCGCGCGAGGCTCGTCGCCGCGGCGTGGGCCCCGCGCGCGACCACGAACGCGAGCGGCCCCGCGCCGAGGCTCGCCCAGAAGCCCGTGCTCGAGGTCAAGCGCGCGCGCCCGGGCGAGATCGGCTCCTTCGTCGCGGAGGGCGCGGGGAGGCCCGCGAGGGCATCGTCCGCCGGGGCGTCTTCCCGGGGCACCGCGCTCCGCGTCACGCGTACCGTCCCGAGCGCGGTCCTCGCCACGTCGTACGCGCCGCGCTGCGGATCGTAGAACGGCAGCTCGAGCGCGCCGAGATCGATGTCCCCCTCTTTTTTCATGCGGACGATGAAGGAGAAGACACGCTTGCCCCCGAAGCGATCGTTCGCCAGCGCTCCGACCTTCTCGTCGACCTGCGGCTCGAGCCACTCGACGCCGGCACGGATCGGCGCGGCGAGTGACGCGGGCAGGTTCCCCCACCCCGATAGCTCGATCCGCACGGCGATCGCCCCGCCGCGCTCCACCTCGCGCGGCGCCACATCGGAGGAGAGCGTGAAGCTCCCCACGTCCCCCGGTCTGAAGCCCGCCGGGCGCCCCTTGAGGCGCGGATCCGAGACCTCGACCTTCAGCGACTCGCTCTCGCGCACCGCGCCGCTCCCGCGCGCGTGGACGAGGGCCATCGACATCGGCCCGATCTCGAGGGAGCCCGCCTTCAGCGGGAACAGCGCGCTCTTGCGCACGAGCGCCACGGAGTAGATGCGTCCTGCTACCTTCGCGAGCCCCATCGCCCTCGGCTCCCGGTCCCCTTCGAGGAGCGATCGCTTCACGAAGTCGGCCGCCGTCGCCTCGTGCACGTCGTTGAAGTCGTGCTCCGTGCTGCCGACCTCGGCGTACTTGAACACGGAGTGCGTGACCTGCTCGCCCACGACGGCCCGCGTCTTGTCGATGGTCGCGTGCAGGAAGGTGCCGGCCCCGCGGGGGGCATCGAGCCCGAGGCTCGGGTTCGTCTCCGGGTCGGGCTCGAACACCTTGAAGGGATCGTCGCCGCCGCCCTGGTCGAACAGGCCCTTCCATGGATCGAACGGCGAGGGATCCCATCCCCCCGGGCGCCGCCGCAGCTTTCCGCGCTGGACCACGGTGACGCGAGCGCTCTGGCCGGTGACCTTCTGGGGGCCGACGCGGAGCGACGGCGGCCCGACCGTCAGCGTCCCGACGCGGTCGCCGCGCAGCGTCCAGGTCACGGTGACGCCACGCCGCTGAGAAGTGACGCCGTTCACGATCGAGATGCTCTGGCTGGGCGACGCCGTCGTACCCATGACGGTGAACCCCGCGTGGGCGCCCAGCTCGGCGTCGCCAAACGCGAGATCGGTGCTCGTGGTCATCACCTGGAGGCTGAAGTGGACCAGCGCGCCCACCTCGATCTCGTCGACGTCGATCGACGCCTTCACGTCGGTTGCCGCGCGCGCCGTGGCTGGGGCGAGAAGCATCGCGAGGGCGACCCACGTCGCGAGCACGAGCCTGAGCGCCGCGTGCCTCACTTGTCGGCCGTCCCGCGCACCTTGTGCTTCTGCGCCTGCTTCCTCGCGGCCTCCTGCTGGACGGTCGGAGCGTTCTCGAGCTGGTCGAGCATGCGATCGTCCTGGTTGGACTTCGGTGGCGGAGGCTCCTTGCCGCCGTCCTCCTTGTCTTTCGGCGGCGGGCTCGCGCCGTCCTGGCCGGCGTCCTTCGTGCCGCCGTCCTTGGGGTCGTTCGCGCCGCCGTCCTTCTTGTCGTCCTGTCCCGAGTCGCCGCCGCCGTCCTTGCCCCCGCCGTCTTGCCCCGCGTCCCGGTCGCCGCCGTCCGGGTCGCTGGCCTCGCTCGCGGCGTCGCGCGAGCCGTCCTGCCCCGCGTCCCTGTTCTTCTCCTCCTCGCGCCGCAGCGCGATCGCGCGGTTCCACGCCGCGTCGCGGCCGACCGGATCGCCCGCGTCGCTCATGCCTGGCGAGAGCCCGAGCGCCTTGTCGTACGCCCCGACGGCCTCCTTGTACTTCCGGTCGAGGAACAGCAGGTTGCCCTCGAGGTAGCGCGCGCGCACCCGCGTCTCGAGCGGCGCGGACTCGTCCGCTGCGAAGGAGCGCACGACCTTGAGTGCGCACTCGACCCCGCCCGCCCGCAGGGCGCGCGACGCCTCCGACTCCTTCTGCGTTTCCTCCTCGCCGAAGCGCGCGCCGTACCCTTCCGCGATGCGGAACAGGGCGAGGCCGAGATCGAAGCCTCCGTTGGGGCGCCTTCGCAGCATGTCGGGCGTGCCGATGTTGCCCTCGGTGCACGGGCCCGTGGTGAGGTAGTCCTCGAGGATCTTCGACGCCGCGGCGGCGTCGCCTCCGTCGCCCAGTTCGCGGATCGCATCGCGCACGGCCGGTGCCTCTCGCTCGAACGGCCTCTCAGGGTCCCACGTCGCGCACGCGCCCGCGAGCGCCGTCGACGCGCACGCCACCGCGAAGAGCGCCTGGCGCGCGCGCCTCACGACCGGCCCTCCGCGCTCCGCCGACGGCGACGCGGCGTCTCCATCACCAGGGCCTCGAGGACGAGGAAGAACACGCCCGCGCCGAGCGGGATCTGGTAGGCCTCGTCGTAGACCGTCTCCACGCGCTCGGAGAGCTCCTCGTGCATCATGCGCGCCAGGCCCGTGGCGATCTCCTCGATGCCTGTCTCGCCCCTCCTGGCGCGCACGATCTTGCCGCGCGTTCGCGTCGCGACCTCGGTGAGCTGGGCCTCGCCCTCGGCGGTCAGCTCGGTCGTCAGGGTCTTCCCGCGCTCGTCGGTGCGCGGGCCGAGCACGCGCCCGTCGGGGCCGACCTCGGGCACGGTCTCGGGTGCGCGGCCGCCGATCTGCACGACGTCGATGCGCGTGTTCTCCTGCGCGCACGCGTCGGCGACGTGAAGGGGGTCACCCTCCAGATCCTCACCGTCCGTGACGAGCACGATGACGCGAACGTGGTCCTTGGCGCGCGGGTCGCGGGAGAAGAGTTCGCGCGCCCGCTCGAGCGCTCGCGCGGTGGCCGTGCCACCGACCGGCATGTCGTTCGGTTCGAGCTGGCGGAAGAACTGGGTGATCGCCGCGCCGTCGCTCGTGAGGGGGAAGCTCATGGGCTCGCCCGCGAACGCGACGGCCCCGAAGCGCGCCCCGGGGAGGCGCTTCACGAGGTCGCCCACCTCGGCCTTCGCGCGCGAGATCCGGCTCGGCGCCACGTCACGGGCATACATGCTCTTGGAGAAGTCGAGCACGATCACAACGTCGAGGTTCGTCGCCGGGATGAGCCGCGAGCCGCGCCCGAACTGCGGCCGCGCGAACGCCACGCACACGAACGCGAGGCCCAGCACGAGGAACACGCCCTTCAGCGTGCGCGGGAGCGCGGCGTCGTGGGTGACGAGCTTGACGACGAGCGCATCCTCGCCGAAGCGCGCTCGGTCCCGGGAGCGTCGGAACGACGCGGCGATCTGCGCGCCGACGAACGCCAGGAGCGCGAGGACGATCAGCACGGCGCCCACGACGACCATCGGGGTCGTGAAGTCGTAGAAGAACCTCACGGGAACCTCCGGACGACCAGGACGCGCACCAGCGCCTCGAGCGCGAGCAGGACGAAGCCGGGCACGAGGAACATGGGGAAGAGGTCCTCCATGGTGGCGACCTGCGACTCGAAGCGCGTCTTCTCGAGCCGGTCGAGGATGCGGTGCATGCTCTCCTCGAGCCCGCGCTTGTCGGTGGCGACGAACGACTCTCCGCCCGTACCGTCCGCGATCTTCCTGAGGAGCGCAGGGTTCACGGGGAAGTGCGCGCGCACGAAGTGGGGCTGCCCGAAGATGTCGGTGCCGTCCTGCACGTCCACGTCGTCGCCGTTGCCGATCTGTACCGTGAAGACCTTCACGGACTGCTTCTCGGCGAGGTGCGTCGCGTACTCCGGCGCGATGGACCCGGCGTTCGAATCGCCGTCCGTGAGGAGGATGACCGCCTTGGATCGGGCGTTCGACCGCCGCAGGCGCGCGACGCCCGTGCCGACGGCGTCGCCGATCGCGGTGCCGTTGCCGTCGATGAGATCGAGCTCCATCTTCTCGACGAGCGCCGACAGGAGCGCCTTGTCGAGCGTCGGCGGGGAGAGGATGTACGCCGCGCGTCCGAACACGACGACGCCGATCCGGTCGTTCTTGCGCCGCGCGACGAAGTCGAGGATGACCTCCTTCGCGGTCGCGAGCCGCGTGAGGCGGCGCCCCTGCGCGGGCCTGGCCTGGGGCGCAGGCTTCTCCTCCGGCCCGTCCATGAGCGCGCGCATGGATCCGGAGAGATCCAGGACGATGACGATGTCGATCCCGCGCTCCTCGGCGTTCTCTCCGCGTAGGACGTCCTGCGGCCTCGCCATGGCGATCGCGAACAGGACGACCGCGGCGCCGCGGAGCATCGCGGGCACGTCGCGCAGGCGCGCACGGAATCCGCGTGGTCCGAGCGAAAAGGAGGCCACCGACGAGACGAGCAGGCGCGGGACGTTCTTCTCGCTGCCGGCCGTCATGGCGTAGACCATCGCGAGGGCGATGACGATCGCGACGCTGCACGAGAAGCCCACGGTGAACCATTGCGGGAAGGGAGACTTGGCGAAGAGCTGCCACTTGAGACCGAGGAGGCCAGCCCCGCGCCGCGCGACCGGGTAGACGAGGCCAAGGGCCAGGAAGGAGAGCGTGCCGGCGACGGCCGCGACGAAGCGCGCTCCGCCGTTCACGGGGCACCATCCCGGCCGTCGGCCTTCGCCTGGGCGTTCGGCTGTCCGCTGCCGGCTGCCGGCTGTTCGCGGTCCCCGGCTGGCTGTCCGCCGTCGGCGTTCGGCTGTCCGCCGTCGGCGTTCGGCTGCGCGCTCTCCGCCGTCCGCCGACGCGCGCCCTCTCGCCGCGGCATCGTCTTCCGGACGATCGTCTCCCCCCAGTCCACGACCTTGACGCAGTCCCCCTCCGTCGGCGTCATGTTCGCGAACTTCACGAGATCGCACTCGCCCAGGAACGCGACGATCTCCGCATGCGCCACCCCGTCGACGTTCGTTGCCGCGAGCGCGCGCAGGATCTCCGCGCTCGTCGACTCCAGTCCGTCGAAGCCGTACCTCGCTCCGAGGTATCCGCGCACCGCGTCGCTCACGCGGTCGAAGTACTCCCCGTACCGCTTCGTCTCCAGGAGCCCGGCGTGCCGCACGTCCTCGAGCGCCTCGAGCGCGATCTCCCACGGTGGCCTCGGCGGCGGTGGCGGCGGTTCGGGCTTCGGCCTCTTCGACCAGCGGTACGCGCCGTACATGACGAGGCTGCCCACCAGAAGCCCGGCCGATCCCCAGACGAGCCCCTCGCGCAGCTCCTTCCAGTCCTCGCGCTGCGGCAGAGGCGGCGGGTTTCCCTGCGGCCTGGCGTCAGGGACGCTCGCGATCGGATCCTCCACGGTGATCGTGTGCGGCAGCGTGCACAGCGTCGACACCTCCCCGTTCGCGCGCGCGACCGTGACCGGGAACGGCGGCAGCCGGAGCACGTGGCGCCCCGGTGTCGCAGGCAGCGGTACCACGGGGAGCTCGAGCACGGTCGTCGCGTAGCCGGGGCGAGGCTCCTTCGACTCGGCGCGCAGCCGCGCCTTCGCGGGTCCTGCCTGGTCGGGCAGCACGAACTCGGCGCGTGCGAGCTCCTTGGCCGTCTCGCTCGCGCGATCGAGCGACAGCCCCTGAGGGAGGACGGTCTCGGCCTTCTTGTGGGTCAGGGTGACGGTCAGCGTGGCCGCGTACCCGCTCCGCCCGCGCAGATCGAAGCTGTCCTTCATCACGGGCCGCTCCGCGCCCTTCGCGAGCTTCTCGACGCACCCCTGGGTGCTCGTGGTGTCGGCGGACGGGCCGGCGTCGTCGGCGCGCGCGAGGGCCGGGCTCAGCGTGAGGATGAGCATGAATCCAAGGGGGGTTGGTCCTCCGGGCTTCGGCCCGCAGTGCCCGCAAGGGACAGGGGTTCCCACCTGGCGCCTCATCGTCTGTGCGCCCTCTTCGCGCGGCGCGCGAACAGATCACGGATGGGCTCCACGTACGAGCCGCCGGTCGAGATCTCCACGACGTCCAGTCCGAGCCGCGACGAGAGCTGGCGCTGGGCCGTGAGCAGCGCGGTCGCCGCGTGCTTGTGGTGCGCCCGTACCCGCGTGTCCGCGGTGTCGCACAGCACCGTCTCGCCGCTCTCGAGGTCCTCGAACGTCACGAGCCCCATGTCGGGCATCTCGCGATCGCGCGGATCGGTGAGGACGATGGGGATGACGTCGTGCTTCGCAGCCGCGAGCGCGAGGGTCCGCTCGTAGCCCTGCGCGAGGAAATCGCTGATCACGAACGCGATGCTCCGGCGCTTCGACACGCGGACGAGCGCCTCCAGGATCGCCTTGAGGTCGGTCGCCGCGCCGAGCCGGGTCGCCGCCCCCTCCGGGTGGAGCTCCGCTCGCCACTCGGGCTCGAAGCCCAGGATCTCGCGCACGACGCGCATGACGTGCTTCTCACCCTTCTTGGGCGGGACGATCTTCTCCACGTGGTGCGTCCCGACGATGAGCCCCACCCGGTCGCCGTTCCGGATGGCGCTGAACGCGAGCAGCGCGGCAATCTCGGACGCCAGCCGCGCCTTCGACGAGCGCCGCGTCCCGAACAGCAGCGACTCCGAGAGATCGACGCACAGGAGCACCGTCATCTCGCGCTCCTCCACGAAGACCTTCACGAAGGGCTCGTTCATGCGCGCCGACACGTTCCAGTCGATGGTCCGCACGTCGTCGCCGGGCTGGTACGGGCGAACCTCGCGGAACGCGAGGCCCTGACCCTTGAAGCTCGAGGTGTAGCTCCCGACCAGCTGCTCGGTCGCCAGGCGAGCCGTGAAGATCTCGATCCGCCGGAGCGCGGCGAGGAGCTCCTTCGGGATGCGCGTCGGGGCGAGCGGGCGAGCACCGCCCGAGGGGGCCTTGCCGTCCCCCTTCGCCGATGCGCTCCTCGGGCGCCGCGCGGCCTTCGGCTTCTTCTTCGTGCGCGCCGTGGCCTTTTCTGCGCGCTTGCCAGGCGCGGCCTCCCGCCGCCGGACGAACAGGAGGATCCCGACGCCGACCATGACGATCGCCGCGCATGCGCAGGCCACGGCGACGAAGGTGAGGTCGGGCCCGGTGCTCGCGGAGACCGGCGCGCCCACGTCAGGGCACCTCGACGACCTCGAACACGCGGCGCACCACGTTCTCGGCCGTGACCTGCTCCGCGTCGGCCTCGTACGTGAGGACGATGCGGTGGCGCAACACGTCGGGGCCCACGGCCTTCACGTCCTCCGGCGTCACGTACCCGCGGTGGCGCAGGAACGCGTGCGCGCGAGCCGCGAGGTTGAGCGCGATCGACGCGCGCGGCGAGGCGCCGTACTCGATGAGCGGCCCCAGGTCCTTCAGGCCGTGCTTCTGCGGCTCTCGCGTCGCGAAGACGACGCTGACGATGTAATCCTTCACCTTGTCGTCGACGTAGATCTGGCCGATGACGCCGCGCGCGTCGAGTAGCTCGGACGGCGTGGCCACGGCCTCCGCCCTCGCCGGCGTTGGGGCGGTCATCCGGTCCATGATCTTGCGCTCGTCGTCGCGGGACGGGTAGCCGACCTTGATCATCATCATGAAGCGGCCGAGGTCGGCCCGGACGGCGAGGATCGCGAGGATGCCTGCGTCGAGGTCTCGCTGATGATCGCGATCCTCGCGTCCGGGTTGCGCCCCAGGACGAACAGCGGGAACGCGATCGACAC
>SXNL01000027.1 GCA_005777185.1 Myxococcales bacterium
CTGAACGTCCTCGTGAACGTGATGGAGAAGCCCGTGCGCGAGATCTTCGCGCACTTCCGCGACGAGCGCCCCAAGCGCTTCGTGGGGCGCGGCGACGTCAAGTACCACCTCGGCTACTCGACCGATCGCGTCACCTCCTCGGGGAGGAGCGTGCACCTCTCGCTCTGCTTCAACCCGAGCCACCTCGAGTTCGTGAACCCGGTGGTGACCGGCCGCGTGCGGGCCAAGCAGGACCGGGCGAAGCGTCGCGGCGTGATGGCGCTCCTCATCCACGGGGACGCGGCGTTCATGGGACAGGGCATCGTGCCCGAGACGCTGAACCTCGCTGGCCTCGAGGGATACGAGACGGGCGGGACGATCCACCTCGTCGTCAACAACCAGATCGGCTTCACGACGAATCCGGGGGACTCGCGATCGACGCGCTACTGCACGGACGTCTCGCGCATGCTGAAGGTCCCGATCTTCCACGTGAACGGGGAGGATCCCGAGGCCGTGATCCAGGTCACGCGCCTCGCCATGGATCTCCGGCGACGCTTCGCGACCGACGTGGTCATCGACATGTACTGCTACCGCAAGTACGGCCACAACGAGGGGGACGAGCCGCGCTTCACGCAGCCGGTCATGTACCGGCTGATCGACGCCAAGCCCACGGTGCGCCAGGTGTACGTCGAGAAGCTCGTGCGCGCCGGGCAGATCACCGAAGCCCAGGCGGACGAGATCGTCGCCACCCGGAAGGCCGCCCTCGAGCACGCCCTCGAGGAGGAGAAGCGCGGCGACTACCTCAAGGCGCCGAGCGCCATGGAGGGCCTCTGGACGTCGTACTACGGCGGCCCGGACGCGATGGTCCCCGAGGTCGACACGGCGGTCTCGCGGGAGACTCTGGTCCGCGCCGTCGAGGCCCTCGCGCAGATCCCGGAGGGCTTCACGGTGAACCCGAAGATCCTGCAGGGCGTCGTGAACGCGCGGCGGACGGCGATCCTCGAGGACAAACCCTTCGACTGGGGCACGGCCGAGCACCTCGCCTTCGCGACCCTGCTGATGGACGGCAAGGGTGTCCGCCTCTCCGGCCAGGACGCGCGCCGCGGCACGTTCGCGCACCGGCACGCCGTCCTGTACGACGCCAAGACGGGGGCGGCCCACTGCCCTCTCGCCGCCCTCGGCGCGTCGACGGGGGCGCGCTTCCAGGTCTACGACTCGCCGCTCTCGGAGGCCGGCGTGCTGGGCTTCGAGTATGGCTACAGCCTCGATCGCCCCGACGGTCTCGTCATCTGGGAGGCCCAGTTCGGCGACTTCCTGAACGGCGCGCAGGTGATCGTCGACCAGTTCATCGTCTCGGCCGAGGACAAGTGGCTCCGGCTCTCGGGTCTGACCCTCCTCCTCCCCCACGGCTACGAGGGCCAGGGCCCGGAGCACTCGAGCGCGCGCGTCGAGCGCTTCATGCAGATGGCCGCGCAGGACAACATCCAGATCTGCAACCTGACGACGCCCGCGCAGATCTTCCACGCGCTCCGGCGCCAGGTACTCCGGCCGTGGCGAAAGCCCCTCATCATCTTCACCCCCAAGAGCCTCCTCCGCGCGAAGCAGGCGACGAGCACAGTGAGCGACCTCGCCTCCGGCGCCTTTCAGCGGGTGATCCCCGACGTGGAGGCCGATCCGCGCAAGGTCAAGCGGATCCTCCTGTGCTCCGGCAAGGTGTACTACGATCTCCATCACGCCCGCGCCGCCCGAGGCCGGGACGACGTGGCCATCGTCAGGCTGGAGCAGCTGTACCCGATCGGCGCCGCGCTCACGGAGTCCCTCGCTCGCTACGCCGACGGGACGAAGCTCGTCTGGGTTCAGGAGGAGCCGCGGAACATGGGTCCGTGGTATTTCCTGCACGCGAACCTCCGGGGCATCATCGGCGAGCGCCTGCCGCTCGCGGTCGTGTCCCGCCCCGGTGACGCGAGCCCGGCGACCGGATCGAAGGCGAGTCACGACCTCGAGCAGAAGCGCTTGATCGAGGAGGCATTCGCCGGCTGACGGGGATCCCGCCGGACCGGAGAAAGTGGGGCTCATGGAATTCGTCAGGATGTCCTGGTCCATTCCGATCTTCGTCGTCGCGATCTTCGCGGTTGCCGCCCTCGTCAACCGCTTCGCTCCGGAGCGGCGGCGGCGCCTCAGGCGCATCGTCGTCATCTTCGGCTTCCACCTCGTCGCGCTGGGCGCCTCGTACGCGGTCGCCCCGCTCTCGGGCGCCTGGGAGCGGGGTCTCCTCCACGCGGCCGACCTCTTCGCGACCTTCACGATCATCAACCTCGTCGTGATCGGGCTCTTCGATCTCGCGCTCCCCAAGGCGAAGGTCGCGGTGGCGTCCATCGTGTCGGACCTCGCGATCGGGATCTCGTACATCGTGGCCACGCTCGCGGTCCTCTCCAGGGCGGGCGCCAACCCGTCGAGCGTCGTCGCGTCCGGCGCGGTCGTGAGCGGCATCCTCGCCATCAGCCTCCAGACGACGCTCGGGAACATCCTCGGGGGCGTCGCCCTCCAGCTGGACGGATCGGTCCACGTCGGCGAGTGGATCCAGCTCGACAACGGGCGGCAAGGCCGCGTGAAGGAGATCCGCTGGCGACACACGGTCGTGGAGACGCGCGACTGGGGCACGATGATCGTCCCGAACTCGTCCCTCCTCGCCCAGAACATCCTCATCCTCGGGAAGCGCGACGGCGAGTCCGTCCCCCACCGGATGTGGGTCTTCTTCAACGTCGACTTCCGCTATCCGCCGCAGCGCGTGGTCCAGGTCGTCACCGACGCGCTCCACGCGTCGCCGATCGAGCGGGTCGCCCGCGATCCGCTGCCGAACGTCATCTGCATGGACCTCGCGCGCGACGGCAAGGACAGCTTCGGGCTCTACGCCGTCCGGTACTGGCTGACGGATCTGGCGGCCGACGATCCCACGAACTCGGCCGTCCGCGCCCGCATCTACGCCGCGCTCAGGCGCGCCGACATCCCGCTCGCGCGGCCCACGCACAGCGTCTTCGTGGATCCCGATGACGAGGTCGATCGCCGGGCGAAGGAGCTCCGGCAGCAGGAAAACCGGCTCCGGCTCGTCCGGGGGATGGACCTGTTCAAGTCGCTCACGGAGGAGGAGCTCGTCACGCTCGTCGGGCATCTCAGGTCGACGCCGTTCACCCGAGGCGAGACCATCACGCGGCAGGGCGCCGTCGCCCACTGGCTCTACCTCGTGGCCGCGGGCGAGGCCGAGGTCCTCCGCCGCGTGGACGGCGTCGAGGCCCCGCGCCTCGTCGCCACGCTCACGGCGCCGGATTTCTTCGGTGAGATGGGCCTCATGACGGGCGAGCCGAGGCAGGCCGACGTCGTGGCGAAGACCGACGTGGAGTGCCTGCGCCTCGACAAGGCGGGCTTCGAGGCCATCATCATGAAGCGGCCGGAGCTCGCGCGAGAGATGAGCATCAAGCTCGCCCACCGACGCGTCGAGCTCCAGGCGGTCAAGGAGGGCCTCGACGTCGACGCCAAGCGCGCGAGAGAGGCGAGCGAGCAGGAGCGGATCCTGGAGCGCATCCAGGAGTTCTTCGGGCTGGGAGGCTGACGATCATGGAAGGACGCGAGCTGACTGCGGGCACCGGCGACGAGGCCATCCGGGCGGTCCGGGCGCTCGGCTCGCACCGCTACGTCGCGGGGAGGCTCCACCTGGTGCACGCCTTCGCGATCCGCGCCGCGAGCCACGCGGAGGGCGCCGCGCTCCAGGAGGCGAGCGCGTGGGCCGACGCCGTCCTGTCCGACGAGACGATCGATCGCGACTCGAAGGACGAGCGCCTCTACCGCAGCGTCACCGAGGCGGAGCTCCTCGCCGTCCTGCGGGCCTTCTGGACGCCGTCGCCGAACCGGGGCGCGGTGCACGACGCCCTCGGGGAGCTCCTCGACGCGATCGGCCGCGTCGACGTCGCCGCCGCCCTCGGCGCGAGGATCCCGTTCGCCGACGACGCGGAGGAGGAGATGTTCCCCGTCCTGGTCGACGCCGGCTGGGAGCTCCTGCCCCTGGCGCGGCTCGATCCGGAGCGCCACGCGGGGGCGATGCGAGCGTACGGGGACGACCCCGTGCTGTTCGAGACCGCGAAGTTCGTGGAGGAACACGGGGATCCACCACGCGACTACCTGTTCGAGCTGCCCGCGATGGGAGAGGTCGAGCTCCTGGACGCGACCGACGACGAAGGTGCCCTCGTCGAGCCGCTCGTCGTGTGGTGGAGCGGAGACGAGACGTACTGCGACTACGTCCTCCGCGGCGTTTCTCGGGCCGCCAAGCTCCCCCCGGAGACGGAGCGAGACACCCGCGACGACGACGACGACGAGGCCTCCTAGTTTGAGCGGCGCCGCAGACCTAGACCTTGGCCTCGCTGGCCTTGGGCTCGTCGCGTTTCTCGCCGTCCTCTTCCTCGCGCTCGTTCTTCGATTCGCCCTGCTCTTCGGCCGGTGGCCCGGCTACGGGCTCGAGCGGGTTCGGCTGTTCCTCGTGCGGCTCCCGGCCGTCGTCCGTCGCGGGCTTCGCGTCCTCGCGTGGGAGCTCGGACGCGCCAGACGGAGGCTCCTCGGTGGCGGCGGCGGGGGCGAGATCCTGCCACGGCGTCTTGACGGTGGTGAGGACGCGGCCCACCCAGAAGAGGAGGCCGGCGATCACGACGCCGGACACGATCCAGAGCATGTTCTCGGGGGGCATCGCGCGGGACTCTACTCCTCGCGGCGGCGAGCGGGAACATGGATCGTCGTCGTCCTCCTGGCCGGAATGGCGGCCGGGATCGCGGCCGCATCCCCCGCGAGGCTCCTCTCGGGCACGCGAGACGTCGCGCTCGTCGTCGCCGTCGTGGATCGCCAGACCGTCGCCCCGACAGACCTGCGCGCGCGCGCAGCCCGGAGGCTCGCGGCGGCCCGGATCGCGGCCGAGGTCCGGGAGGCCCGCCCGGGCGCGCTCGAGGTGACGGTGCGCGAGCGGCTCGTCGCTCAGACCAAGGAGGTGCTGCTGTGGCCAGGGGGCGTGGCGGTGTACGAGATCGAGGGCCCGCTGGCGTCCGCAGCGCCTCGCGAGGGGGGGCTCCTCGCGGCGGCGCAGCAGCCGACGGACCCGGACCGCGTCATCCTCGTCGATGCCCGCGAGGCCCCCCCCGAGCTGGTGCTCGCGCGCTCGCCCCCGCGCGTCGTCTTGCAAGGGCCGCCCATGGAGGCCCTCCCGCTCTCGCTCTCCATGCGCGCCACGACGGGCATGGCCGTCGACCTCGATCGAGCGCTCTGCGCGATCGGACACGTCGCGGTCCGCGCAGAGCCCATCGCGAGCGGGCTTCGTCTGTCCTGGGGCGGCGGACCCGAGGCGTACGGCCAGGCCAGGAGGGCGAGGCGCCTCCTCGAGACCGCCACGCTGCCCGCCCTGGTGGTGGAGGATCAGCGACGGCTCCCGCTCGGGCTCGGCGCCGTGTCGCTCGAGATCCTGCTGCCGCTCGCGCTCTCGCTCGCCTGGCTGGTCTTCGTGCGCCGCTTCGATCGCGCGCACCCGGAGCCGTGGTGGCTCGTCGCCGTCACGTTCGCCATGGGCGCGGGCTGGGTCCTGCCCGCGAGCCTCGTCGAGGCCGGGCTCGCCCGCTCCTCGCCGTGGCTCAACCCGGAGCACGCCACGCTCGGCGGGCAGGCGCGAGCCCTGCCGATCGCCATCGCCGTGTACACCCTGGTGGTCGGGGCGACGGAGGAGACGGCGAAGGCCGCTGCGACCTTCTTCGCGACCACGCGCCGCGAGTTCGACGAGCCGATCGACGGCATCGTGTACGCCGTGACGGCGAGCCTGGGCTTCGCGGCCCTCGAGAACGTGCGGTACTTCGGGATGGGCCGCCTCGCGCCGGCGCTCGTCATGGCGCGGGGCGTCATGACGCTGCCGGCGCACCGGTTCTTCGGCGCCCTGTGGGGCTACGCGCTCGGTGCGCGCCTGGTCGAGCCGCGATCGCGCTTCGTCGCGTACCTCGCGATCTCGGCCGTGGCGCACGGGGCGTTCGACGCGTTCCTCGCGACCGAGGGCACCGCGGTTTTCGCCGTGGCGCTCGACGTCCTCCTCGCGGCCGGCTTCGTGGTCCTCGTCCGGCGTGCCCTCCGGCACTCCGTCGTGCAGCCGGGCGCGCCGACCCCCGACCGCGACCGGCGCCTGATCCGGACCGGGCGACCGGTGATCTTCGCGATCTCCGTGCTCTCGTTCTTGGCGCTCGCGGTCGCCGCCGTCGCGATCGGCGCGCTCCAGCACGCAAGCCGGGAGCGCCTCGCGGCGCCGTTCGTCGCGAGCTGTGTCGCCGTCGTGGGGTTCCTGGCCGTGGCGGCGTGGGGCATCACCCGGACGCTGCCGCTCGACGTGGCGGTGGATCCGCGCGGGGTCACGTTCGCCGGCGCGTTCCGAGGCTGGGGCGCGATCCGGGGGACGCGGCGCGCGGGAAGCCACGTGGTGCTCGAGAGCGACGCGGGCGACCTGCTCCTCGGCCCCGCGCCATCGGCCGAGCTCTCGGCGATCGAGGAGGCGATCGCGACCGCTCGCCCCCCCTCCCAGACCTGACCTACTTCTTCGCGGGCGCCGGCGCCTTCGCGGCGTCGGCCGCGCCCCCGTCGATGATCTTGATCTCGATCAGCTCCACGTCGAACTTCAGACCCGCGCCGCCCGGGATGTTCGGCGGCGATCCGTGCTCGCCGTAGCCCAGCTCCGAGGGGATCACGAGCTTGCGCTTGCCGCCGACCTTCATGCCGACGACACCCTGATCCCACCCCTTGATGACCTGCCCCTGGCCGATGGTGAACTCGAACGGCGTGTTCTTGTCACGCGAGCTGTCGAACTTCTTCCCGTTCATCAGCGTGCCCGTGTAGTGGACGGCGACCTTGTCGCCCTCCTTCGCGACGGCGCCGTCGCCCGGGGACTCGTCGTGGATCTCGAGCTTCGAGGGGCCCGGTGGGAGCGGCGCGGCCTGCGAGGGCTTGAAGTCGCTGGCCGGCGGCTCGTCGACCTTCTTCGAGCAACCGACCATGGACAGACACGGCGGAACGAGGAGCGCGGCGAGGAGGACATGTACCCGTTTCATGGCGCGATCCATAGCCCGACCGCGCGCGCGTTCGCAACGGTTTCAGGGGCGCGCGCCGGTCGGCGGCGCCGCTGGATCCGCGCCGAAGTGGGCCGCCACGAGCTCGAGGAGCCGCGAGAGGTCCTCCCTCGCGAGGGGCCCCGCGACACGTACGGTCGCCTTCTGGCGCTCGATCGAGATCCCGTCGAGGAGGCCCCCGACGAAGAAGCGCACGACCGCGCGACGGCGCTCCTCGGCCGCCCGCTGCACCGCGAGCTCGGCCAGCGCCTCGGTCGCGAAGGCCACCTCGGCCGAGAGCGCAAACGTCACGCCGTCGGGAGCCCGCGCAATCACCCCCCGCGCCTCGTCCACGACGGGCAGCACGCCCACGTTCACCCTCGCGACGCGCACGCGGACCAGCTCCGAGGGCCCCAGCGGGCTGGCGAGGCGCGCCTCGCGAAGCGTCCGCGCGACGTCTCCGCCGCGGGCCTCCCGCGCGACGACGACCTCGCCCGATCGGGCGCGGAGGTAGACCGCCGTGCGATCGCCGAACTTGCCCCGGACGGCGCGTACAGCCGCGCCCGTCTCGCCGGGGTCGGACAGCGTGGCCCCGCTCGGCGCCCGCCGGCTGGCGGCCTCGATCACCCCATCCGAGAGCTCGTCGGTGCCCTCGTGCGCGACCACGACCAGCTCGGGATCGGCGCTGCCGACGCTCCTGGCGAGCAGGGCCGTCCACCGCGCCTGGGTGGCGAGCGACGCGCCGTTCCGGGCGCAGCGGACGCCGAGGCACACCGGCAGCGAGGGATCGTCCGTGCCCGTGTAGCGCCCGCCGATCGCGTCGAGGATCGTCGCGACCCTGGGGCCCGCCCACGTCTGGGAGAGCGCGCGGTTGTGGAGGTAGATCTCGACGGGGAAGGCCCCGAGGGCGCCGACCTCCTGGGTCCTCTCGTCGCCGGCGGCGCGCTGCGCGGCGTGGGAGCGCGCGCCACGCAGGGCGGAGAGCTCGCCCGGATCGACGGGCGGGAGCGCCGGCGGCCGCGGACTCGCGCACGCGGCCACCGCGGAGAGGGCCAGCCACGCGACGGCCAGGACGACGTCCGTGACGCGGCGACTCACGGCGCCGGTGGGGCTGGGGGTTGGGGGAGCTGGACGCCCATCTGCAGCGCCGCGGTCGACAGGAGCGCATCGAGTTGCTCGCGCGTGGCGTTCACGTGGAGCCTCACCTTCGACCCGTCGGGAACGATCTCGACGTTATTGAGCAGCCCACGCGTCGCGAGGCGGACGGCCATGCTGGCCTTCTGCTGGTTCACGAGATCGCGGATCCCGTCGGCGATGTCCCGCGCGGCCTGCTCGTCGGTGCACTCGCCCTCGGCGTACAGATCGGCTCCGCCGTCCGCCGCGCGGGGGAGGATCCAGAGGCTGAACTCCTTCAGGGACGCGGGCACCTTGAGCTGCGGGATCGCGATCTGCCGGCTCGGGTGCATCACCTTCACGCGGAGCGCCTCGCCCGCGCGAAGATCCGGGCGGACGGGACGGGCCTTCAGCACCACGGCGAAGTCGTGCGCCTTCGCCGGTGGGACGATCACGACCTCCTTCGATCGCACGCGCATGATCACGCGCTGCGCGTTGTCGCCGTAGCCCAGCATCGCCCGGACGCCCGGGACGCCCGCGTCGAACGGGCCGCCCTTCTCGGCACGTCGCGAGACGAGGTCGATCGCCTTGTCGATGACGTCGTCAGGCGCGTCGAGGTGCACGTGCACGGCGTCGCGATCGGTGTGGATGAGGGAGGGCCCGTAGATGTGCACCCAGTTGGTGTGCTTGAGGGGATCGAACCCCGTCTCGGCGCCATGGATGAACTCGTTCCACTGTGGGATCCCCGAGAGGAGCGGCCCGATGCGCGCGCCCACGGGATGCTGCCGGATGACGTCCATGTTCAGCAGGAGGTTCACGTTGACCTCCCCACCCTGGACGATCGACGCGAGGCCCCCCGGGCTGGGGGGCGCGCGCGGCGTCCCCGCCTCCGCGAGCGCGAGGAGCGATCCGTCGAGTTCCTCGCCCGAGGCGTCGGCCACCCCGGCCTCGCGCAGGTCGGCGCCCCCGTCGACGTCCATCGAGAGCGCGCCGCCGTCCACGCCCGAGGCGACGAGCGGGAGTCCCGCGTCCTTCTTCACGGGCGTGGCATCCTGGCCCGCGTCCGCCGGCCCCGCGTCGGCACCGCCGCCGGCCGTCGGATCCTGCGTACCCGGCGTCGCCCTCGTCGCGGCAGGGTCGACGGCGGGGGCCGGGGCCTCCTCGCCGAGCAGATCGACGGGTATCGTGAGGTCGTCTTCGACGTCCTTGAACTCGATCCCGGTCGCCTTCGGCAGGAAGTTCCACGGGGACAAACCGTAGTGAACTCCCATGGATAGGACCATGCACGCGAAGAAGATCCTCCGGATTCGCGCGGCGTCCCAGAACCGGAGGGGGCCGGACTCGACGAGCTCCACCCGCCCGGTGCCGTGAACGATGGTCGGTGCGAGCCCCTCGCCGCCCGCGCGCGCGGAGGTGCCCCAGGCACGTGCCGAACGCGTCCCTCTAGCCACGCTCTTGCCCTCGCACACCCACACCATAAGTCCAGCCAGGCGACATTTCGCTCTCTTTTCCTGGACGTGGCGATGGCACGCAGCTGGCTAGGCTGCCTGAAATGGAACGCTTGCTTCGGTCCGGGCATTCGCGCGGCACCCATGAGACGTACACCCCCGGCGGTCGGGTCACAAAATTAGGCTCCACGCCGCCGTCCGGGGTACGAAGGACGTCGAGCGGAAACGCCTCCGCACAAGGCGCTCGACAGGTGGTCGCCGACGTGGGAAAGCCCGAACGCTCCTCGAGCCTCACCATGCGACGCTTCCTCCTCGTGCTCCCCGGCGCCCTCCTGATCGGGGGCGGTCTGTTCGGGATCGCGGCGTGCCGCGAGGAGGCGAGGGCGGGGACCCTGACGTCCGTTCCGACGGCCGCCCCGCCCGCGCGCACCGACGCGGCGATCGCCGTCGCGGACGCGAAGGACGCCGGCGCCCTCGCCGCGGTCGACGCGGGCGCGACCTACGACGGTCCGCTCCTCGGCGCGCTGTTCATGCAGACGCCCATCATGAGCGACATGGAGTGGCCGAGGAAGGAGGACGAGGGCAAGAAGAACGCGCGCGTCCAGCGGCTTGGCTACATCCGGCACGGCGCGAAGGTCCCCGTGCTCCCCGAGGCGCACAAGAAGCCGAACTGCTCCGAGGGCTGGTACGAGCTCGTCGGCGGCGGCTTCGTGTGCGGCAAGTACGGCACCGTCGACATGAACCACCCGCGGCTCAAGTCCTCGCCGAAGCTCCCCGACGTGACGGCCTCGCTACCCTACCAGTACGGGTACAACATCCAGAACGGCACGCCCCTCTACCGCAACGTGCCCTCGCGCGACGAGCGCCTGCGCCTCGAGCCCTGGCTCGCCCCGAAGAAGAAGGCGAAGCGCGAGAAGCCCGAGCGTGAGCGCGAACCCGACGAGGACGCCGAGTCCGACGGCATGGACGCGGGGCTCCAGCTTGCGTCGCAGCGCACGACCGACTCCTCGGACGACACGCCCTGGTACCTGCGCGACTACGACGGGGGCAAGCCCATGGTGTCGCTCGACGACCTCAAGGGCGAGGGCCCCGTGGCGCGTCGGATGGTCAAGGGCTTCTACCTCTCGATCGACCACCAGCTCTCCGGTGGGAGCGGCATGTGGTGGAAGACGCAGAGCGGCCTCCTCGCGCCGTACGACCGCGTGTACATCCAGAAGCCACCGACCGAATTCCACGGTATCTGGCTCACCGACAAGACCGAGGTCGTGGACGCGGGCCGCAAGATCACGGAGACGAGCGGCGGCGGCGTCGGGTTCATCCTGTACCACAAGGCGAAGAAGTACATCGTCTCGAGCGACGGCAAGCACGTGAACCCCGGCGACTCCGTGTCGCGACACACGGCGGTGCGCCTCACCGGTGCGCACGTCACCATCGGCGGCCTCGGCTACGACGAGACGACCGAGAAGTGGTGGATGCGCGCCAACGAGGGGACGCACACGAAGCCGCACAGCCCACCGGGCGATCTCGCACCGGGCGAGAAGTGGATCGACGTCAACCTGACCTTGCAGACGCTGGTCGCCTTCGAGGGCGACAAGCCGGTCTATGCCACGCTCGTCTCGACGGGTCGGCGGAACCTGAAGGAGAAGGAGAAGGACCACCCGACGCCGCCCGGAACCTTCCGCATCCGCGAGAAGCACATCGCCGCCACGATGGACGGCGACGGCGCAGCCGACGGTCCGTACTCGATCGAGGACGTCCCGTGGATCATGTACTTCAACGGGAGCTACGCCCTCCACGGCGCGTTCTGGCACGCCAACTTCGGCCACGTGCAGAGCCACGGCTGCGTGAACCTGTCCCCCGTCGACGCGCGCACGATCTTCACGTGGACCGAGCCGAGGCTCCCCGAGGGCTGGCACGGCGTGTGGGCCTCGCCCGAGCACCCGGGGACGCGGGTGGTCGTGCACGACTGAGCTAGTTGAGCTGCAGCTTGTCCACCGGGTCGGCGGCCCCGAAGACGTTCGCGACCTCGTGCTCGATCGCGTGCCGGATTTCCTCCTCGAGGCGCTCGGGAGCGCCCGCGGCGCGCTCGAGGTTCCGCTGGTACACGAACAGGCGGGCGCACGCCGGGCGGTCCAGGTCGGTGTCCAGGTCCGACCCGGGCATCTCGAGGACGATCGCGATGGATCGCGGGTCGACGCCATCGGCGACGAGCTCGGCGCCCGGGAGGTCCACGACGAACACCTCCGCCTGGCGGACGTGGCGCGCCAGGAGGGCGTCGATGCCGGCCACGGCCCGCTGGACCATGGGACCGAGGACGTCGGGGCCGGGCGCCCAGGTCGGCGGCGCGATCTGCGCGTCGAGCGCGCGCGCGCGGAGGAAGGACTCGACCGCGCCCCGAGCGTCGCCGGCCTCCTCGCGGAGGACGCCGAGGTAGTAATGCGCGTCGGCGAGGTGCTCGTCGCGCCGGATCGCCTCCTCGAGGAGCGGGCGCGCGACGTCGAAGTCGCCGAGCTCGTAGTACACCCGGCCGATCATGAGGGGGTGGCTGGCGTTCTCGAACGGGCCGTCGGACACGGTCGCGAGCGTGCGACGCGCCAGCTCGATCTCCCGTTTGCCGATGAGGGCGTCCACCTTGATGAGCGTGCAGTCGACGACCTCGGCCTTGGTCTCCGTGATGTCGAGCGCCTGATCGCACAAGGTGATGGCGTCGTCCCACTCCTCGAGAGGGTGGACGAGGAGCTCCGCGCAGTTGAGCATCGCCTCGAAGTACGACTCGTCGAGCGCGAGCGCCTGCCGGTAGTGCTCGACGGCCTCGTCCGTGTCGCCCGCGAGCGCGGCGCTGTACCCGAGCAGGTTGTGGACCTCTGGCGATCCGGGGTCCATCTCGAGCGCGCGTCGGGCGCACGCCACGGCGCCCATCGCGTCCCCGCGCTGGGCGAGATCCCAACCCCGGTCGAGCGTCGCGGAGAGCTGGTCCATGCGCACCTATTGCCCACGAGGTCGGCCCGCGTCAAGCGCCGCGCACGACCGCGGTTCGGAGCCACGTCCGAGGGGCGAACGAGGCAGGCGTGGGCGAACGCCGGCAGCCCAGCGACGTGGCGTCGACGGCGTGGAGCATGGAGCGAACCGCCGGTCGATCGTCGCGCGTGCCGACGATCGTGCGACCTCCCCGATCACGGCGCGCGTGGCGTCGTCGAGCGCGAGGCGCCGAGGAGGAAGCGCACGAGGGGCTCCGCGTCGAGCTTCGCGGTGGAGACCAGCGCGTCGAGGAGATCCCGCCCGAGCCGGGCGAGATCGGCGAGCTGCTTGATGCGCTGATGCTGGAGCTCGGCCCTGGCACGCGTCTTCGGATCCGGCGAGCTCCGCAGCTTCTCCAGCGAGGCGAGCGCCTCGTCGAACGCCTCGATCGCGTAGCCGATCTCCGCCTTCTCGCGCTCGTTGAAGACGCGAGAGATCATCCTCCAGAGCTGCACCTCGGCCGTGAAGAAGTCGCGACGCTCGCCCTGCACCCACACCTTGCGCACCACACCCCAGCGCGCGAGCTCGGACAGCGTCATGCTCACGGCGCCGCTCGAGAGGCGGAGCGCCTGCCGCAGATCGTCGGCGCTCATGGGCTCCGGCGACAGGTAGAGGATCGCCCACACGCGGCCCATGTTGCGCTTGAAGCCCCAGAACTCGATGAGCCGCCCGACGACGTCGCTCACCGCCGCCTCGCTCGGCCATAGCGCGTGCTTGTCCTTGGCTGCCACGGGGGTGGGACCCTACCAGACTTCGGCCCGCTCCGTGGCTTCAGGTGCGGCGGCCCGCGAGCCGATCCGCGATGGACACGAGCCAGGCGCGCGGGCCCGAAGCGGGGAGCTCCGCGAGGGCGTTGGCGGCGCGCGCGGCGTGGGCCGCCGCGATCTCGCGCGACTCGGAGAGCACCGAGGACGCTCGCACGCGCTCGAGCAGCGCGGCCACCCCCGCTGGCTCGGCGTCTCGCGCCGCTTCGATGTCGCACCGCGCACGGCCGTCGCGCTCGGCCAGCAGGATGAGAGGGAGCGTGACCTTGCCTTCGCGCAGATCGGCGAACGGAGTCTTGCGGGACGCACCGGGTTCGTAGTCGATCACGTCGTCCACGATCTGGAAGGCCTGCCCGAGCGCGCTCCCCGCGAGACCGAGCCGCTCGATCGCCGCCGGATCCCCCCCGCCGGCCCGGGCGCCCGCGCGCATCGCCCACACGAAGAGCGACGCGGTCTTGCCGAGCACGATCTCGTCGTACGTCGCGCGGGACAGGTCGAGCCGCGTGCGCCCGCGGAGCTGCACGACCTCCCCGTCGACGAGGGAACGCAACGTCGCGAGGAGCTCGGCGAGCGTCACGCCCTCCCCCGCCGCGCGGACGCGCTCGAGCGCGTGCACGAGGAGGAGATCGCCCGCGAGCACGCTCACCGCGTTGCCCCACAGCCGCCTCGACGTGGGGACGCCGCGGCGCTCGCTCCCGTCGTCGACGACGTCGTCGTGGAGGAGGGTCGCGAGGTGCACGAGCTCGGCGGCGACCGCGACCTCCACACCGCGCCCGACGGGGCCGAACGACGCGCACGACAGGAGCGCGAGGAGCGGCCGTACGCGCTTGCCGCCGGCCGCGCGCAGGTGCTCGGCCGAGTCTATCGCAGGCGCCTGGCCCGTCCGGGCGCACGCGAGGATCTCGGCCTCGACCCGTCCGATCGCGTCGCCGAGCGTCGCGTCCGCGGTCGCCAGGCGGAGACCGGTCCGCTCCGGGGCGCGTCCCCGCGCGACCTCCTCCAGCATCCCCATGGCGCCCGCAGCTTCCATCGAAAATAACTCCGTTATTCCAGCGACTTGCGCCATGTAGCGATAAGTTTCAAAACAATTTGAAGTATGTGGGTACTCGCGCGCGGGGTCAAGGGGCGCGTTCGTTGACGTGTGGGGGGCTTTCCTGTGGAGTGTCCGCGTGGCCGACGACCCCCCCGTCCGTGTGAAGTGGCGCGATGCGTCCTGGGAGGGCCGCGGCCGACGCATCGCCACCTGGGCCTTCCTCGCTTTCGCGGCGTGGTTCATCGTGTCCACCGTCCTGCAGATCGCCCGCAGCGCCCTGGGCTCAGATGCGCCGCTCGCGATGGACGGGCCCTGCCGCGGGCAGCTCGCCGGGCTCGTCCGGGCCGCGGATCGCGCGACCGAGGCCGCGGCCGCCCGCCCGGATCGCGACGAGGCCGCGCGCGCCTTCCGGACCTCGCTCGCCCCGGAGTGGGATGCCCTCGCCGCCGCGGAGGGCGCCTGCGCCACGGATCCGCGGTCGCGGCAGGCGTACCTCGACGTGCTGCGGCTCCGGGACGCGCGGGAGCGGTCGCTTGCGCGCGCGGCCGACGAGGTCGGGGCGATCCGCCGGAGCCTCGGCCGCCGCCTGGACCTGAACTGACGCGGGGAATCTCCCCGGAGCGGGCGGATCCGTGCTTTAACACGCCCCCCATGAGCGATCTCGTCTCGCAGACCGGCGGACAAGCCACCACGTTCGACGCGATCGATCTATCCCCCGACGTGCGCCGAGCGATCGACGACATCGGGTACAAGAACCCCACGCCCGTGCAGGTCGCCGTCTTCGAGCCCGCCCGACGCGGGCGCAACCTGGTCGTCCAGGCGCGGACGGGCACCGGCAAGACGGCCGCGTTCGCCCTCCCGATGGTCGACGGCCTCGTGAAGAAGGGTGTCGCGGGCGTGCAGGGACTCGTCCTCGTACCCACGCGCGAGCTCGCGCTGCAGGTCGCGCGCGAGGTCGAACGGATCGGCGTCCACCGACAGATCAAGGTGGCTCCCATCTACGGCGGCGCATCGATGGAGCGACAGGTCACGCTCCTCGAGGAGGGCGCCTCGATCGTCGTCGGGACGCCAGGGCGCGTCCTGGACCACCTTCGCCGCGGCACGCTGGATCCGAAGAACATCCGCATCTTCGTCCTCGACGAGGCCGACGAGATGCTCTCCATGGGCTTCGCGAAGGAGCTCCACGCCATCGTCGAGAACCTGCCCAAGGACCGCCAGGGGCTCTATTTCAGCGCGACCATCCCCCCGGACATCGAGCGCCTCGCCGCCTCCCACCTCAAGGATCCCGAGTACGTCACCCTCTCGAGCGACCACGTGGGCGCACTCGAGGTGGCGCACTACATCTACACGCTCCGCGGCCACCTGGACCGGCGCGAGGCGCTCGTGCAGGTGCTCGAGGTCGAGGATCCCGAGAGCGCGATCATCTTCTGCAACACCAAGGACGAGACCGAGCGCCTCGCCGAGATGCTCAAGCGCAAGGGCTTCGACGCCGACTGGCTCAACGGCGACCTGGAGCAGCGGGAGCGCGAGCGCATCATGGCGAAGACGCGCGAGGGCCGGCTGCGCTTCCTGGTCGCCACCGACGTCGCCGCCCGCGGGATCGACATCTCCCACCTGACGCACGTCATCAACGCCGACTTCCCGGAGCACACGGAGAGCTACGTGCACCGCACGGGGCGGACGGGGCGCGCCGGGCGCACGGGCACCGCCATCTCGCTCATCGGCCCGCGCGACGTGGGGAACCTGTACCTCTTGCGGCTCACGTACAAGATCCGCCCGATCGAGAAGGAGCTCCCCAACAAGGGCGACATGAAGACGCGCGAGGAGACCGACGTGGTCGAGTTCTTCGTCGACGCGTTCGCGGCGCGAGAGCACGACGCGTTCGACCTCGCCGTCGCCAGACGCCTCCTCACGCACGACGCGGCCGAGAGCGTGGTCGCCGGGCTCCTCCGGGATCACCTCGGGCCGCGCGTCCGCTCCGACGTGGTCCAGGGCGCGAGCGAGGCCCGGCGGGCGAAGAACCCGCGGCCCGCGCCGGTCGAGATCGATCCGGAGACCCGCCCCTTCCTTCCTCCCGGGATCGCTCCCCCGCCGGCGCCACGGGTGGAGGAGGCGCGGCCCGAGGCCGCCGCCGACGTCCGCCGCGAGGGCGTGCCACGGACGCTGCGCGGTGGCGAGACCCAGCGCGGGGCGGATCGTCCCGCCGCGGGGCGCGAGGGCACGACCCCGGCGCGGTCCGACGAGAGGCGCCCGCGACAGGGCCAGCCCCAGGCGGCGCTGGCGAACTGGGACCCGCCCGCCGAGTCCGACGACGATAAGCACATCCTGGATCGCAAGACGCTGGCCGTACCCTCCGCGCCGGTACCTGCAGGCAAGCCAGGTCGGGGCGCGAACGCCGAGATCGTGATGCCCGGCATCACCGTCGAGGGCGAGGGCGCACCCCCACGAAAACCGAGAAGTCACGCGGCGCGTCGCGACGCTCCGCGCGGCGACGCTCCGCGCGGCGACGCTCCGCGCGGCGACGCTCCGCGCGACGACGCTCCGCGCGGCGACGCTCCGCGCGGCGATGCTC
>SXNL01000198.1 GCA_005777185.1 Myxococcales bacterium
CGCGCGGCCGGACGTGACCGAGGCGTCGCCCAGCATCGCGAGCGTCCACCGCGGTCGCCCGAGCGATGTCGTCGACAGCCGCGGCGAGGTGGAGGCGATCGTCCGGTCGCTCGTGCACGCGAGCGTGGCGGGCGGTTCCGGCGACGTGGGAGCAGGCGGCGCGGGCGGCGGTGGGGCGCCCGGGGCCGGAGGCGCGAGCGGGGCCGGAGCGCACCCGAGACCGCTCGGCTCGGGCGGGGGCGACTGGCTCGATCTCGACACGCAGGATCCGCGGTACCTCGGGTACTTCCGGCAGATCCACGCCAAGATCCACCCCCTGTGGAAGGACGCGTTCCCGAAGGACGACCTCTACGCGCTCCGGCAGGGCATGGTGATCCTGTCGTTCACCGTGCACAAGGACGGATCCGTGGAGGTCGCGTGGCCGCCGCTCCGCCCGAGCGGGATCGACGCCTTCGATCGCAACTGCGCCGAGGCCATCCGGAAGGCCGCTCCGCTGCCCCCGCCGCCGGCGGCGCTTGGCTCGGAGGTGCGCATCCGGGCGCCGTTCACCGGTGGCGCGAGCGTGTCATGGGAGCCTGCGAGCGCGCGCCGGCGGTGACCCGGACCAGGGGCTTGCAGTGCAGGGGCGCTGCGGCTAAGAGGGCGTCGCTCCGGCGGAGTAGCTCAGTTGGTTAGAGCGGGCGTTTCATACGCGCTAGGTCGGGGGTTCGACTCCCTCCTCCGCCACACTTCCAGGTTCGTGGGCTGACAGCCCCGTGTCCGGTCTCGGGGGGGGGGCCGGGGATGGGGTGCGGCGCGGGTGAACCATGCTATTCTGCACGGACTCTTGGCGCGGGGTGGGACCACGAGGAGGACGCCGATGAAACGATCACATGCTCTCGCCGCAAGTCTGGTCCTGGCGCTTGCCGCCCCGGTCGCCTGTAGCACGGAGACGGACGACGCCGCCCCTGGGGGACCTGGGGGTGGAGGTACGACGACCGGACCGGACGGCGGCCCCGTCGAACCCCCGAAGGCGTGCTCGAAGCCGACCGACTGCCCCTCGAAGGTGTGCACCGCCGCGGGGACGTGCGCGGCGCCGACCGCGACCGACGGCGTGAAGAACGGGAGCGAGACCGACATCGACTGCGGCGGTCCGGCCGCGCCGGCCTGCGACATCCTGAAGGAGTGCGCGAAGCCCGACGACTGCACCAGCAAGGTCTGCCAGGGGGGGATCTGCCAGGCGCCAACGAGCAAGGACGGCGTGAAGAACGGCGCCGAGAGCGACGTCGACTGCGGAGGCACGGGCAACCCCAAGTGCCTCGACGGCAAGGACTGCGGGAAGCGGGAGGATTGCGAGAGCGACGTCTGTCTCGCCGGCAAGTGCGCGACGCCCAACTCCATGGACGGCGTGAAGAACGGCAGCGAGACCGACGTGGACTGCGGAGGCCCGGCCGCACCCCGCTGCTCTGACGCGCTCGCGTGCAAGGTCGACGCGGACTGCAAGAGCGACGTCTGCAAGAACACCGGAGCGGGCCTCGTGTGCCAGGTCCCGAGCCCGACCGACGGCAAGAAGAACGGCAACGAGACCGACGTCGACTGCGGCGGTGCCGCCAACCCGGCGTGTGAGCCCGGCAAGGCGTGCCTCGTCGGCACCGACTGCGACAAGCTCGGCTGCGACTACAACAAGAAGTGCGCTTACGGGAGGAGCTGCACCACCCACTATGGCGGCGACACCTGCGGCCTCGGCGGCGCGGGTGGCCGCGGCGCGGCGGCCTGGGAGAGCTGCTGCGCGACGGCCCCGGTCACCGCGGGCGGCGTGACCGTCCAGATGGACAAGTACCCCGTCACGGCGGGCCGCATGCGCGTGTTCCTCGAGAGCATCACCGGGAACGTGCGCGGCTTCGTCCAGGCGACACGCGCGGCGGGCAAGATCCCCGAGCTCCCCGCGGGCACGCCCCTCCTCCGGGCGGAGTGGGACCTCTACCTCCCGTCGTCGTTCGCGGGGAACACGAACCCGCCGCCCGCCGAGATTGCCGACACGGATCAGGGAGGTGGCGCACCGCAGAACGGCATCTACACGAGCGTCTACAGGCACCTCGGTGGCCTCATCTTCCGAAACAACGCGCAGTCCAGCACGGGTTGCATGGTCAGCTCTCCGGGCACCCACGCGTACTGGTTCCCGAACGCCGTGCAGGCGTCGCTGGGCGACATCCCTCACGAGCACGCGCAGACCGTCTACGACACCAAGGGCATGAACTGCATCGACTACCTCGTCGCGCAGGCGTTCTGCATCTGGGACGGCGGGCGACTCGAGTCGCTCCCCGAATGGCAGGCGGCCGTCGGCGCGACGACGTATCCCTGGGGAGCGACGCCTGCACCGAAGCAGCAGGACACCAACACGTACTTCGGGAACCGATACCCGACGGCCGACGACGCCTACCTCCGGAACCCCGCGAACATGGTCCCGGCCGCGTACGTCCCCACGGCCGCGCAGTCGATCGAGTACGCCAGCTACAGGTACAGCTACGAGTATCCGAACCTCATCGCCACCGACTACATCGTGTTCTTCGTGCCACCTGGGCGTCTCAAGGGGCGGACGCCGGCGGGCCACGCCGACCTGCTCGGGAACACGTTCGAGCTGACGTCCACGATCACGACCGACGCGAACCCCTTCGCCGCTCGCCACCGCTGGAGCGGGAATGGCTCCTGGGAGGGGCATGGCTACAACAGGAACGGGGGCGGGAACACGGTGCTGCTGAACAAGTACGGCAAGCTCGGCTTGCGCTGCGTGAAGCCCTGAGCGGACGCGAGGGGCTGTGGAGGGCCCCCCCGGCACGTGGCTCTACGAGGCCCGCACGAGATGGCCGGGCCGGGCGCCGGTCAGCTCGTCGTTCTCGAGCATGACCTGGCCCGACACGATCGTCGCGCGGTAGCCTCGCGCGCGCTGGAGGAGTCGCTTGCCCCCGGAGGGGAGGTCGCGGACGAGGGCAGGGCGGAGCAGGCGGAGCGCGGACACGTCGATGACGTTGAGGTCCGCCTTGAGGCCCGCGATCACGGCGCCGCGATCGCGGAGCCCCGCGTAGCGGGCCGTGTCGTTCGCCAGGCGCTTGACCACGTCCTCGATCGCGAAGCGCCCCTTCTTCCGGTCCCGGGTCCAGTGCGTGAGCATGAACGTCGGGAAGCTCGCGTCGCAGATGGTGCCGACGTGCGCCCCGCCGTCCGACAGACCGGGCAAGGAGAGCGGGTGGCGGAGCATCTCCTCGACGCAGTCGAGGCTCATCTGGGTGTAGTTGTGGATCGGGAAGTAGAGGAGCTGGCGGCCGTGGTCTTCGAGCAGCGCGTCGTAGAGGATCTCGAGGGCCGGGCGGCCGGTCCGCATGGCCTCCGCGAAGAGTGAGTCCTCGCGCGTCGGCTCGTAGTTCGGCGACTCTCCCAGGCGGAAGATCCGCATGGCGATGAAGTCGAGGTGCTCCAGGAACTTGTCGGCAAGCGGCGGAATGTTGCTGCCGTCGCCCGCGAGCTTCTCGCTCTTCTCGGACAGGAGCCGCGCCTTGAAGGCGGGGTCGCGCATCGCGGCGACCCGCTCGGCGAGGCCGAGGTGGGCGATGGCCTTGTAGCTCGGGAAGCCGATGAACGGGTGGAACGTGGCCTCGAGCCCGAGGAGGACGCCGATGCCACGCGCGCCGACCTGGAGCCGGATCTCGCAGCCCGACGCGTTCGCCTTCTCGGCGCGGCGGATGATGTTCCGCCACTGCTCGCTGTCGACGTCGCGCTGCATGAGGGAGATGCTCATCGGGCGCTGCGCGGCGCGAGCGAGGCCCTCGAGGATGTCGAACTCGACGTCGAAGCGCGCCGGGTTCCTTTCCATGTCGAAGTCGCTGACCGCCTGGACGACGCCGTGCCCGAGCCCCTCGAAGGCTCGTCCGAGGCCGGTGAGCTCGCGGAGATCGGCCTCGGCGGCGGGCGTGTCGGCGCCGCTGCGATCCTTGTGGTTGTCGGAGCGGCCCGTGGAGAAGCCGATGGCGCCCGCCCGGAGCGCCTGCGCGAGCAGGCCGCGCATCGCGTCGACGTCCTCCTCGGTGGCAGCTCGACCGGTGACCGCGCGCTCGCCCATCACGAAGACGCGGAGGGCGTCGTGCGGGACCTGCATCGCGAAGTCGATCGCGTGGGGCTCCTTGTCCACCACATCCATGTACTGTGCAAACGATTCCCAGCCCCAGCGGATGCCTTCCGAGAGGACGGACCCCGGGATGTCCTCCACCCCCTCCATCAGAGCGATCAGTCGTTCGTGGTCGGACTCGCGCACCGGCGCGAAGCCGACGCCGCAGTTCCCCATCACGCACGTCGTCACGCCGTGGAGGGACGACGGCGAGAGCTGCCAGTCCCACGACACCTGGCCGTCGTAGTGCGTGTGGAGATCGACGAACCCAGGCGTCACGAGGGCGCCCTCCGCGTCGATCACCCTCGTGCCTCCGTCGATGCGGTCGCCGACCTCTGCGATGCGCCCGCCGAGGATCCCCACGTCCGCGCGTCGCGGGGCCGCGCCCGTTCCGTCGACCACGGTGCCGTTCTTGATGACGAGATCGAGTCCCATGGGAGAGCCCTAACACAATCCGCTCGCGGCGCCCGCCGGCCTGAGGCCGGTTGAGGCGTCAGAATACCCGGAGCCTCCGAGCCTCTGGCACAGCGGGCCCGCGCACGAGCCGCGCGGCCGCGATCGACCCGTGGTGGGGCGAGAGGGAGCAAGCGGGGTCCGTGGCCGCGGCGTCTCCCGTGAGCGCGAACGCCTGGCACCGGCAGCCGCCGAAGTCGAGGCCGCGCCGGTCGCACGATCGGCACGTCTCGCTCATCCAGCCCTCTCCGCGGAATGCCTCGAACGAGGGGGACAGCCACGCCTCCTCCACGGTCACCGATCGGAGGTCCGGGAACTCCATGGGGAGGCTCATCGCGGCGTGGCAGGGCAGCGCCTTCCCGGTGGGCGTCACATGGAGGAACCTGCGCGCCCAGCCGTCCATGCAGGCACGCGGGAACGCGCCGAAGTGGTCGGGCTTCACGAACAGGACGTCGATCCGTCCCCGAAGGCGCGCCCGCGCCCGCGACGCCACCTCCCGCGCGGCGTCGATCTGGGCTCCCGTGGGGAGCAGCAGATCGCGGTTCGCGAGGGCCCAGCCGAGGTACTGGGTGTTCGCGAGCTCGAGCCGGTCGACCCCGATCCGCTCGGCGAGCTCGACGAACCCGCCGACGCGGTCGAGGTTGTGCCGGTGGAGGACGACGTTCATCGTGACGGGCAGGCCGAGCGCCTTGCCCGTCTCCATCAGCCGGACCTTGGCGTCGACGCGATCGCGGTTACTCACGAAGCGGGCGCCCTCCGGATCGACGTCCTGCACGGACACCTGAAGGGCGGACAGGCCCCGGCGCGCCAGCCCCTCGAGGCGCCCGTCGGCGAGCGGCTCACCGCCGGTGATGAGGTTCGAGTACAGCGAGAGCCGCGCGGCCTCCTCGACGAGCTCCTCGAGATCGCGCCGCACGAGCGGCTCACCGCCCGTGAAGTGGACCTGCACCACGCCGGCCTGCTCGGCCTGGCCGAGGATGCGCGTCCAGTCCTCCGTCGCGAGCTCGTGCGTGTAACTCTGGAGATCGAGCGGGTTCGAGCAGTAGAGGCACTGGAGCGGGCACTTGTACGAGAGCTCCGCGATCAGCGTGTAAGGCCGCGGCGCGTCGTCGGCGTGCGGCGCCGCCGGCGCATCGTCGTCGGCCGGGACCCCGGTGACGAGCCCCCGCGCGGCGAGGGAGCCGAGGAAGCGCCCGACCATCTCGTCCGCGTCGTCCGGCACCTCGCTGAACCGCGAGCGGATCTCCCCTGCGATCTCGGCGACGGTTCGCCCGCCGTCGCACATCTCCACGATGGTGTGGGAGGTGGCGTTGAGCGCGAGGCCTCGCTCCGGGTAGAGCAGCATCCACCGGCGCGCGTGGCGATCCCACCGGAGGCGCGCCTTGGCGGCGAGCCTCGGTCGATCGCCGGGCGGTGTCATGCGGGATGACGCGCCTCGACCGCGTCGAGGAGCGCCCACAGGATCTCGGTCTTCCGGATCAGCGCCGCGACGCACGCGTCCTGCTCCGCGCGCGTGGACGCGTGCGCGATCACGAACGCGATGGCCTCCTCGCTATCCACCTTGGCCCGACCGACGCGCCCGCGGAAGTACGCGAGCGTCGGTCCGTCCACCCACGGGTAGTGCGTCTCCCACGCCGCGATCCGCCGCGCCATGATGTCAGGCGAGAAGAACTCGGTGAGGGAGCTTGCGACGGCCTCGAGGAGCGTCCGCTCCCGCACGAAGGTCACGTAGGCGTCGCACGCGAAGCGCACGGCCGGCAGGACGTCCGCGTGCGAGCGGAGCCTCCCGACGTCGAGCCCGACCCCCGCCGCGAGGCGCTCCCACTGGGCGAGCCCTCCCTCGCTCTCGAGGGTGCCGTCATGATCGTGGATGCGACGGATCCAGCGCCGACGGAAGGCGGGATCTTCGCTCTTCGATAGCACGGTCGCGTCCTTGAGGGGGATCCGCGTCTGGTAATAGTACCGATTCTCGACCCACGCCTGGATCTGCCGCCGCGAGAGCGCGCCCGCGTGCATCTTCACGTGGAACGGGTGGAGGTCGTGGTAGCGCTTCTTGCCCTCCTCGCGGAGGACCGCCACGAACGCCTCGGCGTCCAGGAGATCAGCCATGGATCTCCATTCCGTCGTGCGCGATCTCCAGTCCAGCCTCGAGGACGCTCGACGCCTCCTTCGACCCCTCGACGAGGATCGGGTTGGTGTTGTTGATGTGGGTATATATCCGCCGGGGGATCGGCCAGCGGGCGAGGACCGCGAGGCTGCCCGTGTCCCCCGCGATCGGCTGGTGGGCCATGCTGCGCGCCTCCGCGGTGCCGAGGCCCAGGCGGATCAGCTCGTCCTCCACGAAGAAGGTGCCGTCCACGAGCAGGGTGCCGACGCCGCCGAGGTGCGGCTCGAGCTCGCGTACGTCGAGGCAGGACGAGGCGTAGAGGGCCGTCGTCGCGCCCTCCTGGAGGAGGAGCGCCACGTTGTCCTCGGCGGACGGAGCGAGCGTCCCCTCGAGGTGCACGGGCGGCTTGCCCCGCAGGGGAATCGCGGTCGCGACGAGATCGCCGGAGAGCCTCGTCGGCTCGCCGAGGCGGAGCGACGCGAAGGTGACGTGGCCTTCGAAGCGGTCGAGCGTCTTCATGAACGCGTTCCGCGCGAGCCCCTCCCAGACACGCCCCGTCGCCCACAGCGTGAAGGGCTGGGACTCACGGAGCGAGAACAGGCCGAGCACGTGATCCAGGTCGCCGTTCGTGAGCACCACGCCGCGGATGGGCGAGTGCCGTGCCCGTCGCGGCTGCAGTCTCGGCTCGCGCTCGATCTGTCGCAGCACGTCCGGGGAGGCGTTGAGGAGGATGGCGTCACCTCCGACGAACGCGGCGACCGAGTCCTGCGTCCGCGCGCGAACGCGCGGATCGCCGGCGCGTACACGCGCGCAGTTGGGGCACGCGCAGTTCCACTGCGGCACACCCCCGCCCGCACCGGAGCCGAGCACCTCGAGGATCACGATGCGGAGCCGCGGGCTACTCCGCGGCCGCCTCGACGATCGGAGGCTCCTCGCGGTCTCGCTCCTCCTGGTAGGAGCCGATCTCCGCGTCCATCTTGATCTCGACGATCTCGGGGGCTTCGAATCGCATGGTACCCCTCCATTCTACACCGAACGGGGGGAGAGGCCAGCCCGACCCTCGATCCGCGGCTCGGGAGGACCGGGGCCCAAAGGGCCCCCGAGACCTCCGGCGAGCTACCCGTTTCGTCGTCGCCGGCGCGAGCGCGCGAACCACGCGGCCGCCGGGAGCAAGAGGAGCGCGATCGGGCCCGACCCTCGCCGGACGCCGGCCGCATCGCACACGCACCCGCCGCCGATGTCGAGGTCCTCTCCCTTCGGCTCGACCGGGGGTGTGCAGTCGATGACCTTCGCGGCGCGCTTGAGCACGCCCTGTCCGAGCTTGGTCGCGTAGTTCCCCGTGTTGGCGTTGTCGTGGTGGAACGACTCCCACTGGATGACGCCGTCCTCGCGTCCCTTGGTCTTCCACGCGAAGATCCACCCGTTTCGCGTCCCCGCCGCGACGTCGAGGTTCTTGTCTGCGTTGAGGTCGCCGACGGCGGCCGCCGAAGCGATCCACCCGTTCGTGAATTTCGGCCAGCCCTCGGGCTCCTTGCCGCACGCGTCGGCCGCGTGGAGGAAGTACACGCCGGTCCCCGTGATGGCCTCGGGGTAGTCGTCTCCGCTGACGTCCGCGATGGTGTGGTTGACGAGGAACGTGAAGTCCTCGACCACGACCGGCGACCCCGGCATCATGCGCCCCGTCTTGCCGCTCCACATGGCGAGGAGGTGTTGCCCGGGCGTCGTCGTGGCGCCGCCGGCGAGCGCGCCCGCGAGGCTGAGCGACCCGCCCGCCATGATGACGTCTGGCACGCCGTCCTGGTCCATGTCGCCGATCGACGGCTGGCTGAACAGCGGGAACATCGTGTCGGGCGTGAACGCCTTCGTGTACTTGCCGAAGATGCTCGTCGCGTCGAAGCCCACCTGCGGGGCGCCCTCGTCGTTGGTCGTGTTCGGCAGGCGGTTCGGAGGCTCCGAGAAGCCCGGCTGAGGTCCGGGGTCGGCGCGCACGACCAGGGGACGGGCGCCGTTCCCTTGGATGAGGAGGTCAGGCTTGCCGTCGCCGTCGAAGTCGGCGGTCGCCTGCGAGCCGACGATGCCCTCCGCCACGACGGGGAAGAGCTTGAGGGACGTGATCGTGAGAGGCCAGTTCGGGAAGACGCCCTTGTTCGGCGCGTTCGTGCCGCGCCCGTCGATGATGAAGACCGGCCCCGCGCCGCCGCCTCCGCCGATCTGCTCGTTCGAGCCCGTGGCGAGGTCGGGGATCCCGTCTCCGTTGAAGTCGGCGACGGTCGGCGTCGTCATGATGCGGTTGTACCTGGCGGACGCCGGCGCGTGGACCTCGACGGGGAACCCGGCCGCCTCGGTGCCGTCGAGCTTGTACGCGTGGAGGCGGCCTTCGAACCCGGCCACGACTATCTCGGGCTTCTTGTCGCCGTCCATGTCCACGATCACGGGCGCTCCGTACGCGCCGCGGAGCCACGCGTGGTCGTAGTCCATGCAGCGCTCGGGCTTCTGCACCGACGTGTCGAGCGGGCAGGACGGTACGAGCGGCATCCGCCGCGGCCAACCCGGGAAATCCTTGCCCTTGACGTCGATGACGTACATCGTGCCAGGCCACGAGATGACGACGATCTCGGGCTTCCCGTCGCCGTCGAGGTCCGCGACCGCCGGCGGGGTCATCATGGACTCGCGGGTGATCGAGGCAGGGATCGCCCCGGACTGGTACGCGGGCGCGGAGAGGTAGCTCGGGATCGTGGGCTCGTGACCGAGCTTCGGGTTCAGCCCGTCGATCGACGCCGTCATGTACGGGAACCCGGGCACCTCGGCCGGCACGCCGCCGCGCAACGTGAAGACGTGGAGCAGGCCGTCGCTCGTGGGGTAGATGAGATCCCGCACGCCGTCCCCGTCGATGTCGGCCATCTTGGGGCTGGCCTCGGCGCTCCCGCCGACCCGGATGGGGAACCCGGGGAGGAGATCCTTGTCGAGACCGTTCTTCTCGTTCGTGATCGAGATGGTGCGACGCGCCTCGCCGGGGACGTCGCCGTTCGGGTAGTGCGCGACGGCCCGGAGCCGGATCGTCATGGACCGATCGTTCTCGTGGTGCTGCGAGTCGGGGTCCGGGGCGTGCTTCGTGTCGATGGTCCTGGGGTCGAACGTGGCCAGCGGTCCGTCCGTGCCGCTCACGGTCTGGGGGGGCAGCCCGGCCTTCGCGAGGCCGAGCGGCTGCCAGTCCTTCTCCTCCGGCTGCACACCGGGGGCCCACTCGATCTTGAAGTCGTACGACTTCGCGCGGCTCGCCGCGACGCGACCGATGACGGCGACCGACGGGGCGCCGCGATCGGCGAAGACGGGCGTGAACCACTCCGGCGCCACGATGTCGACCTCGGGCGGAATGAGCCCCTCGTCGATGGACTTCATCATCCTCGCCGCGTTCGCGCGTCCGTACCCGAACCGCTGGTCGAACCCGGGCTGCGACCAGTAGAAGCGCCTCGAGATCTCGCGGTCCGGGTCGCGCGCCTCGAGCATGTCGATGTCGTCGGCGGTCATCTTGAAGAGCTGGATGACCTCCTCCGCGGACAGGTCCAGGCCCTTCTGCTTGCCCATCGAGTACGCCAGGCCCGCGATCCCGCTCGACCGGCCCGTCGCTTCGCTCGAGCAGCTCGTGCCGCTGATCGACAGCGCGAGGTGCGCCCCGTAGTTCGAGCACGTGTCGAACGCGAGGAACGACGACGACTTGTTCGGGTCCGACCCGTTGTAACGGACGGTGTGGATCGTGAGCACGTGGTTCGCGACCGCGGGCATGTTGTGGTGGCGCGAGTTCTCGTCGGCCATGCTGGCCATCACGATGAGGCCCTTCTGGTACGCGTAGTCGATCGCCGCCTTCGAGAAGGCCGTCTGGTTGATCGTGCCGAGGGCCTCCTGCAGGACCTTGAACCCGTTGTCGGACGCGTACACGACGGACTTTGCGAAGTCGTTCGCGTCCGCGACGAAGCTGTCGCCGACCCGGAACGGCGCGAACCGGCACCCGGGGCAGACGCCGATGTCGTCGATCTTGTTGTTGCCCGCGGCGGCCGAGTCCCTCGCCTCGCCGGTGCCGTGTCCGTACCGCGTGTCGTCGTACGCGTTGTTGTCGTTCTTGAAGAAGTCCCACCCCGCGATGTCGTCCTTGTACCCGTTGGCGTCATCGTCGACGTTGTCGGAGAACATCTCGATGAGATCGCCCGCGTCGAGCACGCAGTTTCGGTTGAGGTCGCCCTTCTTGCGGTCGGGCCCGAGCTTCTTGCGCTCCCCATCGGTGAAGCACTTCTCGCCCGGCACCAGGGGCGCGAAGCGGGTGTCGTCGGCGTAGTCCGACATGGAGAACACCCCGTCGCCGTTGCAGTCGTACCCGGCGAGCGGCCCGCCGCCGCCGCACACCCCGCCCGCCGCGTTCTTCGGGCGTTTCTCACCCGTGAGCTCACCCATGTTGAGCGCGACCTTCTCGATCAGGTCGGGTTGCTCCCAGTGAATGCCGGAGTCGATGACGGCGATCTTCACGTCATCCCGCCCGATGGTGTACGTCCACGCCACGTCGATGCTCATGCCCGACGCGTTCAGTTTCTGATCGGCGCTCGTGTAGGGTGGGGTACCCGGGGCTTGCTTGGGGAGGTAGCTGGCGTAGTTCCACCGGCCGCGGTAGTCGTTCGGCCAGTTCTCCTCCTTCGACATGTCCGCGCCGCGGGGCGGCGGCCAGGCGGCGCGCGCGGTGTGGGTTCCCGCGAGGAGGACGCCGCCGACGAGGGCGCAGGCGAGGAGGACGGGCAGGGAGAGCTTCAGCTTTTCCATCGGTTCGCTCGTAGCACGTTGGAGGGGCCGAGAGCCCTGGATTTGGGAGCGCCTGGCGTCGGCCGGGGGCACGCGCGCGGGTTCTAGTATTCTCCGAACAGGTCCTGGATCCGGGCGTCGAGCGCCTGGGCGATCTTGTACAGGGACGAGATGCTGGCGCTCGACTCGGCGCGCTCGATCTGGGAGAGGAGCGACACCGACAGGTTCGTGCGGCGGGACATCTGCTTGAGGGTGAGGTCCTTCTCCTTCCGGAGGTTCCGGATCGTGTCCCCGATGACGCGGTGGAGCTGCTCCTCCGGCGACCTCGCGAGGCCCTTCTTCCGCATCACGCGGTCGAGCACCTCCCGGAACTCGTCCACCTGGAACGGCTTCTTCATGTAATCCACCGCGTCGAGCTTCATCGACGCCACGGCGGACTCGAGGTTGGGGTACCCGGTGAAGATGACGACCGCCACGTCGCTGTCGATCTTGCGGATCTTCTTCAGGGCCTCGATGCCGTCGAGCTTGGGCATCATGAGGTCGAGGACGATGAGGTGATACCCTCCGTGCTTCACCTCGTCCTCGATCGTCGTCGGATCGCTCATCGTCTTGACGAAGTACCCGTCGCGCTCGAGGAGCGTCTGCATGTAGTCGCAGATCGCGCGGTCGTCGTCGACGATGAGGATCTTGATCGACGGCATCGCGGGTGGCGCAGGCGGCGGCTGGCTGGTCATGTGGGCTCCTGAAATTACAGTGCAGCTTGACGCAAATCCGTCCCCATTGGAACGAATTTCGGGCCCACCCTGGTGCCCTCCCGCCGAACTTCGGCCGGCCGAGCGGCTCGATGGCGATCCACGACGTCGGATCCGCGGGCCTGCGTTCCCGCGGGCGGCACTAGTTCACGATCACCTTGCTCTTGTACATGCCCATCCCGCACTGGAACGTGAGCGTGCGGGCCTCGGTCACCGGCACCTCGATGGCCACCGCGTGGTTCAGGGGGAGTGGCTTGTCGATCGCGAGGTCGGGGAACACCACGTCCTTCGCGCACGTGTCGTCGGTCGTTCGCGTGAAGATCAGGCGCCGGGGTTTCCCCCGCTCGAGCTCGACCTTGCTCGGGGAAAAGCCCCGCTCGTCGGCGCGGATCTCGATGTCTCCGGGACGCGGCTGGGGCGCCGGCTCGCGCTTGTCGCAGGCGGCGAGGGCGAGTGGGGCGAGGAAGGCGAGCAGTTGACGGCGCATCCGGGGCATTTTCGCGTCCCCGCGCCTCGAACGCAAGGTACAGTGCGCCGCCATGAAGATCTCGTTCTCCGGAAAAGAGGCCTATCAGGGAGAGGTCGTCACGCCGCCCGGCGCGGCGGACGGCGCGACGTCGCCGGGGCTCGTCGTCGTCCAGGAGTGGTGGGGCGTCAACGATCACATGCGCGATGTCGCCGGGCGGTTCGCAAAGGCGGGATTCCTCGTCGTCCTGCCGGATCTGTACGACGGCAAGGTCACGAAGGACGCCGGCGAGGCGGGCGCGCTCATGCAGGCGCTCGACACCATGCGCGCGGTCGATCAGATCCGCGCCGCCGCCCTGTGGCTGAAGGCGCAAGCGTCTTGCTCGGGCAAGGTGGGCGTGACGGGCTTCTGCATGGGCGGTGCGATGTCGTTCGCCGCGGCGTGCCACGTCCCCGGCCTGTCGGCGGTGGTGCCCTTCTACGGGATCCCGCCCGCGGAGAAGGTGGACTACGCGAACGTGACGGCGCCTGTCCTCGCGCACTTTGCGCGGCGCGACGAGTGGGCGGCGCCGAGCAAGGCAGAGGCGATCAAGGCGCAGCTCGATGCGCGGGGCGCGCCGATGGAGCTGTGCGTGTACGACGCAGAGCACGCGTTCTTCAACGACACGCGGCCGGACGTCCACCACGCGGAGAGCGCGTCGCTCGCGTGGAAGCGGACGATCGCGTTCCTGCACCGGCACCTGGGGTGACCGGCGCCGCTACTCGGGATCGCACTTTCCGTCGCACGTGGCCGTGATCTTCCCGGTGCGGAAGAACGTGTCCGCCATCTTCTGAGCGGCGTCCAGGTGTCGCACGACGTTGTGCGGGTCGACGTCCGCCGGCGGCGGCGCCACGTTCGTCTTCGGCGCCGCGGCGGCCTGTGTGTCGAACTCCACGAGGCCCGATCCCTCGAACGGGTACGGCTGCTCGGGGATCCCCCAGATCGGGCGGGCCGCGGGCGTCATGAGCTTCGCGCCCACGGTCCGCGCCATCCAGTGCGCGCCGAGCGGCGTGACCTGACGGTCGCCGAGCGCGACGTGGAACAGGATGTCCTTCCGCGGCGTCCCCGGGAGGGGCTCGGCGCCCATCCAGCCGCCGGGCTCCGTGCGATCCCAGAGCATCTGCACGAGCTCCATCACGAGCTGCACGTCCTTCGCGTTGGAGTAGTTCAGCCCGATGAGGAACCGGAACGCGAAGAAGTCGGCGCTGCGGTCGAGCAGCATCGAGTACGGCGCGCCCGGTACGCTGAGCAGGCCGCGCGTCACGTCGGTCGACAGCGACATGTAGACGCCACCGAAGATGCCGCCCTGACTGTCGCCCCGGTAGAAGCGCAGCGTGGGATCGATGGCGCTCTTCCCGTCGAACTGGACGGCGGGGTCGCGCGGGAAGCGTCCGCGCATCAAGCGCATCGCGAGGATCGCGCCGAGGTGCCCCTGGTGCTGGCGCTCGACCGCGCCGGCGAAGCGGCCGATGTCGCCCGAGGTGATCTCCGCGATGCCGGGGGCGTCCTCGCCCGCCATGCCCGTCCAGTCCACCGCGAACGCCACGTACCCGTACTTGCTGGCGAACTTCGTGAGGTAGCCGCCCGCCCCCTCGTGCCGGCCGCCGAGCAGTCCGTGGCCGTTCTGGAGCAGCGCGCCGGGCTTCGAGGTCGCCTCCTTCGGCACCCACACCGTGAAGGGGTATTCGGCGGTCCCGTTCTGCTTGGGCAGCCGGGTGGCGCCGTCGCGGACGAGCCGCCCGTTGATCGTGGCCTGGTCGAGGTAGAGGGGCACCTTCATCATGCCCTCGACGCGCCGGGCGACGCCATCCACGTCGTCCTTGACCTCGACGATGCGGTACTCGGGCCCGTCCTCCCCGACCTGCGCGAGCGACTCGTCACGCATCGACAGGAGCCAGCGGGTATTGTTCTCGCGGCTGGCGGTCTGGAAGTCCCACGCGAGCTGGAGGTTCTTGCGCGCGACGCCGGCTTTGTCGAGCCGGCCGAGGATGTCCGCGTAGAGCGCTCGCCGTGGCGCGATGGTCGGGTGCTCGAAGGCCGTGCCGTCGCGCAGCGCGAGGAAGGCAGGCGAGGGCGGGAGCACCGCGCCGTCGGCGTCGACCACCCCCTGGATGGCGACGATGTACCGCGTCCTGTCCCTTAGGCGCGCGACCGGGCGGATGATGATCGCTCGGTCGTCGTCCGACTTCACGCTCATGTCGAGATCCGAGAAATGGGGGACGAGGGCGCCGGTGTCCGCTTCCATCACGATCGTGCGCGATCGCGGCGTGGTCGAGCTCGCGATGTCGTCCTCGGTCGGCAGGCCCTTCGCGGTGGCGCGCCACATGTACGTGAGGAGCGTGCCGCTCGCGGAGAAGCCGTCGCTGTCGTTCCAGGGGGCGGGGTTCGTCTCCGTCGTCCCCTTCTTCCAGCGCGGGAGGGCCCCGGCCCGGAACGCGACCCGCTTCTTGGTCGGCGTGGAAGGGTCGTCGACGAGCGCCGTGCTCGACGGGAACGGGAACCCGCAGTGCCACGGGACGATCGGATCGCAGTCAGGCCCCCAGAAGACGGGCGCGGGGGCCTCGCGCTTCGCCGGCGTCTTCTGCACGACCTGGAGATCGTCCACGCAGGCGCCGGACAGCGCCAGCGACCCGAGGATGGAAGTGACGACGAGGGCTCGCTTCAGCATGCTCGTTCCTTCACGACTCTACTCCATGTTTCTGGAGGGGGCCTCTCAGCCCCCTCGAAACCGGTGGAGGCGGTCCTTCTAGTCAGTCGGGGCGAGAGGATTTTCACTGCGCGTCATTCTACCGCAACGGACACGCGCGATCGTAGTGATTTCCAGGGGATCCGGGTGAGGGGTGTCACCGGGAGGGAACGGGAAGCAACCTGAGATCACGTTCGCACAGGCAACGGGGAGGAAACGGTCTCGGCCCCCGCCGTGCGCCACGCCGGAGCGGCAAGAGGCTCCTGAGCATGCTCCGGGGGCTGGGGGAGGAGCGACCCCGCGAAGGCCTGCAGGTCGCTCGCGAGCCCGGGCCAAGGCTGGTCGAGATCGAGCGCGCACGCGCGCAGCTCCTGCCCGCCGAGCCGGAACCGGTGGTCGAAGCGCTCACCCGTGGCGGCGTACAGCAGGACCCCGACGCTCGCCGGCTTCCCGGCCGCCTCCATGTGCCGCATGTACGCGAAGAGCTGGTACAGGTGGGCC
>SXNL01000199.1 GCA_005777185.1 Myxococcales bacterium
ATCGGCCGAGACCCCGGCGCCCGCGGAGCGGCAGGAGCCGACGCGGCCGGCCTCCGCCACCGCGGACGCCGCCGCGGCCAGCGCGCCCGCCCCGGGCGATCCGCTCGACGAGGGGCCCGACACCACGGAGGGACTCACCAACGTGTCCGCGGACCTCGATCTCGTCCTCGAGCGCGGCGGGCTCGACGGGGCCTGCGCGCGGATGAAGGCCGACCCGGGCAGCCGGCGAGCCCGTCTCCTCTGCGGCAAGCACATGTTCTTCGACGAGGGCTTCTCGACGGTCGGGGTGCCGGCGGCGATCTTCGATTTCATGGGCTCGAGCTTTCCCGATCAGCTGGGGCTCGCGTTTTCACGCATGGGGCTCATCGCGGACCCACGATCGAAGAAGAACCGTCCGATCGGCGCGACCGTCGGCGCCCCCCTCGCCGGCGCCGAGACCGTCGCCTTCGGCTGCGCGACCTGCCACTTCGGAAGGCTGCCCGACGGTCGCTACGCCGTGGGGGCGCCCAACCTGGACTACGACTACGGCGCCCACATCCTCAACCTCATGATCACCCCGCAGTCGGTGTCGCCCACGTGGAATGCGAGCGCGCACCATCCTGACGCGCTCGCGGCCACCGCCGCCGCGCGCGGGAAGCTCGGCAGCGACATGGGCCTCAAGATGCGGCTGATGGGCGCGCTCCTGCCGATGCTCGGCTCCGCCGGGTCGGCGCAGGCGCTGACCCCCGAGCACGAGCGCCAGTATGCGAGCTGGCGACCGGGGACCATGGACTTCCTCATCGCGCCTCTCCCGCTCGACGACGAGGTGCACACGATCTCGAAGGTGCTGAGCCTGTGGGGCATACCGTCGGCGGAGCGCGAGCGCGCGGCGGGCATGCCGCACGCCATGCTGGGCTGGACGGGAGGCACGCGCTCGCTCGAGGTGTTCTTGAAGGGCTTCGTCGCGCTCGGCGCGGGCACGGCCGCGAGCTACCCTCCCGAGGTCCTCGCGCCGATGATCGAGTACCTCTCCTCGCTGCGCGCGCCCAGGGCGCTCGCCGCCCCACCGGTCGAGCGGGTCGAGCACGGCAAGCGCGTCTTCGTCGAGGGCGGCTGCCGCGCGTGCCACGACGGCCCTGGCGGCATGGGCAAGCGAATCTTCTCGTTCGAGGAGATCGGCACCGATCCAGCGATCGCGTACTTCGCGGACCGCGACCGCAACGGAAAGGCGTGCTGCGGGCTCGACGACGTCGATCTGACCCACGGGATCAAGGCCCCACGCCTGCTGGGCGTCTGGGCGTTCGGGAAGTTCCTTCACAACGGCGCGCTCGACTCGCTCGAACAGCTCCTGTGCCTCGACCCGCGCGCCGCCACGCGCGAGCTGGCCCATGGGGCGCAGGGGCACGCGTTCGGCTGCGGCTTGCCCGCATCGGATCGCCGCGCCCTCATCGCGTACTTGAAGGCTCACTGAACGTCGGGACGAAGGCCACGACGATCCACCGACTCCCTCCGCAGCGCTGTACCGTCCGCGACGCGACAGCGCGTTCGCCCGGGTGAGGACGCGGCGACGGGAGCGACGACGCGCGGCACGGCGGTTGCTGTGTCCCTGGGTATGGAACGAACCCATCGAGCCGGGACATGGTTGGTCGCGCTGTCGCGTCCGTGGATGATGTTGGCGGCCGCGGCCGCATGCAGCGCGACCGACGACCGCCCGGACGACGCGGTCGTCTCATCGGGAGCGGGAGAGACGCGACCGGCGCCTTCCGCGCGCGGAGCCGAGGCCAGATCCCCGGACGCTGGCTGCGCGGCGCAGAGCGGATGCCGAACGGCGGTTGGCTTCCTGCGCACGCGTGGCGCCAAGATCGTCGACGCCGAGAACCGCACAGTGCGGCTGACGGGCATCAACTGGTTCGGCTTCGAGACGGCCAACCACGCGCCCCACGGACTGTGGGCTCGCTCGCTCGACGCGCTGCTCGATCAGGTCGTCGCGCTCGGCTACAACATGCTGCGGCTCCCGGTGTCGAGCCAGATGCTGGAGCCGGGGGCGGCGACGAGCGGGATCGATCTCGGGAAGAACCCCTCGCTCTCGGGCCTGTCTCCGCTGGAGCTTCTCGACGTGGTCGTCACGAAGGCCGGCGCGCGAGGCCTCCGCCTGGTGCTCGACCGGCACCGTCCGGGATCCGACGCACAGTCGGCCCTGTGGTACACGGACCGTTACCCGGAGGCGCGCTGGCTCGCCGACCTGACGGCGCTCGGCCGCCGGTACGCGGGCAACCGAACCGTGATCGGGATCGACCTGCACAACGAGCCTCACGGGGCGGCGAGCTGGGGAGACGGGAACGCAGCGACCGACTGGCGCCTCGCCGCCGAGCGTGCAGGCGCGGCCATCCAGGCGGTGAACCCCGAGCTTCTCGTCATCGTGGAAGGCGTGGAGAATGCCGGAGGCAAGGGCGGCTGGTGGGGCGGCAACCTCCGCGGGGTCCGCGCGAGCCCGGTCCGACTGCCGGTGCCCGACCACGTCGTCTACTCGCCGCACGAGTATCCCGCGAGCGTCGCGCCGCAGCCGTGGTTCGGCGTCCCGTCGTTCCCGGCGAACATGGATGGCCTCTGGGACGAGAGCTGGGGCTACCTCGTGAAGGAGGACATCGCACCGGTCTGGATCGGCGAGTTCGGCACGAAGCTCGAGTCGGCAAGCGACAGGGCGTGGCTGCAGGCGCTTCTCGCCTACCTCGGGCGGGCGTCGATTGGCTTCGCCTACTGGTCGCTCAACCCGAACTCGGGAGACACGGGCGGCATCCTCATGGACGACTGGCAGACCGTCCACACGGGCAAGCAGTCCCTCCTCTCGCCGCTGCTCGCGCCGCCGCTCTGACTCGAGTTTCGCCCTTTTCCCGGCCGACCGGCCAACAGGGCACCCCCGGCTGAAGCCGGGGGCAGCAACCTCCGCGGATGCAACTGTGGTGAAGCCCGCCCGAGGGCGGGCTTCCATTCGCTGGAGACGTCGTCCGCGGCTTTCGCGAAGCGGCACGTCGGCGCGGCGGAACGCCTCACGCAACGCCGTACGTGCACGGCCGATGGGTGGCTCATGCCTCGACGCTCTCCAGCGTTCTTGGTCGCGCACGTCGTGTGGGCAAC
>SXNL01000200.1 GCA_005777185.1 Myxococcales bacterium
GCGGCGATGCACGAGGGCGGCGATAGGGGCGGGCCATCAGTCCTCGCCGCATCCCCCACAGCTGCACAACCGTGTGAAAGTATTGACAGAACCGACGGGAGGCGCGGATGGGATTCGAACCCACGTATGACGGTTTTGCAAACCGTTGCCTGACCACTTGGCTACCGCGCCGCTGGACGACTTCTATTCTTGGCGCCGCTTCTTGGCAAGCCCGGCCGGATCGCTCGTCGTCGAGGGCGGTGGCGGCGGCCCGGCATCGACCACGGCGACACCCGCGCCTCCCTCCCCGGCGCCGCCGTCGACGACCGGCTTCGGCGTGCCGTCGTCGATCGTACCCGTCGGGCCCTCGAGCACGCCGAGCGACCAGTCGCTGCCCACGTCGCGCTTGCGCTTGTCGCAGGCCTCCTGCGCGAGCTTGCCGCCGACGAAGCTGCGGACGCACAGGTACGGGCCGCCGTCGACGCGCTCGTCGGTGTAGTGGACGCTGAGCACGTACCGCCCGCCCTTGTCGGAGCCCTTCACGTGGAGGTGCGTGATCGGCGCCTTCGTCGATACGTCGCACCACTCGGGCTTGTCCTTCGACGTGGTGGAGCACTCCTTCCCGAGGCGCTTCGGTCCCTTCTTCGGGGCCTCGACGTCGTCGTACGCGCGGAGCTGGGCGCGCGGGAACGCGTTCACGTCGTCGGACGAGTCGAAGCCCGCCCACGCGAGCTGCACGAAGACGTCGCGCTCGTTCGGTGGGAGGACCTCGGCCGTGACGACCCCCTCGCCGCGGCGGTGCGCCTCGTCGACGACCTCGAACGAGACCTTGTAGTCGCCGAAGAGGTCCGGTTCGAAGCTGATCTTGAGCCCATCCTTCGCAAAGGCCATGCGCGCCGACGAGCCGCCCGGCACCGAGGCGAAGTGCCAGGTCCGGTCGACGATGGGGAACACACCCGTCGCCTCGATCCGGGCCTCGCACTCGATGGTGTTGCCGGGGCGGGCCTGGACGCGCGGCATCCACTCGGCCTGGTTGCCGACCCGGCACTTGACCTCGGCCTTCGGCGGCGCGCCGCACGAGGGCTGCTCCACGACCTCCACGTACACCTTGACGGGCTTGGCGATGTGGTCGGCGACGACGAAGTCGAGCGCGCCCTTCTCCTTGTCCTTGCGGACGCAGTCCTTCCCGAGGCGCGCCTCCTTGGTGAAGACGTGGAGCGTGTTGGCCGTGTCCATCACACGGAGGACCTTGACCTCGACGACCTCGGCGGCGTCCGACGACGCGGCGAGGATCATCTTCTGCCCGAGCTCGACGTGCGCGGGGAGGGGCTTCTCCCCGCCGGGCCAGAGGGCGCGCCACTGCTCCATGCTCCGGATCGCGTGGTAGCCCGGCTTCATGCCAGCGTGCTCGACGGTGGTCGGACGCGCCACGCGCACGTTGTCGCCCACGACCGGCTCCGGCTTCTGGCCAGGCTCGGAGCGCACGACCGTCATGGCCGGCCCGCTCGCGCACGCCCAGGGAGCGAGGGCGGCTCCGAGGCACGCGACGAACAGGAGGGGGCCGAGCTTGGGGTCCATGTTCCCGGGAATACTAGAAAAGATGATGGATGGCCATGTTCCGGCGCAGCGGCGGACAGCGGACGGCGGACGGCGGACAGCCGCCGCGGACGCCGGCCTTGTATCGCGCCGGCCAAGCCCGTAGAAGCGCCACGCGGTGATCAAGGATCCCATCACGGCCAAGGTCCTCGGCCTCCTCTTCCTGGTGTTCCCCGGGATGATCGACGGGGCGATCGTCATGGGCGCGCGCGCGCGCGGGGAGACTCGGCCGGGGCACGTCGCCATGGCGCTCTTGCCGTCGCTCCCGCTGTTCGCCATCGGCGCGTGGCTCCTGCGCAAGGGCTTCGCGATGGGCGACCGCGAGGAGTGATCGGGCTCGGGATAGGGCCCGGAGGGCCGCGAGTCGGCCACGTTGCGGTGATCTGCTAGGGTTCCCGCCATGGGAACGCTTCCGCGGCCGAGGTCGCTGCCGATCGCACCGAGGGCCGAGCCCGCGAAGGTGCGCCTGCCCCTCGCCGGGGAGAGCCGGCCGAGCGATCAGCGATGGAAGCCCATCTACGCGGTGTGGGAGATCACGCTCCGCTGCGATCTCGCGTGCCACCATTGCGGATCACGTGCGGGCCGCGAGCGACCCGACGAGCTCACGACCGACGAGGCGCTCGATCTGATCGATCAGATGAAGGCGATGGACGTGCGGGAGATCACGCTCATCGGAGGCGAGGCGTACCTGCGTGACGACTGGACCGTCCTCGTCCGCCACATCCGCGACCTCGGCATCATGTGCAGCATGACCACCGGCGGGCGCGGGCTCACGCCGGAACGCGCGCGAGCGGGGAAGGACGCAGGGCTGCAGGCCGTGTCGGTCTCCGTCGACGGGATGGAGGACACGCATGACGCGCTCCGCGGCGTGAAGGGGAGCTGGCGCTCCGCCATGCAGGCGATCCAGAACCTGCACGCGATCGGCATGCGCGTCACGGCCAACACGCAGATAGGCCGCCTCAACCTGGCCGAGATCGAGCCGACGTTCCGCCACCTCGTCGCGTCTGGCATCAAGGCGTGGCAGGTGCAGCTCACGGTCGCGATGGGGCGAGCGGCCGACCAGCCCGCGTTGCTGCTCGAACCGTACCAGCTTCTGGAGGTGATGCCGCTCCTCGGACGCCTCAAGCGGGTCGCGGACGAGGCGAAGGTCGTCGTCTGGCCGGGGAACAACATCGGCTACTTCGGCCCGTTCGAGAGCCTGCTCAAGGGTACGTTCCCGCGCGGCCACATGGCATCCTGCGGGGCGGGACGCTCGACCCTCGGCATCGAGGCGAACGGTGACATCAAGGGTTGTCCCTCGCTGCCCACGGCCGACTACGTGGGGGGCAACGTGCGTGACTACCCGCTGCTCGACATCTGGGAGCAGGCTCCCGCGCTGCGGTTCACGCGTGATCGGACGGTCGAGGACGGGCTCTGGGGGTACTGTCGCACGTGTTACTACGCCGACGTCTGCCGGGCCGGGTGCTCGTGGACCTCGCACGTCCTCTTCGGCAAGCCCGGCAACAACCCGTTCTGTCACCACCGCGCGCTCGAGCTTCTGCGCGAGGGCAAGCGGGAGCGCATCGTGCAGACGGCGCCGGCCGAGGGGAAGCCGTTCGACCACGGCCGGTTCGAGATCGTGCTGGAGGACTGGCCCGAGCCCGACCTCGCCTGGGCGAAAAAGCTCGCCGCCGAGAAGCCCTGAGCTACACTTACGCATCCTTGGAGGGAGGCTCGCCTTGACCGCTCTTGCTCCGTGCCACGGTTGTGGTCGTCACGTTAAGATCTCGGAGGCCGCGTGCCCGTTCTGTGGCGCCGCCGCGGAAGGGCTCGCGGCGGCGCCGGGCACGACGAAGCGCCTCGGGCGCGCGGCCGCGTTCGCCTTCACGGCGTCGCTGGGCGCGGCGCAGGCGGCCGGGTGCGCGGGCGCCACGGATGGATCGACGAGCGGCAAGCCTCCCGCGGTCGACTCGGGGCCGGAAACGGGGGGCGTCCAGCCGGTCTACGGTGCCCCGTACGTCGACGCGGGGCAGGACGCCGCGAAGGACGGCGGCTCGGGCTCGCCGGATGCCGCGGCTGACTCCGGTGCCGTCGACTCCGGGGCCGACGCGAGGGAGGGCGGTGGGATCACGCCGCTCTACGGCGCGCCCGCCTACGGCCTCCCGGCCCCCGACGCGGGGAAGTGACGATGGCGTTCTCGCCTTGCCCCGGGTGCGGTCGGCACGTGCGCCTCGAGGAGCGGACGTGCCCGTTCTGCGGCGAGGCGATCCGCTCGCTCGCGGCCGCGCCCACGACCACGAAGCGTCTCACGCGCGCGGCGGCGTTCGCCTTCTCGGCGTCCGTCGGCACCGCTGCGCTCCTCGGCTGCGGGGGCACCGCGGACACCGGGACCTCCGGCACGGACAGCGGCGGCGGGGGTGCCGACACCGGCGCGAAGGATGCGGCGGCGGACATCGGATCGCCCGTGCCCATGTACGGCGCGGCCTTCGTGGACGCCGGCGCGGATGGATCGAAGGACGCGGGCGCCGACGCCTCCAGGGACGACGGCGGTGGCATGGTGCTCTACGGCGCCCCGCCGTATGGCCTACCGCCGATGGACAGCGGCAAGGACTGACCCGGTCACCCGTCGAGCAGCACCCGCGCGCGGGCGCGGTCGTCCGGATCGAGCGCGTCGATCGGGAGCGGCGCGCCCTTCTCGCGCGGTCGGGCGCGCGACGGCACGACGGCCGCGACCCCGTCGTGGTCCACCCACGCCCACCCCGGCATGTCGGCGTACCCGAACGACTCGAACCACAGCAGCCGATCGAGCACCTGCGGTGCGTCGAGCGAGGCTCCCTCGTGCCGGGCCGCGAGCGCGGCGAGCTCGAGGTCGTGCGCCGCGATCGTGCGCGCGAACCAGGCCACCATCGGGAGGAATGCGTCGGGCTTCGCCGTGGCGGTGGCCTTCTCGAGCGTCCGCGGCATCGTGCCGAGCGCGAACGCGATCGCGGCGTCGTCCATCAGCGGTACCATCCGCGGGCGCGCCAGCGCGAGCACCTTCGACACGGCCGCCAGGCTCGATCCGGGCACGCCCGCGAGCGCGCCCACGCACGTCGCCACGAGCGCGGCCTCTTCCCCACCCGCGGCCGCCAGGTCGGCGGCCGACATACCCGGGTCCATCAGCTCGAGGAGGCCACCCCAGGCCTCGACGAGCGGCGGCGACAGCCACGCCTGGAACACGCGCGACGAGGCAGGCGCGTTCACCATCCACGATGTGGGCAGCACGAGGGGGAGGAGCGTCTCGGCCGACACGCCCGCGGCCCCCGCCACCCGCAGGGCGTGCGCCGCGCGATCGTACCCGTGCGCGCCGGGCAGTCGTTCCCTCGTCGCGAGCTTCTCTGCCGCGCACACGACCCGGAAGGGGGGGCGCGACGCGTGGCCGGGGAGGAGCATCCACGGAGACTGGCACAACGTGGCCTCGGACGGTGACGGAAGTGTCGCGTCTCCCGCCCCGCGCATCCTCGCGAGGATGGGGATTCCACTCCATTCTTCGTCTGCCGTTGCACGCGGCATTCCCGTTGCTAGAGACCCGGGCATGACGCACGCACGGCTTCTCCTCGCCCTCGCCCTCGCGCTCACGGCTTGCAGCGGATCCGTGGCCACGGTGGCGGATGGCCCCGGCGGCAGCGACGGCGGCCCCGGTTCGGCCGACTCCGGTGTCGTCCCCGGCGCCGACGCGGGGAGCGAGGCCGCAGCCCCCGACGCGGGCAGGGCGGATGGTGCGGTGCCCGACGTGATCTGGCCGAGCACGGCGACAAGGCTGGTCGCGGAGAGCCCCGGCGGCGGGCACGTGCCGCCCAAGCCCCCGGGTTCCGAGTGCGCGTCGGGCCAGCAGCGCTTCGTCCTCGTGATCCCCCTCCTGGAGCTCACGTTCGAGCGCTGCGAGATGGGCAAGAACAGCACCGATCCCTACAAGCTCCTCAAGGGCTCGCGGGTTATCTCCGGCGCCGAGTACGCCACGATCGACCAGGCGATGAAGAAGCTCACGCCGCCCAAGTCGACGGCGTGCGGGGCCGACAAGCCCGAGCTTCGCGTCACGGTGACCTCTCCGGCGGGCGACCGGACGTACCACGACAGCTTCTACCAGTGCATGGATCCGAAGAAGGTCTACGTCGACGAGATCGACGGCGTGTTTGCGGCCTTCAACGCGCTCGTCAAGACGAAATGACGGGCGCGGGCGCGGTGACCGGCGGGGGCGTCGCGAGCCGGAGGCCCGAGCGGCCGACGAGATCCGTCGCGTCGAGCAGGAGCGTCTGGCGTACCGTGGTGAACGCCACCAGGTCGGGTACCTCGACGTAGGCGGTCGCCTCGACGTCGAGCGACACGTCGGACCAGGCCTTCACGCGCACCAGGACGTCGTCCGGGCGCACAGACCCGGCGGCCCGCATCGACGCGTCGAGCGCCTTCACGAGCGCCTCGACCTCGGCGCGCGGGCTCCGCGGATCCAGCGGGACGCGGAGCACGAACCTGAAGCGGTCGCGCGCGCCGAGAGCCTCGATGCGCATGTCCGCCAGCTTGCCGTTCGGGATCACGACCAGCGTCCGGTCCGCCGTGCGAAGGCGCGTCGATCGCAGGCCGATCGTCTCGACGGTGCCCTCGACCGTGTCCACCTTGATGGTCTCGCCGATCTTGAAGGGCTGGTCGACGAGGATGGAGACCGAGCCGAAGAGGTTCTCCACCGTCTTCGTCGCGGCGAGCGCGAGCGCGACCCCGCCGATGCCGAGGCCCGTGATCAGGCTGGCCACCGGGTAGCCGAGCTCGTTGATCACCGCGACGGTGCCGAGCGCGACCACGGTGATCTTCCCCGTGCGCTGGCCGAGCTGCGAGAGCATCCCGAGGCTCGGCTTCGCCAGGGCCCCCGGGCTCTCGGAGATGACCTCGCCCGCCACCATGACCGCGCGCACGAGCGCCCAGAAGAACGCGCCGAACGCCGTCGCGCGGACGAGGGTCATCACGAAGCTCTCGGCCGCCACGTAGAGCGCCACGTGGGACAGCGCGAACGCGAACACGACGAGCGACCAGCCGAGCGCGACGGGCCCCTGCAGGCGGATGACGAGCTTGTCGTCCCATGCGTTCTTCGTGCGCACGACGACCCGCGTGGCGAGCCATGTCGTGAGCATCTGGAGGAGGCGGCCCACGATGGTCGACGCGAAGAACAGCGCGGGGAGCGCGAGCCACTGCCAGAGGAGGAGCGCCTTGGGCCCCTCGCGAAGGAGGAACGGCGGCAGGTAGGCCCTCAGCCACCTGTCCTCGAGCATGTCGTACCACTCGTCGATCCGGGCGACGGTCTGCTGCGAGAACACCCAGCGCGCCTCGGCGTCCCCGGCCGGCTCCTTTCGGATGATGCGGATGGGGACGCTGCGGCCAGCCTTGTCGCGGATGCGCCCGATCTCGTCGGTCCCTGGCGGGAGCGTGTCGTCCTTCCGGCCCGCGCTCCTCGGCGACAGGCTCTCCGGCTCGATCCAGAGCGTGCGCTGGAGGACCGCGCAGTTGCGGCTCGCAAGCTCGGGCGCGCGGGCGGCGTCGGCCCGCGGAACGTCGAGGTAGGCGGCCGCCTCGCGGTGCTCGCCCCTGCGGCAGAGGTCGAGGTAACGTCTCATGCTCGCGCGCGGAGAGTCCGGGCTCGGCTCGTCCTCCTCCCGCGTCGCCGCGGGTCGCTCCTTCTCGGCCCCCCCGTTCGGGAGCTTCTGGGCCCACACGCTCGCGGGGAGGAGCACGAGGAGGAGGGCGTGAAGGAGGGTCACGACGCCCATTCGCGTTGCGCGCGCCGGCAGCACGTGCCCCGTGTTAGCACGCCGGCCGGTCCGGATGAACCCTCGGCCGAGCCCGGCCGCGTCCCGCGCGCTTATCCGCCGTCCGGCCTGTCCGTAGCCTGTGCGAGAGGGTGACCTTCATGCGTGTGCTCATCGCCGACGACGACCCCGTGGCGCGTGTCAAGCTCCGGTCGCTGCTGAAGAAGTGGAGCTACCGCCCCGTCCTGGCCGAGAACGGCGACGATGCCTGGCGCATCCTCTCGGCCGAGGATCCACCGCTCATCTGCATCCTCGACTGGATGATGCCGGGCCTGGACGGCATCGACCTCTGCAAGCGCGTACGCGCGCTCAAGCGCGAGCCCTACACGTACCTCATCCTGGTGACCGGCAAGGGCCGTCCGGAAGACATCGTGCTCGGCATGGGCGCGGGCGCCGACGACTACGTCACCAAGCCGTACGATCACCACGAGCTCGAGGTGCGCGTGCGCGCCGGCCGGCGCGTCGTGGACCTGCAGCTCGAGCTCATCCAGACGCGCGACCGCCTCCAGTACGAGGCCACGCACGATCACCTCACCGGCCACCTCAACCGCGCCGAGACGCTCCAGCAGCTCAACCGCGAGCTGGCCCGAGCCAGGCGCGAGGAGACCGAGGTGGGGGTTGCGATGATCGACGTCGACTTCTTCAAGCGCGTCAACGACACCCACGGGCACGCGGCCGGCGACGAGGTGCTGCGCGAGGTGGCGCGCCGCCTCCAGTCCGTCGTCCGATCGTACGACGTGCTCGGGCGCATCGGCGGCGAGGAGTTCGTCGCCGTGCTGCCCACGTGCACCGTGGAGGACATCCTCCACGTGGGCGACCGCCTTCGCAGCGCGGTGGCGTCGTCCCCGATCGTCGTGAGCGAGGATCTCGTGCTCCCGGTGACTGTGTCCGTCGGTCTCGCGGCCAGCACGAAGGGAGTGGACGTGAGCGGCGACAAGCTCCTGATGGTGGCGGACGCCGCGCTCTACAGGGCCAAGCGCGACGGCCGCGATCGCGTCGTCCTGGCGAAGAACGCGTCGACGAGCGGGACGTTCGCCGCCGTGGACGCGCCGATCCAGGGGCCCGGGAGCAAGACGGGCTGATCCGTCACCGCGCGCACGGATCCGGCGGCAGCGGCGGGGGCTCGCTCGCCGGCTTGCCCGCGCCCATGCCCTGGCCCATCGACGCGTCGCTCGCGAAGGCGCCGCCCGCGTCGAAGACGACGGGGCCGGGAGCGCCTGCGTCGCCAGGGCCGGCGTCGGGAGCCTGAAGCGTCATCGCCCGGAGGTCCGTGAGCGTGCCGTCGAAGAGATTCGTGTCGACGTTGCCGGCGACGCCCGGGACCGAGCCGTTGTCCGCGTTCTGCCAGAAGCGCCACTTGCTCCACCCCGTGGGCATGGTCGGGCAAGTGGCGCCGTAGTTCGCGACCCAGAGCGGATACGTCGAGAAGTGGGTGCCCGTCACGTCGGACATGAACGCGGCGGTGTACACGATGGGCCGGATCTTCAGCGCCGCCTCCACGTGCGTGAGCCACGCCTTCGCGCGCGCGACGATGGTGGCCGTCGGCTGCCCGTCGACCGTCTCGAGATCGAGGACCGGGGGCAGATCGCCGGGCCGCATGCCACCCGCGGCCGCGAGCTGCGTGAGCAGGACGTCCGCCTGCACGATCGGATCCTGTCCAGGTCGGAAGAACTGGTACAGGCCGCGAACGAGTCCCGCGTTGCGGGTGCCCGCCCAGTTCGCGGCGAACTTCGTGTCGATCGTGTTCTTGCCGTCGCTGACCCGGACGAACGCGAAGGTGTTGCCGGCGGCCTTCACCTTCGCCCAGTCGACGGTGCCCTGGTAGTAGGACACGTCCACGCCCTTCAGTGTGGAGGCGCCCGGGCAGACCTTGAGCGCCTCGCTCGAGCGGCCGACGCACTCGTGGGACGGGGTCTCCGACGAACAGGCGCCAGCGAGGAGAGCGGCAGAGAGGGCGACCGGGATCGTGAGGCGCGGGGTGAGGGAGGCTCCTTGCATGGCGGTCGGGCGAAAGCAGCTACCGTGCCTGGGCCGATCACGCCACGATCTTCGACGCCGCCGCCAGTGCTCGCGAGCCGGCGCGAGTACGTCGCGAGAGGACTTGCGCCCACACTCCCTTACTTGGTGGTCAGGGAGAGCCTCTCCACGCGCTTCACCAGATCCCGGACGAGCTTCTTCTGGGCCGGGGAGAGCGGCATGGGCTCGGCTGCCCGGATGGCCTTCTCCAGGAGGGCGCGCGCTCGCGCGGGGTCCTTCTCGGCCTCGGCGATGTCGGCGGCCACGGCCGCGACGCGCAGCGTGCGCGGACCGTACACGCGCTCCGCCGCGAGATCGATCGCGCGGTGCGCCTCCGCGAGGTGCCCGCGCGCGAGGTGCACGCGCGCGAGCCTCGCCCACGGGCTGTAGTCGCGCGGGAAGTCGCGCGCGCTCGCCTCGAGCATCGGGATCGCGCGCGCGGCCTCTCCCGTGGCCTCGTACGCGAGCACGCGGTGCCAGTCGAAGACGATGCGCTCCTCCGGCGTTCGCGCCGCCTGGGCCTCCGCGTCGAGGAAGCGCGCCCACGCGCGCGCCGTCTCGAGCCGCTCGGCGGGGCGCTTGCGCTTGCCCTGGAGCTCGACGAGCGCCTCGTAGATCCCGGAGCGATCGTCGGCGAGCAGCGCGCCCCTCGTCCCAGGGGCCTCGAGGATGACGCGCGCCGCGTCGACGAGGCGGGTCGCGTCCAGCGCAGCATCCTCGGCTGCGCACGAGAGGCCGTTCACGATCGCCGTGGCGAGCGAGCTCCCCCTGGGCAGGGTCTCCGGCGCGCGCGAGGCCACGTCCACGCACTCGGCGTGGCGATCGCGCGAGGACAGGAGGGTCGTCATGGCCTCGCTGGCGCGCGCGCGGATCGCCGGGCTCGCGTGGCCGAGGAGCGGGCGGTACGTCGCCAGCGCGTCGTCGAACTTCTCTTCCTGGACCAGCGTGCTCGCCCGGAGGAGGGCGGCGTGGGGGCTGTCCTCTCGTGCGTCCCGCACGGCGGCGCGCGTGTCTGCGAGGAGCGCGGCGAGCTCGGGCGCGGTCGCCGTACCCGGCCAGACGAGGCGCGCGCGCTCACCGTCGGGATCGATCACGTAGAGGGTGGGCCAGACACGGTTCGTGTGCTTCTCGACGAAGGCGGCGTTGGCCGGCTGCTCGGTGTCGATCTCGAGGAACACGAAGTCACGCTCGAGGGTGGCGAGCTCGGGCGCGCGGAGCGTGTAGGCCTTCATCGACAGGCACGAGTGGCACCACGGCGCCCACGCGTCCACGAAGAGGAGCTTGCGCTCCGCCCGGGCCTTCGCGAGGGCGCGCGGATAGTCGTCGTGGAGGAACGTCACTCCGGCGCGCGTCTCGGCGGCGGTCGCCCGCGGGGGCTCGGCAGGCGGCGCGGTGCGGCTCCCACCGCACGCGGCGAGGAGCGCGGCGTAGAGGAGGGCGCGCCCGCGGCTCCGTCCTAGTTGTTGCCGGTGACCTTGAGCGTCCACTTGTGGCTCGCGTCGCAGAGGCCGGACACGTGTCGCACCTCGATCGTGATCGGGCGGCTGTCGTCGCCGCCGTTCGCCACGCTGCCCTCGCCCCAGTCGACGCTGACGGTGTCGGTCGTGCCCGTGGACGTCGACGACTTCGTCACCGAGGTGCACTCGCGCTTGTCGCTCCCCGGGACGTACACGAAGAGATCGTAGTTGGAGCTGGGTGTGGACGTGAGCTCGACCTTCGCGCGGAGCTTGGCGCCGATGACGCTGTTGTCGTCCTCGGTGATGCGGACCACGAGCCACTCGGACTTCTCGCCGGTCGCGTTGCGGATCGTGCTGCCCGTGTCGCCGCTGACCGCGGCCAGGGTCGTGGCCACCATGCAGGTGTTGGTCGCCTTGCACGACGGCGGCGGCGCGCCGCTGTCGCCCGCGCCGGCGTCCTTGGGCTCGACCCCGCTGTCGACGATGACGATCTGCCCCGCGTCGGTCGAGGCCGTCGGCGTCGCGGTCGGGACCTTGCCGGAGTCGGCCTCCGTCGCGGTCCCGAAGGGCTCGTCGGTCGGTGCCTCCGTGTACCCCACGGCGCACGCCCACGCGGTGACGGTGAGGGCGCACGCCCCGACGGCGACCATGGAGGTCCGGCGGGCGGCGGCGCCGCGCGATCTCGACCCGGGGGCACAGGGCATGGGCACATCCTACCGGGTTTTTCCCGATCGCGCCCGTGCTCGCGTCATCGGGAGAACGCGCGGCGGTACTCCTCGGCCTGCGCCGCGCCGTCGAAGCGGACCTCGTTCACGAACACGAGCGGCACGCCCTCCCCACGGAGCGCGTCGAACTCCGCGATGTCCGAGACGATGCGCGCCGACGTCTCCGGGGCGGAGAGGCACGCCTCGAACGCCTCTCGCGGTGCCCCGAGCGGAGCGGCGAGATCGACGAGATCGCCGGGCTCGAGGCGGTCGGCCGAGAAGAGGGCGTGATCGAGGGCGGCCGGATCCCGGACGAGGCGCTCGCCGCACACCGACGCGCGCGCCGCGTCGGTCGCTCGCGGGTGGATCCGGAGCGGCACGTGCTTCACGACGACGCGGACGCGCCCGGCCTGCTCGGCGAGCAGCGGCGCGAGGGCCGCGTGCGCGCGCCGGCAGTACGGGCACTGGAAGTCGGTGAAGATGACGACGGTGGCCGTGTTCTTCGGGCTCCGCGCGATCTCGCGCTGGATGGCGGCGGGTGTCGTGGGGGAGGGCGTGCACCCCGCGGCGCCGAGCCCGAGCCCGAGCCCGAGCACGGCCCGCGTGACGGCCGGGGGCCTCACCGTGGCGCCAGGGGATCGAGGTACCGCGCGGCCTGGGTCACACCCCGAGCCTAACACGGCACCGGTCGAAGCGCGGGATCGCGGCCTACATCGAGAGCACGCCGGTCCGCACGAAGTACGCGAACTTCTGACGCTGCTCCTTCGTCAGGACGCCGTGGATGCGGCCGAGCGCCTTCAGCACCGCGTCCTTCACGCGGGCGTTCGAGGCCTCGCGCACGCCGGCGCCCTCGGCCGCGCGCGCGGCGTCGAACGCGTCGCCCTCGACGGCGTCGGCGAAGGCGCTGACGGCGCGCTGGTGATCGACCTCCGCCTGGGCCCGCTCGGTCTTGAGCTCGTTGAGGATCTTCGCGAGGTCGCCGACCTGCTCCTCCGACAGGTCGAGCTTGTGCGCCAGGAAGCGCAGCGGCCTCCGGACGCCGAAGCCGCCTCCGTCGTCGCCACCGGGGCCGTGTCCGCGCCCATCGTTGAAGCGCCCACCGCCGCGGAAACCCCCTTGAAAGCCGGGCCCGCAGCTGGCGGCCGGGCCGCCCTCCGTCTCGCAGTGGCCACGGCGCGCGTGTCTCCAGAACATGAATGCAGGATGCATGTGTCGTGTCTCCTCTCGCGGGGGGCGCCAAGGCCGCCCGGCGGGGTTTCGGGGAGCGTGGGGATTGCCTCACGCCCGAGACCGCACGCGGGGGAACGTCTCCCTCCGCGCCGGAGCTCGAGGGGACAGGGTAAGGAGGATCGCGCGCGCGTCAAGGCGGCGGGCACGGACGGCGGACGGCGGGCGCGGACGGCGGACGGCGGGCGCGGACGGCGGGAAGGCGGCTCTCGGGCAGCGGCGTCGCCGGCCTGCGCGCCCTGGCATCGCCGGCTCCGCCACGTGTAAGGTGAACGCATGCGGGGAGCTGCGCGGGTACGGATGGCCATCCTTGCGACGGCGATCCTCGCCCCGGCATCCTCGGTTCGCGCTGACCCCGATCGCGCCCGTGCCGAGCTCGCCTTCAAGGCCAGCGAGCCCGACTGTCCGGACGAGGCGTCGTTCCGGAATCTCGTCATCGCGCGGCTCGGGTACGATCCCTTCCAGGCTGGCGCACGGGTGAAAGTGACGGTGGACGTCTCGAAGCAGAGCGACAAGCTCGTGGGTCGCGCCGTCATCGACCGTGGCCAGGCATCCTCCGGAACGCGCGTCCTCTCCGGCGAGATCGACCGCTGCGAGGCCCTTGCGACCGCGATCGCCACGACGGTCGCGATGGCCCTCGACCCGGGCCGCACCCTCGCGAAGGCGGAGGGGCGCGAGCCACCGCCTCCCGTGTCGCCCACTCCGCCGACGGTCCTGGTGATCCGGGAGCGCGACGAGCCACCGCCCACGCCTCCGGCGCAACCGCCGTCCGTACCGTCCGCGCCGCCTGCGCGGGTGTCTCTCCTCGGCGGCGTCGGCGGATCCGCGAGCGTCGGCGTCGCGCCCGGGCCCACTCTCGGCGCGGACGTCGGCGTGACCCTCCAGCGAAACAGCCTCTCGCTCGAGCTCTCCGGTCGCGGAGAGACCACCGTGGGGGACACCCGCGTGCCGACCGGGGATCGGGTCGACGTCACCGTCTACTCCGCCGCGCTCGCCCCATGCGCGCACCTCGGCGGCCTGAGCGGCTGCGTCCTCGTACGCCTCGGCGCCTTCCAGTCGCGCTCGTCCGACGTCGTGACGCCGACGCTCCGCACGTCGACCTACGGTGCGGCGGGCCTCCGCGGCGCCTACACGCTTCCCCTCGGCTCGACCTTCGCGCTCCGCGGTGCGGTCGAGGGGGCGCTCCCGCTCGTGCGGATGACCCTCCACATCGACGGGGCTCCGGTGTGGACCGCGCCCGAGCTCCTCGGCGGCGTCTCGATCGCCCTCCTGACGAAGTTCCTGTGACGGATCGGAGCGCGAGGTGACAACCACGGAGGAGGTGAGGCATGCTGTCCTGTCCAGCGCGTTCAGGAGCCTCTTCGAATCGGAGTTCGGGAACGTGTGCCGCTCGTTGAGACGCCTCGGGGTGCATGAAGCCGATCTCGCCGACGTCGCGCAGGAGCTCTTCGTCGCAGTGCACCGCCGGATCGGGGAGCTCGACCCAGCGCGGCCCCCGCGGCCGTGGCTCTTCTCGTTCTCGCTCCGGTTCGCCGCGAACTACCGGCGGCTCGCGCGAAACCGGGCGCCGCATGTCGACGCGGACGTGCGCGCCGACCCGGCGGATGCGAACGGTGAGGCGCGCGATCTCGTCCTGCGGGTGCTCGCGGACCTCGACTTCGACCGGAGGACCGTGCTCGTGATGCACGACCTCGAGGGCTTCGGCGCCCCCGAGATCGCGGAGATCACGAAGGCGCCCCTGAACACTGTCTACTCGCGGCTGCGGCTCGCGAGGGAGGACTTCCGCGAAGCGGCGAAGCGGCTCGAGGGCAAAGGGGTGGCGTCGTGAGCGAGCGCGGGGTGGAGGCGCTGCCGCCGGAGATCGCGGAGGTGCTCGAGCGGGAGAAGCTCGGGTATCCGGAAGACGGCGAGCTGAAGGCGGCGGTGCTAGGCAAGGTCGAGATGGCGGTCGCGCTCGGTGGAGGAGCCGGTGGTGGGGGAGGAGGCAAGGGCGACGTCAGCCCGCCTGCTCCGGTCGGCGCGGGGTCGGCGGGTGCGGGTGGCGCTACCGTGGTGCTCGGAGCGCGGGCGGTGACCGCGATCGCGGTCGGAACCTTCCTGGCGGGTGCAGTCGTCGGAGGCCTTGCGATGCGCCGCGCGACGCCGCTGGAGCGTCGGCCGATCGTGACCTCGTCCCCTTCGATCCCGAACGCTCCCGTCGAGCCGAGCGCCCCGGCGGCGTCGAGCGCGGTCGCTGTGGTCTCCGCGGCGTCCGCCACCAGCCTGCCACCGGTCGCTCCTGCTGCGAGCGTGACCGGCTCCGCGAAGCCAGTCGGGGATCCGCGCGGCGATCTCACGCGAGAGCGCGAGGTGCTCGACGCCGCCCGCGCCTCGTTGACGAGCGGCGATCCGGCCGCCGCCGTCGCCACCGTGGAGGGACATCAGCGGAGATGGCCGAACGGCCAGCTCGCCGAGGAGCGCGAGGTGGTATGGATCCATGCCCTCCGGGCCGTGGGGCAGAACGCCGAGGCCGAAGGGAAGGTCGCCGCGTTCCGCCGGGCGTTCCCGAGGAGCGTACTGCTTCCGGCGCTCGACCCGCCCGAGAGGAAAGGAGGCGTGCCGTGACGGATTCAGGGTATCAACGACAAGGTAGGGGGATCCGGAGGTCGCGATGAAGCTGGTTGGCGTGCGAGCGGGGCTGGTCGTTGCGGTCTTCGGCGTCGCATTCGCGGCGTGCACGGGCAGTGAAGACCTGGGATCGAAGCCGGCGAGCTGCGTGCCCGGTGCCTCGGCCGCGTGCAGCGGGCCGGGAGGGTGTCCGAGCCGGCAGGTGTGCCTCCCGAGCGGCACGTACGGGCCGTGTGATTGCGGCGCAGCTCTCGCTGACGGTGGGTTCGTGGTGCTGCCGGACGGGGCAGTGGTGCCGGTGGACGGGAGCGTGGCGGCGGGGGCGCCTGGAACACCGACGGGCATCGCAGCCGCGGCGCTGCCTGGTGTGGGCGCGGTGACGACGCTCGCGGGCTCGAGCCCCGGGTTCGCCGATGGGCCGGGCCCTGCAGGGCTCTTCAGGACCCCGTGGGGGATCGTGGTGGATCCGAGCGGGAACGTCTTCGTGGCCGACGACAGCAACTGGCGCATTCGCAAGGTGTCGGCGGCGGGCGATGTGACCACGATCGCGGGATCGGGCAACCGAGGGTACGTTGACAGCAACAAGGGCGCCGATGCTCAGTTCTGGCAGCTGCGGGGCATGGGCCGGGACTCGACTGGGAATCTCTTCATTGGCGACGGCGACAACCTAGTTCGTCGGGTGGCCTCCGCGACCGGCGTGACGGGGACCTTGGCCGGCAGCGGGGCTCCCGGGGGCCTTGGGGGGTACGCGGATGGCGCCGGACCCGCAGCACGGTTCAACGGGCCACACGGCATCGCGGTCGATGCGGCCGGGACGGTGTACGTGGCCGATCAGTCGAACAACCGAATACGGAAGGTGAGCCCAGCGGGGGTCGTGACGACGTGGGTGGGGTCGGGTGCGGCCGGGAGTGCCGACGGCACCGGCACGAACGCGAGCTTCACCGGTCCGGCCGGCATTGCGGTCGATGGAACCGGCACTGCGTACGTGGCTGACACGGGCGCCTGCAAGATTCGCGTCGTCAGCGCGGCTGGGGTCGTCACGACCCTTGCGGGCTCCGGGGTCGCGACCTTTGCTGACGGCACAGGCGCGAGCGCCAGTTTCAACTACCCGTGGGGCGTCGCGGTGGACTCCTTCGGGAACGTGTACGTGGCGGACAGCTCGAACAACCGGATCAGGCGCGTGACGCCTGGAGGTGAGGTGACGACGGTGGCGGGCTCCGGCGCGCAGGCGTGGACCGACGGGACCGGCACGGCGGCGAATTTCGCTCATCCCTACGGGATCGCGGTGGGTGCTGACGGCACCATCTATGTTGCGGACACGGCCAACCGGCGCATCCGCAAGATCACCGCCGTCGGCTCCCCAGGCGAGCTCCAGGTGAAGTGGACGGCGCCGGCCTCCACCGGCGGCTCCCCCATCACCGGCTACACCGCCATCGCGACGGCCGTGGGGCAGCCGACGAAGACCTGCACCACGACGGGCGCCCTCGCGTGCTCGATCTCGGGCCTCGCGAGCGGCGTCGCCTACAGCGTCTCGGTCACCGCGACGAACTCCGCGGGCACGAGCGCACCCTCGGCTCCGGTGACGGCGTCGCCGAACTGATCATCCGCTACCGAGCGCGGCTCATGGCCAAGTCGCTCACTCCTCCTCGATGTCCCCGAACAGCCGCGCGACCTCGAGCTCGACGGCCTCGAACGGCTCGATCCGTGCCCGATCCCCCGGCGCGAGCTCGGCCACGAGGAGGTACGCATCGGCGTGATGCCGCAGCACGGTGAGCCTCGGCGGCGCGAGGTCCATGATCCAGTAGTGAGGCACGCCGTGCTCGTGGAGGACCGCGCGCTTCTCGACGAGATCCTTGCTCCGGTTCTTCGAGAGGATCTCGCAGACCCAGTCCGGCCGCTCGCCGATGCGCGGACCGCAGGGCCTCTTCGTGACGCGCTCCTTGCGCCACCCGGCGAGGTCGTGCCGGTACCCCTGGTCGTTCCCGTAGACGACGGTGCCCTCCGTCCCGATCCACCACCCGCGCCCGTCGGGACCCCGACCGCCGAAGCGGCTCCGCACCTCCGTCCCGATGCCGAGCTGCGCGTCGCTGTGCTCGAACGTGGTCATCGCCTCGCGCACGATGCCGCCGTTGATGATCTCCACGCGATCGTCGTCGTCGAAGCTGTCGAGGGCGTCGACCGTCACACGCTTGCCCGGCGAGGCGACCATCGACACCGATCGTACCACGCGGGCGCACGCGCCGGAGCGTGCCCGTGGCTCGCCGTCACCTCGCGCTGCAGTGGATGTGCGCCGTCTCGCACGCGTCCTGCGTCGAGTACAGCCGCTGGCAGTCCGCGCCCGTGCAGTTGCAGGCGCGCGTGTAGATGCACCCCGTCCCCGTCCACATGTACCCCTTCGCGCCCCCGCTGCACTGCGCGCTCACGCCGCGGACGTCCATCGCCGCGCACGACGCGTTGCAACCCTGGAGCGCGAGGGCACCCGCTGCGACGAAGAGGAGCACGGCGAGCGCACGGAGCATCGCCCGAACATACATGGAAACCCGATCGCCCATCCGGGTACGACCGTGTGGGAGAAAAGCGCAAGATTCGCGCCCGTTTCCAGCCTGCGCACGTGTTGCCGTGCGATAGCCGGACGCGGGACCTGGAGGGCTTTCCGATGTCGATTCACCGCCGCTTGTTCATGAAGTTCCTGGCCGCGACCGGCCTCGCGACGGGGGCGAAGGTCACCACCGGCTGCACCACCGAGACCGCCGACGACGAGAGCGGCGACAACGCGCTCGGCCTCAGCGGCTTCGAGTACGTGGTGGTCGGATCGGGCGCCGGCGGCGGCCCGCTCGCCGCGAACCTCGCGCGCGCGGGCCACAAGGTCCTGCTCCTCGAGGCAGGCGAGGATCGCGGCGGCACCGACATCTACCAGGTGCCCGCCTTCCACGTGAAGTCGACGGAGGATCCGTCGATGAAGTGGGACTTCTTCGTCAAGCACTACTCGGACGAGGCGCGCGCGGCGAAGGACTCGAAGCGCGTCGCGAAGGGCATCCTCTACCCGCGCGCCGGCACGCTCGGCGGCTGCACGGCCCACAACGCGATGGTCACCGTGTACCCGCACGAGAGCGACTGAAACACGCTCGCAGACATCACGGGCGACGACTCGTACCGAGCCGGCAACATGCGCCGCTACTACGAGATCCTCGAGCGCTGCGAGTACCTCTCGATGAACGCGGACACCACCGGGCACGGCCTCCGCGGCTGGCTCGGCGTCAACAAGGCGGACGCGCGCCTCGGCCTTGCCGACTTCAAGATCCTCCAGATCGTCAAGGCGGCGGCCATCACCGCGGGCCACGGCCTCCTCGGCGATATCGGCCAGCTCCTCGGCCTCATGAACCGGGACCTCAACGCGCCGGGGGCGGCCCGCGACGCGAAGGAGGGCCTCTACCAGATGCCGCTCGCCGTGAACGGCGACGGCCGCCGCAACGGGCCGCGCGAGTTCCTCCTCGACACCGTGCGTCGCGGCTTCCCGTTGACGATCAAGACGGGGATCTTCGTCACGCGCGTCCTCTTCTCGGAGCGGCCCGACGCCCAGGGCAAGTACAAGGCGACGGGCGTCGAGTACATGGAGGGCAAGCACCTCTACCGCGCGGATCCCAACCCCTCCGACGCGAACCCCGTGCGCCAGAAGCTCACGGTCAAGCGCGAGGTCATCCTCGCGGCGGGCGCGTTCAACACGCCGCAGATCCTGAAGCTGTCCGGCGTCGGCCCGAGGGAGGAGCTGACCGCCCTCCGGATCCCCGTGAAGGTCGACCTCCCCGGCGTGGGCACGAACCTCCAGGACCGGTACGAGGTCGGCGTCATCTCCGAGGTGAAGGACAACTTCGCGCTCGTCAACAAGTGCACGTTCGGCGCGAGCACCGGCGATCCGTGCCTCGACAAGTGGCGCACCGCGGACGGCCCTTACACGACCAACGGCATCGCGGCCTGCATCGTCAAGCGCTCGAGCACGGCCGACCAGGATCCGGACCTCTTCGTCTTCGGCGGCCCCGCGTTCTTCAAGGGGTACTACCCGGGGTACTCGAGGGACGCCACGAGGGACAAGAAGCACTTCACGTGGGCGGTCCTCAAGGCGCACACCCACAACACGGCCGGCACGGTCACGCTGAAGACGAGCGATCCCAGGGACGTGCCCGAGATCAACTTCAAGTACTTCGACGAGGGCACGCGGGAGGGCAACGCGAGCCAGCGCGACGTGGACGCGGTCGTCGACGGGATCCTGGTCGCGCGCGAGATCGGGAAGCACACGGCCGATCTCATGCTCGTCGGCGTCCCCCTCATCGGCGGCCGCTACGAGGAGCAGGTGCCTGGCCCGACCTACAAGACCCGCGAGCAGCTCCGCGAGTTCGTGAAGAACGAGTCGTGGGGCCACCACGCCTCGTGCACGTGCAAGATGGGCAAGGCCGACGACCCGACCGCTGTGCTCGACAGCCGGTTCCGCGTACGTGGGACGACGGGCCTCCGCGTCGTCGACGCCTCGGTGTTCCCGAAGATCCCGGGCTTCTTCATCGTCGTGCCGATCTACATGATGAGCGAGAGGGCGACGGACGTGCTGCTCGAGGACATCGGGGAGCGGCGCCGGGTGGGGTAGGCCAGACGGCGGACACGGACAGCCGGTCCCAGGTACGGCACACGATGGCACGCTCCACGCCCGCGGAGGAGGCGCGAAATGGCGCCTTTCCTTCCGGCACGAGCGTTGCTAACCGGCCGCCCATGTCGAAGCCCGTCCTCGCTGTCGCGCTTGCTGCGTTGCTCGTTGTGGCCTGCAGCTCGTCCGCGCCGGTGACCTCCAGCGCTCCAGCGCCGGCGAAGCCTTCCACCCCCGCGAACCCCGGCGAGTCCGACCCGTCGAAGACCATCCCCAAGGACGCGAGCACCGAGCTCGTCGTCGGTCTCGACGCCGAGGACTTCGCGAACGAAGGGTACCGCCTGACGAGCTGGGAGATCGTGGTGAAGGTCGACGGCCTGGTCGCCGCCCGTGAGACGCTCGACGCGACGGCACCGTCGCCGCTCCCCCACGAGACGCGCGTGTCCGCCCCGCGCGACAAGCCCGACGCGCCGGTCGAGATCACCGTGCGCGGCGTCATGAACGAGGCGACGGTGGTCACGCGCCGCGCGACCACGCGCTTCGTGAAGGGCCGGACCGTGCTCGCGTACATGTCCCTCGAGGTGCGGTGCAACACGTTCGCGCTCCTCGGCGGCAGCGGCGTGTCGGGGCCGACGTGCGAGAAGTCGGGCGAGACCTGCATCGGGGGCAAGTGCCGCGCAGACGAGCTCGTGGACCTCCCCGACTACCGGCGCGACTGGGCCATGAACCCACCGAGCCAGTGCGGCGCCGGCGCCTCCGGTCAGCTCGAGATCGGGCAGGGACAGGACGCGATGGCCCCGCTCGCGGACAACACGACGCTGGCCGTGGAATGTGGACCGCAGGGCGGGCACCACCTGTGGCTGTCGTTGCGGATGAGGGACATCTCGCAGTCGGGCACGTCGACCGTGCTCACCGCCGTGGTGCCGGGGGAGAGCGCAACGGTGCTCCCGACCGTGTTCCCCTACACATGGTCGCCCGCCGGCGGGGGCGCGTGCGAGCTGGTCGGCGTTCGCTTCCAGCTCGACGTGGCCGGAGCGAAGATCGCCGACTTCCTCGGGAAGCCGCTCGACATCACGGTGAAGACCCAGGACCGCGCCGGGAGGAAGGCGACGGCGGTGAAGCGCGTCCACGTGTCGCCGACACGCACCGGGCCCATGTGTAGGTGACCGAGCCGCTATGTCCCGGTGTGCGCGTGAGGCCGCGCCATGCCGGTCATCAGCACCTCGGGTCGCCGCTCGAACCGGCCGTGCAGCCGGAGCCCGGCCGGGAGCGACGGCGTCAGGGGGACGAGCAGCCGCACGACGAAGGCGCCGGCCTCCTCGTCGATCGCCTCGACGCGCGCGTCATGGAACCCGAACCACCGCTGGACCTCGGGGTAGAGGCACTTGTAGACGCTCTCCTTCGCCGAGAACACGAGCGTCAGCGCCTCGTTCTCTCCCCACTCGCTCGCGCGGACGAGCGTGTCGAGCTCGTCGCCGTGCGTGATGTGATCGGCGACCCGGTCGCTGGCCCCCGCGCGCATCCATCGCTCGACGTCGATCCCGATCGCGCTCGCTGCGTCGGTTCTCGCCACTGCGGCCACGGCGAACCCCGCCGTGTGCGCGATCGAGCCGGTGACGCCTCGCGGCCAGATGGGCGCGCGGTCGGCGCCGAGCGGGATCGCGAGCTCCGCGACCTCGGGCACGCACGCCCGCATGGCCGCCCGCGCGGCGAAGCGGCCCGCGGCGAAGTCGACGCGGCGCTTGAGGACGGCCTTCTCCAGCGACGCCGGGATGCCGATCCCGTCGAACGCGAGCAGCGTGGCCTCCGAGGGCGTGTCGAGCTCGATGCCGTGCACCAGGACCCCGGCCGGGAAGAGCTTGCTGGACGAGAAGGACGCGCGCATCCAGCCCGAGAGCCTACCTGGCCCGGCGCGAGATGTGCGTCACTTCAGCACGACGGTCACCGGCGCGAAGGCGCTGGGCGGGATCTCGGGGCCGAGATCGAAGACGGTGGTGCTCCCGATGAGGCTGACCGGGCCGCAGCTGCACCCCGCGCTGCGCTTCAGCTCGTCCCTCACGAGATCGCCCAGGAGCGGAGCGTCCGCCTCCACGCTGCCGTGGCGAGCCGGCTGCTCGCCAACCCGGAGCTGGTCGCCCGGGCACGCGTGCGGGTCGCGTCCTGGCTCGCGAGCCGATCCGTCGCGCCTTCGTACGTCGACGCGTGGGCCGAGCTGCTCGCGCGGCCCCTGGGAGAGCTCGCTTAGCGCCTCGTCGAGCCGTCCGAGCGCATGCACGATCTCCGGCAGGTGAGCCCCTTCGCAGGCGTGCTGGATGCACGGACGCGCTGGCGCATCCTGCGGGAGCCGCTCCCGTGAAGCGCGCGCAGCTGGAGCACATCATCCGCGCCGCGTCGACGATCTCGGACGACGACGAGATCGTCGTCGTGGGCAGCCAGGCGGTGCCGGGCCAGTTCCCGGACGCGCCCGAGGAGCTCCTCGTCTCCGTCGAGCCGGACGTGTACCCGAGGCACCACCCGGAGCGCTGGGAGCTGATCGACGGCTCGATGGGCGAGCTCTCGCCCTCTCACGAGACCGAGGAGCTCGAGCGCTGTGCTATGCTCCCGCCGGGATGGCGCATGCACGTCACCATCGACTGACCTTCGACGACTACCTCCAGATCGAGGAGGACAGCGGGACCAAGCACGAGTTCATGCAGGGCCAGGTCTTCGCGATGTCCGGAGGCACGCCCGCCCATGCGCGGATCACGATGAACGTGGGCGGGCTCCTGAGGGACGCGCTGAGCGGTAAGCCCCGCGGCGTGTTCAGTCCGGATCTGCGCGTTCGTGTCCTCGCCACCGGGCTTGGTACGTACGCCGATCTGACCGTGATCTGCGGCCCCATCGAGCTCGATCCCGCCGACAAGAAGGGTCACACGGCGCTGAACCCGCGCGTGCTGGTCGAGGTGCTGAGCCCGTCGACCGAGGACTACGATCGAGGCGACAAGCTCGGAAGCTACAAGCAGATCCCGTCGCTCGCGGAGGTCGTGCTCGTCTCGCACGATCGGCGCGAGGTGGAGATCGTCCGCCGCGAGAGCGACGGGAGCTGGTCACGTCACATCGCGCGCGACGGCGAGTCCGCGAAGCTCGTCTCGCTCGGCTGCGAGCTCCCCGTGGCGGACGTCTACGCGGACCCGCTCCCGCCGCCGTAGATCCAGCGGCGGGGCGGCTCCGCGACGGTGTCCCACCCCTCACCGCGGGCTCCTCGCGCACGATCTCGGTGATCTCCACGTCGGTGACCACGGTCTCGTTCGGCGGCACGACCTGCCCGCGTTACCTCCACGTCATCGCCACGCCGATCGCCTGCGTCTCGAACCTGGGACCGACTCGGGGACGGGCCTGACGGACTCCGGGCCCGTCCCCCGCCGGACGGCTTCCTGGCGAGCGACGCCGGCGGTCCACGGCAACATCGCGTCATTGTGATAGACGGGGACCATGGCGCGGATCATCGGCATCTCGGGCAGTCTCCGGGCGAAGTCGTTCAACACCGCGCTCCTGCGGTCCGCCTCGGCGCTCGCGCCGTCGGGCACCACGCTGGAGATCGCGGCGATCTCGGGCGTCCCTCTCTACGACGGCGACGTCGAGCGAGATCGAGGCGTCCCGGCTGCGGTCACGGAGCTGAAGGACCGGATCGCCGCCGCGGACGGCCTCCTGATCGCGACCCCCGAGTACAACAACGCGATCCCGGGCGTGCTCAAGAACACGATCGACTGGCTCTCGCGCCCCGCGAAGGACGTCGCGCGCGTCTTCGGCGACAGGCCCGTCGTCCTGATGGGCGCCTCGGGCGGCCCGGGCGGCACGCGCCTCGCGCAGGCAGCGTGGCTTCCCGTGTTCCGGATGCTCGGCGCCCGCCTGTGGTCCGGCAAGGTCCTGTACGTGGCGAACGCGTCGCAGGTCTTCGACGAGGAGGGCACCCTGGTCGACGAGAAGACCAAGAAGGCGCTCGAGGAGCTGGTGGCGCGGTTCGCCGCGTTCGCGTCCACGAAGGGCTGAGCGCCGCTCGCGGCGTCGAGGACCAGCACCGCCTCGACGGGCTTCGGGACCAAGGCAAGCACCGTAGCGGCAAGGAAAAAAAATCCTACTCTCACCGCCTGCGGAGATTGGCTCCGCGCGGGGGGGCCGTGGGCGGTCGGACGCTCCCTCGTCCTGATCCGAACCGCCACCGGAAGGAAGGGGACCGTGCTGAAAGAGATCCTGTCTGTGCCCACGCAGATCGCGTACCCCGCGATCGCGATAGGCGGCAACCCCATCGAGATCGAGATCGCCCACTTCATCGAAGGGTCCAACTTCAAGACGTCGGGGCTGTACTTCTGCCTCTTCACAGCGCTCGCGGCCGACGTCGACGTGCAGCTCGTCGCGTACCCGGCGGGACCGTCCGGGCTCGTCCAGCCGTCGGGGCAGGGGCAGTTCACGGGCTCGACGGCGCTGGGGAACACGGCGCTCGCGTCGACGAACGATCCGGGCAACCTCTACACGACGGCGTCTCCCTTCACTCTCGCCATCCCGGGCATCAGGGTCGTCGCGAGGTTCTCCACCCGCGGTGGCAACGGAACAGTCGCTGCGAGCGTCACCATCGCCGCCGGCGCCGTCCTGCTCCCGACCTGACGGGTGGGGCGCGCGGTGGGGAGCGTCAGTGACCTGACGGGTGTCAGTGCCCTGGCGCCTCGGCCACGGGCAATCGCTCGTGGAGGCCGGCGGATCGAGCGTCCTGCGCACCCGCTTGTCGGGCACCCCCCTTGCGTCCACAGCTCCGGCAAATGCCTCAAGGAGCGCCCATGACCCCGAGATCTCTCACCGCGTTGCTGGTGTGCTTGCCCGTGGCCGCCGTCTCGTGCATGGGCGGCGTCGAGGAAGATTCTTTGGGGCGTGCGGCGCCCGCGCCCCAGGGCGGCGATCCCCCGCTCACCGGGCTCGGGTTGCCGGACGCGGTGGGTCCAAAGCCGGACGTGTCGTCCCAGCCGGAGGACGCCGGCGCGATCGGCCCAGCGTGCGGTCCCCTCGGTACGGACGACTGCTCAACGAGCCTCCTCGTGCCGGGGGGGACGTTCAAGCGGAACTATGACGGCGTACCCACCGTGACCGGCGGCTACGGACCCCACACGCTGAACCCGAAGTACGAGGCCGCGATCAGCGACTTCCGGCTCGACAAGTACGAGATCACCGTGGGACGGTTTCGCGCCTTCGTGGCCGGGTACCCCGGGAACCTTCCTCGGGAGGGTGACGGGAAGAACCCGAACAACCCGGCGGATCCGGGGTGGTCGGGCTCTTGGAACTATCATCTGCAGACTCGAGCCGAGCTGCTGAACGACCTGAGCAGCACGGCTGCCGCCGGGGGGAGGTACGTGAGTTGGACCGATGCGCTCAGCGAAAACGAGAACAGGGCGATGAATTGGCTATCCTGGTACCTCGCTTACGCCTTCTGCATCTGGGACGGGGGGCGTCTGCCGACCGAGGCCGAGTGGAACTACGCCGCTTCCGGGGGGAACGAGCAGCGGGTGTACCCGTGGTCCGTCCCCCCCACGTCGACCGTCATCGACTCGTCGTATGCCGTCTACGGCGGCAAAGCCGGAGGACTGCCGGTCATGACCGTGGCACGCGGCGGCTCCAGGTCCCCCAAGGGGGACGGAAGGTGGGGCCACGCCGATCTCTCGGGCAACCTGGCCGAGTGGGTCGTGGACGACAGCCCGAACAACGAGGAGGACGACGTCCCACTGCTTCCATGTGTGAATTGCGCACGGTTCCCGCCGCGTGGGTTCACGTGGGTCGGATCGTACAGGGCAGTGCGAAGCGCGAGCTTCGCGGCGATGGAGTACCCGCCCAACGCGTTTCCCGTGCCGCCGTACGATGCGTGGCTCGATCCCGCGCCCCAGCGTGTCGCGACACAAAGCGGCTCGGAGCCCCACCCGGGCGTCCGCGTCGGCGCGCGGTGCGCGAGAAGTCCATGACCCGGACCAAGGAGAATCGATGAGTCCTCCCACTTCGCCCGCCGAGGAGTTCTTCACCTACGGCAACGACCACGCAGGGCCCGTCGGCACGGGCTCGGCGGTCCACGCCCCGAGCCTCGACAAGTCAGATCTCATCACGAGTTGGATCCGGGACGCGCATACGGCCGGCCATTCCGTCGTGCGTCTGCTGCCAGGAGTCTTCAGGATCGCTGGCCCGATCCAGATGATCGACGGGGTCATCCTGGAGGGGTCAAGCCCGGAGGCGACGGTTCTCCTGATCGGCGTCAACTACTTCTGCATGTTAACGACAACTATTCTTGCAGGTTCCCGCCAGGGTTTTCCGGCTCGATAGTTGTCGTCGTCTAGTTTGTCGTTCCTCCTCGGCGTAGTTGTCGTTGTGTCCTGGGTCATGGCGGCCAGCCTCTGCTTCTCGCCGAATTTCTAGGCGCAGTCGCAGGGGCTGTGGGCAGTGTGGGGAGCCGCTCCTGCGGCTCTCCAAGTCGGCGGTGGGGAAGTGGGCAAGGCGCAGCGCCTGGAGGTGGCGGGCACGCGGAGGCGCCACGGCGCCTTGTCCACTTGTCCACCGACGCGGCACTGTCCATAGCCCTCTCGTCTCGTTCTCGTTCTCCTGGCGCGCGTCATCGGGTGGCTTCCTCGACGAGCGGGCCGTTCGAGCGGAGCTCGGCCTCGTCGGCGCGCTTGCTCTTGCCGCCGAACTCGAGGATGACCGAGTGGTGGACGAGGCGGTCGATCGCGGCCGCCGTCGTCATCGGGTTCTTGAAGATCCGGTCCCACTCCCCGAAGACGAGGTTGCTCGTGATCACGAGCGACCTCCGCTCATAGCGCTCCGCCATCAGCGTGAAGAGGACCTCGATCTCGTCCGCGCTCTGCTGGACGTAGCCGATGTCGTCCAGGATCAGCGCGTCGAACGCGTCGAGGCGCGCCAGGGCGCGGGGAAGCGCGAGGTCTCGCTTGGCGGCCAGGAGCTCCTGGACGATGCGGAACGTCGGCAAGAAGAGAACGGAGTGTCCTCGCTGGACGAGCGCGTGGCCGAGCGCGCAGGCAGCGTGGGTCTTTCCGCGGCCGGGGAGGCCAAAGCAGAGCACGTTGGCGCCGCGTTCGAGGAAGTCGCCTGTCGCCAGCTCGTCGAGCTTCCCGACGACGTTGCGCGGGAGACGCGCGCGATCGAGCGCGTCGAAGGTCTTTCCCGGAGGCAGGCGCGAGGCCTTCAGCAGGCGCTCAGTACGGCGCTGGCCCCTCTCGCCGGCCTCGGCCTCGCACACCTCGAGCAGCGTCGGGAGCGCGCCCTCGTGTCCGGCGTCGGTGAAACGCCGGACCACCTCGGCCCCCAGCGTGGGAAGCTTGAAGCGCGTGAGGAGCTCCGCCAGGCGGACGCCCATGTCCATGGTGAAGTCGGTCACGATGCACCTCCCACGAGGAGCTGGTCGTACTCGGAGAGATCCGGCGCCGGGATCCTCACGATGGGGATGGTGGGCTTCTCGGGCGCCGCCAGCGACTTCACCGTGACGAAGTCGATCCGCGCCTTGCGATCGAGCATCTCGGCGAGGACCTCCTCGACGCGGGACTGCATCGTGCTCGCCGCGAGGTGCAGGATCCTCACGTACTCGACGTCGGCTCGCTCCCCGCGCGCATCGACGATCGCGTCGTAGGCTCGCCGGAACACGAAGGTCGGGAAGAGCTCCTCGCGGTAGCGGTACCGCGCGAAGGCCCCGGGCTTGCGAACGAGCGACCAGATCACGTGCCGGTAGTCGATGCTGTGGTACCGGTCCCCGCGCAGCCGAGGCATCGTGGCCGTCAGCTTCCGTCGGTAGAAGACCTCGACGACGTCGGGGTGGACGCGGACTTCCACCTCGTCGCCGATGAGCCGCGAGGGGACGGAGTACACGCGCCGCGCGAAGTGGATCGTGCTCCACTGCCGCACGGTGGCCACGTACGTCGTGTACTCGGGGAGCTTCTTCGCCGGCAGCGGCCTGAGGCGCTCGCGCTCGAGCGCGAGCTGAGCCGCACACTTGCCCCCGTTGATCTCGTCGCGGATCGTGCCGACGAACACCATGTACGCGTCGACGGACGAGAAGTCCGAGCTGCCACGAAGCACCAGCGCCTGTGTGACCGCCGACTTGAAGATGTCGTTCGCCTTCTCGGCCACCCCGTTCTCGTGGGACTTCCGCGGCTGGATGCGCGTCGACTTCACGTCGTAGTGGTCGAGCACTGCCGCGAACCGCCGGTTGAGCTCGCGTCCGCCCTCGGGGATCTGGTGCGTCGCCGCCGACAGGTTGTCGCTGCGGAGGACCTCGGGCGTCCCGCCGAGCTCCCAGAGCGCGCCCTGGAGGCCGCGCAGCACCGCCTCGAACGTCTCGGTGAACGCGAGCCCGACCGAGCGCCACTTGCTGAAGCTCAGGATGAACTGGAACATCAGGTGCGCGAACGCCTGGCCCGCGATCGTGATCCCGATGTCGGACATGTCCGTGAAGTCGAACGCGCCCTCGCGCCCGGGCTTGTGCTCCTGCTCGAACATCACCTCCTTCCCCGGCCCCTGCAGCGCCCGCCACTCATGCACGCGGCGCTGCAGCGTCCGCAGGTGCCCCTCGCTGAACTTCTCACCGTGGCGACGGCGCAGGTCCGTCAGCACGGTCTTGGCCTCGAGCACGCCGCGCTCGTCGGCCGCGAGCAGCGGCACCACCTCGGTCTCCCAGACGGCCTCGAACGGATCCGGACGCGTCCGCCAGGGGCGCTCCCCCTTCGTCTCACTCGGCAGCGCACCCGCCTTCCAGGTGTACGCGCTTCGCTCGCTCATGTCGGAGGCCGCCGCGGCGGCCACGATCGTCTTTCCTTCTTTCACTTTTTTCCTCAGCAACCTGACCTGCGCGTCCTTGAGCATCGGGGCTCCTCAAGCCCTCGACGAGGGCCTCGGGGCCCACTCTCCCACGCGCCGTCAGCACGGCGGCCGACCTGCAAAAGTAGTTGTCGTCGACCTGCAAAAGTAATTGTCGTCCATCA
>SXNL01000201.1 GCA_005777185.1 Myxococcales bacterium
ACATCGCGGAAGGCGCCGGGGAGTTCGCTCCGGCGGACAAGGCGCGCTTCTACCGCATGGCGCGCCGCTCGGCGACCGAGACCGCAGCCGTCCTTGACGTTCTGGCCGTGCTCGGGCTCGCCGATGCGCAACGCTTGGTGGGTGTGCGAGCCCTCCTCTTGCGGATCACGGCGATGCTCACCGCGATGGTGCTGAAGCTCGGCTCGTCTTCGTCGGGCTCGGGCTCGGGCTCGACGTGAGGAAAATGAGGGGATGCCTCAGCTCCCTGACACGAAGCCCGAACTGCGTTCGATTCGCAGATGACGCACGACACCGATGTAACCCAACCGGCAGAGGTGCCAGTCTCAGAAACTGGAAGTGAGGGTTCGAATCCCTCCATCGGTACCCATTCTTCTCATCCTCGGCCGAGCGCTCCGCGCGCCCGCGCCCCAAAAATGGCCTGATCCGCCAGAGGATTCCGTCCGGGTCGGAACGAGTTCCCGGTGTCACGTTCGACTGAGTGTGGCTCAAGCTGGTAGAGCATTCCGTTCGGGTCGGAAGGATTGCAGGTTCGAATCCTGCCACTCAGACCCCATGCCGGTCGGTACGCCGTCGCGTACGCTCCGGCTTCCCGTCACCGGTGGTGGAATGGCAGACACACCAGCCCGAGGCGCTGGTGCTCCATCGATAGAGCCTCACACCACGCCGGTCCACCCCCCGCCGCGCTCCGCGAACGCCGCCCGGACGCGGGCGTGGACGACAGCGTCGAGTGGCCCGCTCGCCGCCGCGCGCACGGCGGCCTCGAGGTGCTCCATCCTCGCCGTGCCGACGAGCGCCGTCGTCACGCCGGGCGCGAACGCGGTGAAGCGCACGCACAGCTCCTCCCACGCGAGCGGTGTGGGATCCACGCCGAGCTCTCGCCACCTCCGCCAGTAGATCGCCTCGTCCTCGCGCTCTGGCCGAGTCGCGTACCGCCACGGCGCGTTCCCGAGCGGGCGCTTCGCGAGGACGCAGAAGCTCTCCTCGCGCGCTCGCGCGACGAGCGGCAGGTTCGCCTGATCGAACGGGCTCGCCGAGCACTCCAGCGCGCCGAAGATCTCCCTCCGCGCGGCCGCCCAGGCGAGCGCGGCTCCCTCGCCCGAGTAGCCCGCCACGCGCACCTTCCCCGCGTCGCGCGCGCGCACCAGCGCGGGCACGACGTCGCCCCGCTCGAGCGTGGCCACGTCGCACGAGTGGAGGAGGAAGACGTCGATCGCGTCGCCCCCGAGCCGCGAGAGCGCCTCGTCCACACCGCGGCGGATCGCCTCGCCGGTCCAGTCGGCGACGCCGTCGACGCCGTACCCGCCCTTGGTCACGACGATCGCTTCGTTGCGACGCTCCGCGAGCGCGCGTCCCAGCCGCGCCTCGGAGGCGCCATAGCTGCGCGCGGTGTCGAACACGGTGACACCGAGAGCGAGCGCCGCCCGCACGAGCCGATCGGCCTCGGCGTCGGAGACGCTTCCCAGGTTGCCCGCCCCGAGCCCGATCCGGCTGAACATCATCCGATCACCCGCTCCAGCTCCCCGATGGGTGCCTCCAGCATGCCGCTCGCGTCCGCCCAGAACGCGGGCGTCTCGAGATCCCTCCCGAGCGTCGGGCGCGCCACGTCGTGCGCCATGGCGGACAGGACAACCGAGCGGTATCTCTGTGGGAGCGTCATGAACGTCGCCCGCCGGGGGCGGTCGTTGCGGTGGCAGGGCGGCGGAAGTCGGGCATCCCGTTCAAGTATACGCGTCGGACGATTGAGGCCCGCCAGGGTTCTCCCGCTCGATCGGCGCGGCGTTCGCCGCGAGCTCGAGCGTCCCTGAGGCGCTCTCGGGGAGGCTCGAACCTCTCCGGGAGCGAAGAACGCCCATGCCCGGAAGGTTCGAACCTTCCTGCGACCCGAGAACTCGCGCGCGGGGAGGTTGGAACCTCCTCCGGGAGCCAGGATCTCGCGCGCGGGGAAGGTTTGAACCTCCCCGCGAGCGAAGAACTCGCGAACGGGAAGGTTCGAACCTCGTCTCCCGGCCCCTGCCAGGGCTGTAGCGACATGGAGCGCTGCACGCTGCATCGCGCTACACCCCGCCGACGCGGTCGAGCCAGTGGTTCGCCGGGGGGTGCCGTCCGCGAGAGGAACGCCAAGACGCCGAGGACGCCAAGGGAGGCCAAGGAGAGTTGGCGGGCGGCGTCGTCGGGAGGGGAGCTGAAAGCTGAGAGCCCGAGTCCTTCGGCGCCGGTGGCCAAGACAGCCACCTCATCGCCGGCAAGCACGCGGTGGCTTCTCCGGCGGGCGCGGGACGATGAAGACCCGCGCGATTTCGCCGGCGATGGGGCTCACTTCACCGGGTTCTCCGGCGGCGGGCCTCCCGGGCACCCGAAGACGACGTTGACGCCTTCGGTGGTGCCGCCCTCCAGGGCCGCGCACTGCGGGCCGTAGAACACGATGCTCTGCGTCGCCGGATCGTAGTCCCAGTTGCCGGCGTGGGTGGGATCGCGCGGGAGGGGGGCGGTCGACTTCCCGAGGAAGACGTTGATGAGCCCCACGTCGCCACCGGGCGGGGGCGACGCGAGCTTCAGCGTGCAGCCGAGCGTCTTCTTCGCGATGGCGGCGAGGGCGGCGTCGAGGCTGGGCTTGTCGGCGGCGTCGAAGAACCGCGGCGAGGCGGCGCCCTTCGGCTGCCCGCCCTCGACCGCCCACGCGTCCATCTGCGCGACGTCCACGCCGGAGCCGAATCCGACGACGAAGGTGTCGACGCCCTTCGCTCGCAGGTCCTTGATGGCCGTGGTCGTGCCGGGATCCCCGCCGCCGGCGCTGCAGCCGGCCTGCTTGCCGTCGGTGATGAGGAGCACGAAGCTCTTGCGGGTCTTGTCCTCGAACGCGGGCTCGGAGAGCGCCGCCTGCACCGCCGTGTCGATGTTGGTGACGCAGGGCCCGTCGGGAAAGTTGGGATCGGCCTTGGCGAGCGCGGCGGTCAGGGTCGCCGCGATGGCCGCCTCCTGGCCGGGCCCAACGGCGCTCGAGAAAGCGGCCTGGGCACACTGGGGGTTGGTGGTGTCGGGGAAGAGCTCGAGCCCGAAGCGGATCTTCCCGGTGTTCGCCGCGATGAGCGCGTTCAACGCGGCCACGGCGATGTCCCACTTCGTGCTCACGCCGACCTTGTCGGTCATCGAGCACGAGCGGTCGAGCACGATGAGCATGTTCGACGGCGTCACCGTCGCCGCCACGGCCGCACCGCCGCAGCCGCACGTGCGCGTCGCGGGGTTGCAGAAGCCCCCCGCGCCGCAGTCGGCGTGCGTCGCGCACGCTCGGCCAGGCGAGCCGTCCGGGCTCGCGTCTGCGTTCCCGCCGAAGGCACCGCCCGAGGGCGAGCTCTCCGAGGGGGGCGCGGCGCCGCCGGGTTCGCCGCCGCCGTCGCCCCCGCACGCCACCGCCACGATCACACCCGCCGCCGCCGCCGCGCATACGAACCGTCGCATGGTCGCCTCCTCCTCGGGAACGCCCGCAAGACTCGAGCGTACCTCGAAGAGGCCCCGCGCGCATCGTGTCCGCCCTCGTCGCCGCCCGGGGGCCGCTCTCGCGGCGGCGGCGGCGGCTACGTGCAGGTCACGACGACGGAGGCCGTGTTGTTCGTCTCGTCGACCTCGGTGATGAGATTCCCGTGGTCCGCGATGACTTCGAGCTTGTAGAGGCCCGGCGCGAACCCGCCCATCCGACCGACGAAGCCCGCGCTTCCCCCCGCCGCGATCGCCGGGATCGGCGTGGAGAGCTGGGTGATCGTGGTCCGCGCGAGCACCGTCGACGGAGGCGCGTCGTCCACGCCCACGTTCTCGACGAGCACCGAGTACTGCATCGAACCACCGGAGCAGGCGGTCACGATGATCTGCGCGACCAGGTCGGGGGCCGCGATCACCGCGACGGGCAGGGCCACCGCGAGCGGCCGCTGCGCCGTCCGGAAGGTCGCGGTCGGGAGCGCGGCCGCCGCGGTCCTGGCCTCGGACGTCGTCGGCTGGGCCTCGACGTCGGCCGCCGGATCGCTCAGGGGCGCGGCGCACCCGGCGGAGGCGATCGCGAGAGCGGCGAGCATCGCGCGCCCCGAACGGGCGTGGTGGTTCGACGAGGTGTTCGGCTTGAGATCGTTCATGTCTGGGCCTCCTGCGCGGTGACGTACCGCTCCGGCGCCTCTATCAAGGCGCGTGCCACGCGACTTTGCATGGAAATCCCGGGGTGCGCGCGCGTGCCGCTCCAGGACTGCGCTGAGCACGATCGTGCGCAAGGGCGCACGATCGATCGCCACGACGCGGAGATGGGCGCGCTCCTGGTACCCTCTCGTCGAGATGCGCCTGCTCTCCACGGAGGACCACGAGATCGGCTTCGTCGCGCTCGGTTCGGCCCCGATCGGCGTGATCGCCATCGGCGGCCTCCCTGTGGGCGTCATCGCGATCGGGATGGCTGCGCGCGGCGTCGTCGCGCTCAGCATGGGCGCTGGCGCGGGCGTCTTCGTCTTCGGCATGGGCGCCTGCGCGGGCCTGTACGCGCGCGCCATGGGCTTCAGCTTCTCGATCTCGGACTCGGACCTCTTCGAGCCTCACCTCGCGGTCGTCGCGGACGGGGCCGCGAGCACGCGGTGGGGTCGCGCCTGGACCGCCGCGAAGGCCCTGTCGCTCTTCCTCGTCCTCGCGGCCGCCGCGCTCACGGCGGGGGTGCAGTACCGCGACGCGATGCGCCTGGCCGCGCTCGAGGCGACGTTGACGCACACGGCGACCCTCACCTGGCCGGCCCGCGTCGCTTCCCCGGGCGCCGCCTCCACCGCGAAGGGTACGGCCTGCGTCCTCGTGGCCGACGTCCGCACGGACGGCGTGTCCGTCGTCCGCGGCACGGCGCGGGCGGACTGCGACGGGCGCCCCTTCGAGTCGATCCAGCTCGATCACCGCACGACCGCGCTCTCGGTCGTGCCGCTCGATCGCGGCGGACGCTACGATCTCGCGTCGAACGGCGAGCGCGCCAGGATCGACACGCACGCCGGGATCGCGATCTGGCGCGAGACCCAGGACGACTCCACCATCACGACGACCTTCGACGTGGAGCCCGGCGCCGCCTCGACCGCGGACCTCGTCCGTCCCTGATCCACGCCCGCGGTATCCGCTCCCCTCCGCTCCCGCTCCCGCTGCTGCCACTCCTCCAGGCGGAAACGCCCGAGCGGACCGCGGACGCGCACATCGGACTCGCGGATGGTGCCGAGGAAGCCGCCGATCGCAGTCAGCGATTCAGCCGACGCCGCCGTGCCGCCTCGCCGCGAGCGGCGTGGGGCCCGTCGCGATGTTCCCGGCGGCGCCGCGCGCGTGCGGCGGCAAGAGGTTGCTGAGCTGCGTCGCCGCCTCCACGGCGCGGCTCTCCACCGCGAACGCGTAGTCGCGAACCCGGAGCGCGAACAACGTGCACGCCACGATGCACGCGACGCCGGCCGCGACGAACAGCCAGTAGGCGCCCTCCGTGAACCTCGCGATGCGAGGCAGGATGACGATCGCGCCGTCGCGGATCTCCACGGACGGCGGCACGATGTGGAAGGCCTCGAGGACGACGGGCGTCAAGAGCGACAGCACGGGCACGGTGACGATCCCGATGCGCAAGAGCCCCGCGTCCGGCTCGTTGTGCTGCGCCCACCGCATGGGGCGGCTGCCCAGGGCGAAGGCGGACGAGATCGTGCAGAGCAGCGCCGGCACCGTGAGGAGCACCCCGCCGTACCCGCTGAGGACGCTCGCGGCGAGGTTGGTGCTGAGGAGGAGCAGCCAGGGACGAAACCGCGTGGGCGACCGGGAGTTGTAGTAAGCGGCAAACCCTGCGAACACCACCGCCGCGAGTTCCACGCTCGCCCAGCCCGGGTGCAGGCCCGCCGCGACGCCCCAGGCCACACCCAGGGCCCAGACGCCCATCTGGACCACGCCGAGGCGCGAGAGGAGCCGGCGGAGCGCGTCGACCGACCGGTAGAGCTCGCGGTTCGTCGCCTCCGCCGTCCCGGGCGGCGACCGCAGGATGAGCATCTCCAGCGCCTCGGTCGCGGCCACGTTGCTCGGATCGAGCGCGAGGGCCCGGCTCAGCTCGAGGAACGCGCGCTCGCGCGACGCGACCGCCCCGCGACCGCCGACGGTTGCGTCGTGTGCCTCGAGCACCGCGGCGGATGCGTGGAGCTGGGCCTCCTCGCGTCGTCGCTGAACATCGCGCTCACCGTCGAGGTAGCGCTGAACCTCGTCGTGCATCGCGGTCGCCGTCTGGGGCCGATCGCCGGGGTCGAGGAGCGTCGCGCGCACGCACAGATCTGCGAGCTCGGGCGGTAGCCCGAGGGGGCCCGCCCCGGCCGTCGCCTCCAGCTCGCGCCTCGTGTCCACGCCGTGGAGCGTCTGCCACATCGCCTTCGCTCGATCGCGTCCGTGGAGCGGCCTCCCCACGAGGATCTCGAACAGGACCGCGCCGAGCGAGTAGACGTCGGACCGTTCGTCGCCGCGGTGGCCCATCGCCTGCTCGGGCGACATGTACCCGATGGTCCCGACGGTGATGCCGACCTCCGTCGTGAGCCCGCCGGCGTCGCGCACACCGTCCGAGGGCTCGATGTCCGCGATGGAGCCCGACCTCGCGATCCGCGCGACGCCCCAGTCGAGGAGGTACACCTCGCCGAACCCGCCGAGCATGATGTTGCTGGGCTGGATGTCGCGGTGGATCACGCCGCGCGAGTGCGCGTAGGCGACCGCGAGGCAGATCGTGGCGAACGCGGCGAGGAGGCGGCGCTGGCCGTACCGCGCGCGCGTGTCAGGGTCGTCCCGGCGCAGGCCCTTGAGGACTTCGTGGAGGCTGCGGCCCTGGACGCGGCGCATGGTGAAGTACTCCGCGCCGTCCGGATCTCGGGCGAAGTCGTAGACCGGGACGATCGCGGGGTGCTCGAGCTGGCCCTGGACGGACGCCTCGCGGGTGAAACGCTGACGCAAGGAAGAGCTGTCGGTCTGGCCGCCGCGTATCGTCTTCCGGGCGACGTCGCGACCGATGCGCGCGTCGTGGCAGAGGTGCACCTCGCCCATCGCGCCCTCTCCGAGGAGCGCTTTCCGCACGTAGCGCGCGTCGTCGCCGCGCGTGTCCTCCCCGAGGTCGCGCGCCGGCGGCGTGATCGGGAGCGTCGGCGGATCCTCGACCTCGGGGGTCAGCGTCTTCGCATCGTCGTCCGACTCCGTGTCGTCGTCCCGCTCGGCCATCGATAGACTCTATTCCAGACGCTGGATGAGCGTCGCGCGACCTCGAACGAGCCGGCCCAGGAGGCCGCGCGGGAGGGCGCCGGGGGAATCACCCGGACGGGCCCCCGGAGGAGGCCGCCACCGGCGCGTAGAGATCGCGGCGATCGTCGTCGAGGACGAGCCGGGGATCCCGGGTCATCGTGCGGAAGTCCTCGGCGACCGCGCCGTCACCGGGCTCGGGGACGTACTTCTCCCAGGGCGCGTTTCGCCAGAGGGCGACGTACGAGAACCGACGACCGGCGGGCGTCTCGAGGAGCGGCGCCGCCATCGCCCGCGTGAACCACGATGGGTCCGCGCCGACGCCATGGCGCCCGAGGTCGAGGCCGACCTCGGTCACCGCCGCGATCTTGTGGTGGGCCTCGGCGAAGGCGCCGATGCGGAGGAGATCGGCGGCGTAGCCGGCGGCGAACGTCCCGTCGTGCGCGTCGTAGCGATCGAACCCGATGACGTCCACGTGGCGATCGCCGGGGTAATACGCCTCGAAGTCGCCTCCCCTCGAGACCTGCCACGCATCCGTGGGCTTGTCCGGACAGAACACCCAGAGGGCCTGGTGCGCGCCGCGCGCGCGAACGCGCTCGACCATGTCGATCCACACCGCGCGATACGTCCGCGGATCGTTCTGGCGGCCCCACCAGAACCAGTCGCCCGTGAACTCGTGGAAGGGCCGAAGCTGTACCGGGATGGTCTTGCCCGCGTCGTCGACGAACGTCGCGAGCATCGCGGCGAGCTCGTCGAGCATCGCGTGCCACTCGCCGGAGAGGGCGCCCACCTGCCCGTTCTGCTTCCTCGGGAGGAACTCCTCGAGCTTGTAGGCGGGACAGTCGTCGGGCCTGTAGCGGTCGGGGTCGGACGCCGAGGCCTTCGGGCAGCGCATGTGCCACACGAGGCTGACGAGCACGCCTCGACGCCGTTTCTCCCGGACGAGCTCGCGGAGCTTCGAGGCCCCGCCCCGGAAGGCTTCGCGATCGAACATCGTCTTCGATGCCTTGTGGAGGTGGGAGAGCTCGTAGCTCACCAGCGCGGGCGGCGCGCTGCCGAGGGTGGCGAAGTCGGAGCTCGTCCTGTCGAGGCCGTTCACGCGGACGCTGGACACGTCCTCCTCCTCTTGGCCGAGGATCAGGCCGCCGGGTGCCGCGAGCTGCGCCATGACGTTCCTCGTGACGCCCGAGGCGGCCGGATCCGACGGTGTCGGCACGACCGCGACCGCGGCGGTCGTCGTGGGGTCAACCTCGTCGTGGACGGGGCTGCACGCCGTGAGAATCGGTTGGCCAACGATCGCTCCCATCAAGAGAATGGCGCCCATGCTGGAGGGTGTGGACATACCCGCCGCACCAGCAACCGACGTGCCGCCTGCCCGCGACCTCGCGTGCGCACGAGTCGCGCGGATCTCACCCCCGCGGGCGGCCCGCTGTCACGCTCGGTACAGAGGACGCCGCGAGGCGGTGGATCAGGAGCCCGAGAGCGTGAGCCCCTTGCCCGACCTGACGTCCGAGGGAGAGGAGCCCGTCCAGCGGCGGAACGCGCGTGCGAACGCGCTCGCGTGCGTGAAGCCCAGGTTCTGCCCGACCTCCGCGAGGGGGACGCCGCCGCCGCTCACGCGCCGCAGCGCGAGCTCGCGCCGGACCTCGTCGAGCATGTCCTGGTAGCTGGTGCCGTACCGGGCGAGCCGCCGCTGGAGCGTCCTCGGGCCCACGTCGCAGGCGACCGCGAGCCGCTCGAGCGCGGCCGAGCCGGCGGTGAGCTGGAACGTGAGGCACCTGCGGACGTCGTCGATGAGTCCGTCCGTCGGCGGCAACGCCGCGATCGCGGACTCCATGCGCCGCAGGGTCGAGGCCTGGGCCGTACCGTCGCGCGAGGGCAGAGGGATCGCCAGGTACACGGCCGGGAACGCGACGCCGTCCATGTCGCCGTCGAAGGTCACGGGACAGCCGAAGTACGCCTCGAGCCGGGCCGCCCAAGGGACGCGCGCGTGCGAGAACGCGACCTCGGTGCAGCGGAGATCGCGGCCGAGGGCGCGCCGGCCGAGCTCGACGAAGGTCGCCACGGTGAACTCCGCGAGCACGGTGGAGAGCACCGCGGCGGGCTGCGGCTCGATCTCGAACCAGGCGGTCCGCCCATCCTCGCGCAAGGCCGGGCGCGCGGTCTCGTGGAAGACGCGAAAGACGCGGATCGTCATGCCGATCGCCTCGCGCAGCGTGTCGCAGGTGGCCGTGAGGACGTCGACGAGCCCGAGCTCGCCAGGGCGGAGGTGCTGGGCGGCAGCGAGACCGAGCGCCTCACCGCCGGGTGCGGCGCCCAGCTCGTCGAGGACCGCCGAGAGGGCACGACGGTCGACCCAGGCGCTGCCGGCCTGCAGGGCGACGAGGTCGATTCCGTGGCGCTCGCACGTTTCTCGCACGGGTAGATCGCGGCGACGGGCCTCGTCGAAGATCGGCAGGGCAACGCGCGCGGCGACCGAGATGGCCACGCGACGGAGGGGGGAGGACCGCAAGGAACGCATGCCGCCGTCCCAGCAAGGGACGTGCCTCGCCCGATGGCTGCGCAGCGGCTCGATCGAGCGACGCGTCGGCCCCGGCGACAGAAACGCGTGGATCGACGGACCGGCGGTCGACGGCGCCGCCACGCGCTCGGCCCGCACGTCGCGCGCGTCGGAGCGTCCGCAGGTAGGCCACGGGCCGCTCTCGGCGAGATTTTGCGAGGAAACGCCTTCGAAGCGCACATCCAGCTCGCCAGTCCGTCGCCGTCGCCGTCGCCGTCAACGTCAACGCTCACGTCAACGTCAACGTCAACGAAGGGCAGCCCCGGGCAAGTTGGACAGCTCTTGAGCAGGCGCAGCCTGCGATTTGGGAGGGCTCGTCGCGCGAAGCGCGACGGGGGTGGGCACCTCCGCATGATCCCCTCACGAACTTGGGGCGCGCTGTACTAGCGCGGGCTAGAGCGTCTCGGTGTCCTTCGCCCTCTGCAGGAGATCCTCGTCCTTCTCGCCCAGCTTGGCCCGGGGGGTCAGCGTGGACTTCGTGACGGGCGGCTGCTTGCCACGAGGCGCGATCCCGCCCCTCGCCTTGCCCGTCGCCTTCGGCGGAGGCGGGGGCGGCGCGACCGTGACGGGCGCCTCCACGATCACGCCGCCGTTCGCGTCGCGTTTCGTCACCGTGGTGGTGATCGTCGTTCCGTACGGCGTCGTGGGCGAGGGCGCCGGGTCCACCGTGCGCCGCGGCGGGACCATGCCGCGCGACACGCGCGGCGGCGCGGTGGCCGCGGCGGGAGGTGACACCGGGGCGACGATCCGTGCGACTCCCGTGTCCTGCGGCTGCGCCGCGGCGCGCGGCGCTGGCGCGTCGAGCCGCGGCTGCGCGATCATCGCGAGGAGGACGCCTACCGACGCGCCCGACGCCATGAGCACCAGCGCGCGGAGGAACGCCGATCGCTCGCGCGCGACGCGGGTGCCCGCCGTGACGAACTGCGGGCCGCTCCGGTCCGCGGACACGGGGGCGATGGTCGACACCGGCGCGGGTGGGATCCGCGAGAAGGCGTGCGTCGGCTGCACGTCCGCGCCACCACGGGCGAAGATGGGCTGGCGGCTCGGCATGGGCGTGTGCCGGCTCCGCTCGAACCGCGCAGGCTGGCCCATGGCCTCGAACTCACTGGTCGTGAGGACGAGCGCGGGCGCGCGTTCGATGGGTCTTGCGAAGGGCATGACGAGTCCTGCGCGAAAGGACTGCATGGAACAGTCCATGGCGCTGGAGGGGTCGTCCCCGGGTAACTATGTGAAACCATGGGGGCGTCAGCCACCCATGGGGGTCCATTGATCCACCCCCCCGAGCTCACTTCGGCGGCGTGAGGGGGGCGCAGGTCGACACGCCCGCGCCCACGATGCGGAAGCCGCCGACGTTCGCGACGGCGGTCGAGATCGACCCGTCCGACGACGTCTTGAGGCGCGACACCTTCGACGGCGTGAGGCCATCCGACGTGTAGAACCAGAAGTCCCCCCCCCAGAAGGAGAACGCCCACGCGAGCCCGGTGTTCACGCCGGTGAGCGACTTGTCGCCGGAGGTCTGCGCCCCGCTCTTGTCGATCTGCGCGAGCGTCGCCGACGGCGACGTCGTGAAGAACCCGTAGAGCTTCGCGTCGCCGGTGCCCGTCAGCTCCGCGCCGAGGCCGCGCAGCGAGCCCGAGAAGTCGCCGATCGTGGTGAGCTTGAACGTCGTCAGGTCGATCTTCGCAAGGCCCCTGCCCCTGCCCGCGAGATCGTCGATCCCCACGACGTACAGGGTCTCGCTCTGAGAGCCCGCGGTGTCGCTGGCGAACGCCATCCCCACGCGCTTGAACCCGCTCTGGCCCGGCGCGAACGGCGTCGCCGAGCACGAGGCGTCCTTCGTGCTCACCTTGAACAGCGAGCCGTCGCTGTAGTTCACCCACGCGGTGCCGCTGCGATCGATCGCCATCGAGTTCGGCGTCGCGATGCCGGGACACTTCAGCGTTCCCTTGAGCGTGAACTTGAGCGACGCGGGCTCGAAGCTGTAGAGCTCCGCGCCGTCGGACACGACGTACACGAGCTTCGCGGCCTCGGAGCAGCCCGCGCCGCCACCCCCCGAGCTCGAGCCGAAGCCGCCGGCGTCGCTGCCGCCGAAGAGGCCGCCCGTCCCGGAGTCCGAGCTGCCGCTCGAGAACGACGAGTCGCGGAGGTTGCTCGAGCAAGCGAGCCAGCCGCACGCCGACAGCATGACTCCGATCCACACCAGGCGTCGCATCGCTTCCTCCTCCGTCCTCGGGTGAGCGTACCATCGTGCAACCGGAATGCCGCCTCCGAACCCTGGATCCCATCTGGCCCAGGCCCTGGCCGCGCTCTCCGCCGACGAGATGATCGCGGCCCTCGGGCCCCTGGCCGACCGGCGCCTCGCCCGGAAGCTGCTCGCGCCGGTCCTCCGCCGCATGTCGCATCCGCTCGGCGAGATGCTCGCGAGGTTCGACGCCGCGACGCGTGAACGGGGGATCTCGCGCGCGGCGAAGGAGCTCCTCGACCGCAAGCGCGCGACGCTCGCGGTCACGGGGCGCGCCGCGACGAGCGGGGCTGCCCTGTTCGTGGCGAACCACCCGGGCGCCTACGACGCCATCGCCGTCCTCGCGGCGATCGGCAGGGACGACGTGACGATCCTGGCCAACCGGCGCACCTTCCTCCAGGCCCTCCCCGCCATGCAGCCGACGCTGGTGTACGTCCCGGAGGCGCCCGGCGAGATCGGCGGACGCGCGGCGGGCCTCCGGGCTGCGCTCGGGGCGCTCGATCGCGGCGGCGCGCTGCTCCACTTCGGCGCGGGCCGCATCGAGCCCGATCTCGCCTTCGACGCCCCCGACGATCGCGTCGCCTTCCATCCCGGGACGGGCCTCCTCGCGCGCGCCACGTGGCGCAGGGGAGGGATCGTCGTGCCGGTCACAGTCCTCGGCGTCCACTCCCGCCGCGCGAAGCGCCTCCGCGTCGTCCGGCGGCTCGAGGCGCGGGGGGTGACCACGCTCGCTCCGCTCCTGTCGGTCGCCGTCCGCCTCTTCGCCGACGTGCGGATCCGCGTCGTGCTCGGACCACCCGTCGAGGAGGGCTCCGGAGACGACGTCGACCTCGCCGCGCGGATCAGGACCGCCGTGTATGCCGGACGAGATCGATGAAGCGCGCCTCGCTCGCGGCCCACGTCGGGAGCGAAGCGCGTCGCGCCGCCGCGGCGGTCGACATCGCGACCCGGATCTCGGGCGTGGTCGCGAAGGCACGCAGCACGGCGTCGAGGCTGCCGGCGTCGAAGAGGAGCGCCTCCCTCCCGTCGGTCACGACCTCGGGGATCGCGGACGTTCGCGCGGCGAGCACGGGCAGGCCCGCGTGGAGGGCTTCCGTGAGGACCATCCCGTAGCCCTCGAGCGACGACGCCAGCACGAGCGCGGACGCCGCGGCATACGCGTCCGCGAGCGTCCCCTCTCCCACCGCTCCGAGAAGGCGCACGGTCCTCGCGAGGTGCGACGAGCGCGCGACCCGCGCACGGATCGCGCCCGCGTACGCGGGGGCGCGCGCCTCGCCCACGACGTCGAGGAGGACCGCGGGATCGCCGAGCCTGTCGAGCGCGTCCAGCACGAGACCGAGCCGCTTGCGCGGGACGAGCGAACCCACCGCGAGGAGCCGCACGCCGCTGCCCGGGTCCGCGCGAGGACGCAGCGGCAGTCGATCCGCGCCCGGGAGCACGGTCTCGGCCCGGATCCCGAGGCGCGCGAGCCGGCGAGCGACGAACGGGCTCGGCGTGACGACACGGTCGGCGCGGTGAAGGCACGCGAGCTCCGCTGCCAGGAGAGCCGCCCTGCGGAGCCACGCGCCGTGCTCCCACGCCGCGAGGTGGTGCACCACCAGGACCCGAGGGAGCGCGAGGCGGGCGAACACGCGCCCCACCTCGCGGTGGGCGAGCTCGTCCCCCACGACCACGTCGAACGAGGACGGGGCGAGCGCCTCACGAGACGGATCGAGGATCGTGACGGTGTCCCCCGCCCGCTCGAGCGCGCGGACCATACGTGCATCATACACATATCCGCCCGTCGGCTGATCGAGCGGACCGGGGGCGAGCCAGGCGACGCGCATGCGCTCAGGGCGACGCGAGCACCAGCTCGAACGACGCCCAGGCGACCGGCGACTCGCGCAGGATGACCCGGAGCTTGGCGGGAAGGGGCGGCGCGGCGTCGGCGCGCATCGTGACGATCTTGCCCGCGAGCTCGGTGGCGACGTGCTCGGCCACCCGCTCGGTGGTCGACGTGCGGCCCGGGAACGCCGGGTGATCGTCCAGGTTGGTGTAATCGAGCGCGACGAGCACCTCCCGGAGGAGGTCCCTGAGCGCGCCGATGTCCATGACCACGGCGTGCGGGCCGAGGGACGCCGCCTCGACGACCGCCTCGACGGCGTAGGTCGCGCCGTGGAGGCGCTGCGCGGGGCCGAAGAAGGGATCGCGGAAGCTGTGCGCGATCATCACGTGATCGGAGACGCCGAGGGCGAACATGCGGCTACTTGTACACCAGAACCGAGAACAGCCCCTCCTCGGGGAACGCGGCGAGGTGCGCGTAGTGCTCGCGAGCTTCGCCGAAGGGCACCTCCCGGGTGACGAGGGCGTCGAGGCGGGGATCCGCCAGGATGTCGAACACGAGGGCCCACCTCCGATCCGCGTCCCAGCGCGCGGACATGTGCGCCGGGATCCTCGACACCTGGCTCGAGACCAGCGACAGGCGGCGCCGGTGGAAGGCGTCGCCGAGCGCAACGTCGCTGCGCCGCCGCCCGTAGAACGACGCGATCACGACGCGCGCCTCGAGCGCCGCGTGCCGGATCGCGAGGTCGAGCGCGACGGGGTACCCCGTGGCCTCGACGACGACGTCGTGGTCGGCGGTCGCGTCCTCGCCGGACGAGCGCACGTCCCCGATCCCGAGGCCATGGGCGATCGCGCGCCTCGAGGGTACCCGCTCGACGAGCCGCACCTCGGCCCCGGCGAGGCGCGCGAGGTGGGCCACGAGGAGGCCGAGCGCGCCGCCGCCGAGGATGGCGACCCGCTCGCCCAGCGCGATGCGTGCATCCCACACGCAGTTGATCGCCGTCTCCACGAGAGGTGCCAGCGCCGCGCGCGCGTCGGGGATGGCGTCGGGGAGGCGCCGGAGCCGGCCGGCCGCGACCTCGTGTGCGTGGCCGTGCGGCAGGAGGCCGAGCACGCGGTCGCCCACCGAGAGGCGCGGCGATGCGCTCGCCGCGACCTCGCCGATCCATGCGTACCCGTAGCGCCGCGGGTACGTGGGCGCTCCGGTATCGCCGGCCGGCTCGATCGACGGATCGAAGGGCTCGGGGCCTTCCCCCCGGTAGAGGAGGAGCTCCGTCCCGCGGCTGATCCCCGACACGCGGCCACGCGCCCGCACCTCGCCGGCGACGAGCGCGCGCGGCGGATCCGGCCGGAGCTCGAGCTCCGAGGGCCCCACGAACCACAGGGCCAGGCGCTCAGTAGACAAGCCGCGCCCGCATGAACGCGTGCCCGTCGACGACCGACGTGAGCACGTCCGAGAGGCGCGGCGGCTCGTCGAGCACGCCGCTCCACGAGAGGCCCGCGCCGCCGAGGATCATCGGGCAGATCTCGACCTCGACCTCGTCCACGAGCCGGGCTCGCACGAACGCCGCGAGCACCTTGGCGCCACCCTCGACGAGGAGGCGCGACACGCCGCGAGACACGAGAGCCTCCATCACCGCGGGGAGCGACGCCATCCGATCCGCGTCCGAACGGACCAGTTCGACGTCGACGCCCCGCGCCGTGAGCGCCTCGCGCATCGCCGGATCGGCGCCCTCGTGGGTCCCGAACACGAGCGTGCCGCCGCCGTCGGTGAACAGGGGGGCCCCGAGCGGGAGGCTCAGGCCCGTCGACAGCACCACGCGGAGAGGCTGCCTCGGGGCCGGGACCGCTCGCACCGTGAGCCGCGGTCGGTCGATCCGCACCGTCTCGGCCCCCACGAGCACCGCGTCCGCGGTCGCCCGTGCGCGGTGGGCGCGCAGCACGCCCTCGGCGAGGCTGAGGTGCGCGCGCGCCTTGGTCCAGGCGATGCGCCCGTCGAGCGTCTGCGCGAAGTGGACGGACACGAAGGGGCGCACCACCGCCGGAGTCCTACCACGGCGGCCGGGCGAAGGCGTCGCCTCCCGGTCTGGACGTCGCGCGTCTCGACGCGACCCCGACGGGCGGTTAGTCTCCACCTTTCCCCCCGTAGGAGCCAACATGAACAAGTGGATCGCCGTCGCCATCCTGTCGTCCGTGAGTCTGCTCGCCCTGCCCGGTTGCAAGAAGCAGGTGCCGACCGACATCGTGCAGAAATCCCTCACGTCGTCGCTCCGCCACGCGCCGGCGACGGCGTCCGCCATGTGCGGCGCGACGACGCGCGGGCTCGCGTCGTCGACGATCACGGTCACCAAGCGGGGAGAGAAGAACTCGGGAATCGCTCACGTGAAGGGCTCGCCGTGGCCCGGAAAGGGCCTACCGAGCACGTGCGAGGGGGACGTGGAGTTCGCGTACACGTACGAGACGAAGAAGATCGGTCGGAGCAGCCGGACGACGTGGTTCCTCGATCATCTGAAGCTCACGGCGGTGCAGACCAAGGGCGTGACGTTCAAGTCCGTCGAGGAGAAGGTCGCGGACGACGACGACGACAACTGACAGGTTGTCCGCCCAAGACACGCCGAGCTGACGTCACGGCAACTTCGGGGGGAATCCCGGGGCACGCGCACGCCGCTCTCGGCCCCGGGTGCCCGGCGGCCACATGGCACGATGCGTGAATCTCGGGCGTCCATGCCGGTTCGCTCCTCCACGATCGCCGCGGCCGCCTGGCTCGCGGCCTGCTCGGGCCCGCCCCTGGCCCGCAACGACGATGCGGGGCGACCTCCGCCCGCGGCGCCACGCGAGAAGAGCGCGGCGGCGATCCTCGCGCACAATCCCTTCGACAGCACACGCGTGCGCCTCGACGACACGCCGGATCGTCGAGGCGCGGAGACTGCATCCTGCGAGGACGTCGAGGTCCACGCCGTGATCGCGGCGGATCCGGACTGGTCCTTCACCTCGCTGGCGGTACGCGGACAGAAGCCCGTGCTCCGGCGCGTGGGCGGCGAGATCGGGGGCCGGCGCGTCGCGTTCGTCGGCATGACAGGGGTGCTCCTCGAGCGCGACGGCGTGCGCTGCCTGGCCGTCCTCCACCGTGTCGAAGCGGGTGTGCCACCCGGCGACGGCGCCGCCGGGCGGTCCCCGGCCCTTCCCCGGGCCACGCTCGCCGGCGTGGAGCGCGTCAGCGAGCTCGAGTATCGCGTCGACCGCGGTGCGCGCGATCGCATCCTCGAGGCGCAGGGCGAGCTCCTCGGCACGGCGCAGATCGTGGCCGACAAGGTAGACGGCCGCGTCGCGGACATGAGGATCGTCCGGCTGAAGCCGGGTTCGGTCCTCGAGGCGCTCGGCCTGCGCGCCGGCGATCGCCTGACCGCGATCAACGGGTTCGACCTCACGAGCGTCGAGTCGGGGCTCCTGGCCTACGCGCGCCTCCGCGACGCGTCCGCGCTCACCCTCGCGATCGTGCGCGACGGCCGGAGCCACGAGATCCGCTACGAGGTGCGCTGATCTCTCGCACAGCCGGATCGAGGAGCATCTGGTACAGCGCCGCCGCGGCCGGCGGCATCCGCTCCTCCCCGCGGTGGATGATCGAGAACGGTCGCACGATGGGCGTCACCGGGTGGCGGATCAGGGCGAGCACCTTGGCGCGGAGATCGCGCTCCACGGCGCGGCGGCTGACGAGCGCGATGCCCACCCCGGCCCGCACGTTCCCCTTCACGGCGGCGATGCCCGCGAGCTCCATCACGATCTGGGCACGAGGGAAGTGCCGGTCGAGCATGTCGCGGGTCGTCGAGCCTGGCGGGAACGACACGAACGGTGCCGTCTCGGCCTCGACCGCCGCCGGCCGGTAGGGCCCCGTGGGGCTCGTCACGAGGACGAGCTCGTCGTCGAGCCACGGCTCTCCCCCCGGGCGGGTGATGACGCCGAGGTCGAGCTCGCCCCGCTCGAGGGCGGACACGATCGCGTCGGTGACCGTCTCGCGCACGAAGATCTGCACGCGCGGGAAGCGCTGGCGGAACAGGGCGAGGAGGGGTGGAAGGTAGTACGTGCACACGGTCGCGCCGGCGCCGAGCCTCACCGACCCGCGCTCGAGCCCCATCACCTCCGTCACCGCCCGCCGCCCCGCCTCGACCGCCGCCATCGCGGCCCGCGCGCGCGGGAGGAGCGCCGTGCCCGCGGCCGTGAGCTCGGTCCGCCTGTGTCCACGGGCGAGGAGGCGGGCGCCCATCTCGGCCTCGAGCCGCTGGATGGAGGCCGTCAGCGCCGGCTGCGTGACGTGCGCCTCGCGCGCGGCGGCCGTGAGTGTCCCGAGATCGGCGACCAGGACGAAGTGGCGCAGGCGGTCGAGCACGACCATCAGTATTACTTATGGTTTCACTCAAAACAATCAATTGGACCGATGCATCGCCCCGGCGCAGATTGCGGGCATGTCCCCGCTCGCCTGGTACCTCCTCTTCGGGCTCGTCGCGGGGCTCCTCACGACCCTCTCGGGACAGGGAGGCGGCCTGTTCCTGCTGCTCGTGCTGTCGTGGCGCGTCGGGCCCCACGCGGCGCTCGCGATGACGACGCCGGCGCTCCTCCTCGGCAACCTCCACCGCTCCGTCCTCGGGCGCCACCACATCGTCTGGCCGATCGGCCGGGGCTTCCTGTGGGGCGCCGTCCCCGCCAGCGTCGTCGGCGGCCTCTTCGCGGGCGCCGCCCCGGACGGGTTCCTGCGTGTCGTCCTCATCGTCCTCACGGCGGCCTCGATCGCGAAGGCGCTCGGCTGGCTCCGCTTCTCCCTTCCCGTCAAGGCCTTCCCCGTGGCCGGCGCGGGGGTCGGCCTCCTCACGGGGACGTCCGGCGGCGCCGGCATGATCCTCGCGCCGATCCTGCTCGCGTCCGGCCTGACCGGCGCCCCGTACATCGCGACCCAGTCGATGATCGCCGTCGCGATGCACGGCGGTCGCCTCGCCGCGTACGGTGGGGCGGGGCTCCTGTCCGGCCTGGACCTCCACGGCACCGCCGCGATCACCGTGGCGATCTTCGCCGGCAACTGGCTCGCCGATCGCGCGAAGCAGCGCATCACCCCCGCGACGGTCACCCGCATCGAGTACGGCACGCTCGTGGTCTGCACGTCGCTCGCCGTGCTCGGCGTGGCCCACTGACCGTCCGCCCGCGACGGGGTGGTCACGCCGGCCGATTCTCCAATGCTTTCGAGCAGAACTTGACGGTCACCGGCATAACCCCGATCCTGAAGGGAGATGCAGGAACTAGGGTCCGACCTGTTCGAGGTGGCCAAGCGCCGCATCGGACAGGTCCTCTGCGGCAAGATCACCATCGAGTCCGTCGTGGACGTCGGGGGGATGGCCGCCGTCTATGCCGCGAAGCACCGCAACGGCAAGCGGCTCGCCGTGAAGATCCTGCATGCCCAGTACGCCGCCAACCCCGACGTCACCGAGCGCTTCCTCCGCGAGGGGTACGTCGCGAACCAGATCGAGCACCGCGGCGCGGTCGAGATCCTCGACGACGACATCAGCGAGGACGGCGCCGCGTTCCTCGTGATGGAGCTCCTGGTCGGCGAGTCGCTCGACAAGTGGATCCGCCGGAGCGGCGGCAAGCTACCGCCCATCGACGTCCTCGCGTTCTCGGACCAGGTGCTCGACGTGCTCGACGCGTTCCACGAGCGCGGCATCATCCACCGGGACATCAAGCCGGCAAACCTGTTCATCACCAACTCCGGCACGGTGAAGGTCCTCGATTTCGGCCTCGCGCGCGTGCGCGACGTACGCGTGCGAGCGACGCCGACCGTGTCCGGTACCATCCTCGGAACGGCGAGCTACATGTCGCCGGAGCAGGCGCAAGGCAAGACCGAGCACATCGATCTCCGCACGGACATCTTCGCCATGGGGGCGGTCATGTACCACGCGCTCTCGGGGCAGGTCGTCCACAAGGGAAAGACGTCGATAGAGCGACTGCTCAACGCGATGCAGAAGCCCGCCGAGCCCGTCGCGACCTACGCGCCGGAGCTGAACGAGACGATCTGCCAGCTCGTGGACACGTCGCTGCGCTTCGACAAGAACGAGCGCTTTGCCTCCGCTTCGGCGATGCGTGAGGCGGTGCGGCAGGCGACGCTCTCGCTCCAGCAACGTCCCTCGCCCGTTGGACCGCCGCCCGTCCCGAATCAGCCGAAGCGTCCGGCCATCGCGCCCGCGGGCTCGGGCCACCCCGCCGCGGTCCGCTTACCCACGAACCCGGCGCCCGTGAACCTTCCGCCGGCGGTGGCTCCCAGGCAGCGGCCGACCGGCGAACCCACGGGGGCCCCGTCGGGCTCCGGGGTCGGCCCGGCGCGCGCCAAGTTCCCCTCGGCCGCGGATACGAAGCGGGCTGTGCGCCGCGTCCAGACGGCGATCCAGCGTGGTCCCGTGAGGGCCCCCGACGATTCACCCGCTTCGCCCAGCGTGGCTCCCGCACCGCCGACCGAGCCGCAGATCCCGAACCACCCCCCCGCGGAGAGCGGCGAGCTGTTCGACCCGAGCATCGCGGTGGACTTCGTGGAGCCCGCTTTCGACGGCGACGACCCGCCCACGCGCGAGCGACCTCGCTAGAGAACGCGCTCAAGAGCTGTCCAACAATTGCCCGGGGCTGCCCTTCGTCAACGTCAACGGGAGAGGGCGCGCGCAATTTTGGACAGCTCTTCGGAGCGGAAACCGGAGTCAGCGCGGCTTCGCGTCGGGCACCGCCGCGGTGCGGCGGTTCGTGATCACGGGGGCGGTCCCCTTCACCTGGTCGCGTCCGAGCGTGTAGACGTGGTCGAGCACGATTCGACCGTTCGCGTTCTGGATGTCGATGTCCACGCTCGTCCCGACGAGGTTCGAGTACGACACGGTGCCGCCCTCGTCGGAGCCGTAGAACATCGACGAGAACACGCTCGTCTCGGTCGTCACGTGATCGATCTCGAAGCGCTTGATGCTGTCGAAGTGGAACGCGCAGTGCGAGCCCGCGATGGTCGTGTACGACACCTTGACGAGCGCCCCCTTCGCGGAATCGATGAACTCGCCGTTCCCGCTCCCCGTGAGCACGGAGTCCTGCATCACGAGGGTCGCGTTGGGGTGGCCCATGATGATCCCCTCGCCCGCCCCCTTGTCGTAGGCGAGTCGGGACGCGAACAGGTCGCCGAGCACCTCGCTCTGGCCCTTCGCGGTGACCTTCGTGCTCACGAGCGAGAGCTTGGAGGCAACGCCCACGGTGAACGGCGTGATGGACCCCTTGATGACCCCGTGCTCCAGCGTCGCCTCGGACCCCTGGCCCGAGGTCGCGATCCCGACGTCGGCGTTCTCGAGCTCGAGCCCGTCCGCGATCATGACGCCGGCGTCGACGACCTCGATCCCCGCCCACGTGTTGCACGAGATCTTCGCGGGGGCGCTCGCCGCCTTCACCCGCAGGATCCCCCGCACCACCACCTTCGCGTCCTGCGAGCAGCCGATGTTGGCGCCAGGGGCGATCTCGACCGTCGTGCCGAGCGGCACCTCGACGACGCCCGACAGCTTCTTTCCCGACGACCAGGTCTCGACCTTCGCGCTGGACTTCCCCACGCCGGGCGCGCTGGAGGGAGAGGCGGGCTTCATGTCCTCCGCGCCGCTGCAGCCGGCGAGAGCGACGCCCATGAGAGAGAGAGAGAGGATTCCGAGCGAGCCGAACGAGGGGGAGGAGCGCATGACGACGCGTCGTGCAAGACCTCGGCCAGGCGCGCCTGCGCGAGCCACCCCTCGCGCGCGGCCAAAAACAGACGTCGCCCGAGCGGCGCGGTGGAGAAGTGCAGGCTCGCCGGAACGGGCGGATGCCCACCGGTTGGTGTACCCTCGATCCTGCGTGCGTGTAGGCGTCCTCCACAGATGGGCGTGGGCCGCGCTCCTGGGCGCGATCGTCCTCGCTTCTCCGGAGAGGGCCGCGCGCGCGGCGGACCCGGACCCGTGGTTCGGCAGCGACAAGGCGCTCCACTTCGGCGCCTCCGCCGGCATCGCGAGCGCCGGTTACGGCATGGCCGCCATCGGCTACGACGAGCGATGGCCCCGCTTCCTCTGGGGCGGCGGGGTGGGCCTCGCGGCGGGTGTCGGGAAGGAGTGCGCGGACTCGCTCGGCGCGGGCCAGGCGTCCTGGAAGGACCTGACGTGGGACGTGCTCGGGGTTGCCGTGGGGCTGGGGGTCGCGTGGCTGCTCGATGTCGCGATCAGCAGAGACCGCTTGCCCAAGAGGGTGGAGAACAGGGTAACCAGGTCTGAGTAGCCTGGACGCCTCAGGAAATGTAGGCAAGAGCCCGCAGATCGCGCTGAGGCTGTACTTTTCAGTCAGAAATGGGGATTACAGGCGCTCGGCCGTCTGGCCCTCGCCTTGCACTGGGTAGCCCAGCGAGGTTTCCCCCCATGTTCAAGTACATCGCTGTCTCGACGATCTTCGGTGGTCTCCTCCTCGCGTGCGTCGCCCCGGAGCTCGATGGTGATCCCTACGCGTCGCGACGACCGACGACGAACGCCGACACGAAGGCGGGCTCGTCGACGTGCACGCAGGCGGTCCAGGGCGAGGACCCGAAGAAGTTCCCCGTGTGCACCGGCACGAAGGGCGCGAAGGGTCGCTGCGTGCCGACCAGCAAGATGGGCCAGTTCAGCGACAAGTTCGAGACCGCGGCGTGCCAGGCTGGCAGCGCGTGCGTGCCGGACACGCTGGTCGAGAAGGGCACGAGCATCCAGCTCAAGAAGTGCAAGCCGGTGCTCGGGAAGAGCGAGGACGACGGCCGCTGCTTCTCGTCGCTCGCGAAGGACATCACGGCGAACTACGATCTCCTCAAGAACGCGACCGGCACGCAGTGCAGCGGCGACGAGGTCTGCGCGCCCTGCCTGAACCCGCTCGCCAACAACGCCCCCACCGGCATCTGCTTCGAGGCCCCGAAGGCTGGCGAGTGCGACGGCAAGGCCGGCGGCGGCGGCGGCGGCGGCGGTGTTATGCATCCCACGGC
>SXNL01000202.1 GCA_005777185.1 Myxococcales bacterium
CCGCCGAACGCGTCGACGAAGCGGGGCTCGAGCCACGGCGGGTAGATCGTGAGGTCCGGGTTCGGGAGCACGCCGGCGCGGTAGACCCGCTGGATGGCGGGGCCCTTGTGCGTGCTCCCGTCGGAGAACACGTTCACGCCGTCCTCGCGCATCGCGCGCACGATCGCGGTCGCCGTCACGGCGCGTCCGAGGGGCGTGGTGTTGAAGTACTTCCTGCCGCCCGTCGACAGGTGGAACGCGCCGCACTGGATGGCGCGCATCCCCTCGCGGGCCAGGGCCTCCTTGCAGTCGACGAGGCGCGCTTTCGCCCCTCCGTGGGAGAGCGCGATCGGCGGGATCTCCGTCACGTCTCGCTCGTCGGGCTGGCCGAGGTCGGCCGCGTAGGCGTGCACCGCGAGGCCCTCGCGGCTCATCCACGCGACGGCGCACCGGGTGTCGAGGCCACCCGAGAACGCGAGCCCGATGCGTGTCCCTCGCGCGGGGAGCGTGCGGTGGATGCGGCTCACTGAGGGAACACGGCGCCGCCGCTCACGAGGGGCGTGCAGCCCACCTTGCCCGTCTTCTCGGTGACGTTCGCGTAGACGCGCACCGGCCGGACGGCCTTGAGGCCCGCGCGCACCTCGAGGGGCGCGCCGAACGAGTCGAGGGCCATCTCCTTCTGTTGCGCGTCGCCGAACGCGTTCCAGTTGGTGCACCACACGCCGTCGGCCTCGCGCACGGAGCGCGTGTAGCTGCTCTCCTTCGAGAGGTCGTAGAGCTTCTCCCACGCCGCCTGGTCCATGCCGACCCGCTTCGCGATCTTGGTGGCGAAGCCCGATTCGTCCCCCTCGCGCTGAACGTACACCACGGTCTTGCAGCCGACGTTCCTGAGCGCGAGCACCGGCGCGAGATCGCTCCAGCCTCCCGCGGAGACGCGCCCGTCCGGCAGCTCCACGAAGCGCGACAGGCCCGGCTCGGCCGGCGACGCCGTCAGCACCTCCTTCCAGGGGCCACCGCCGAGCGGCGTCATCTTCTGCGTCTTGAGATCGTCGAACCCCTTCGGGTTCGCCTTCAGCCGCTCGAGATCCGCAGACCGCCCCCAGTACCCCACCTTCACGGACTCGAACCGCGGCGAGAACGCGACGTCGCCCGTCGGGTACTTTCCGGCGAGGTACTCGGCGCGTGCGGTCTTGTACGCCGCCGCCGCGTCCCCCTCGAGCACCGACGTCGAGATCAGCTTCGTGAGGGGCGTCGCCGCGTCGACGCGCTCGTCGAGGCGACTCTTCGCGGGGGGCGTCGCGCGGACGGCGTCGCGGTACCGGGTGGTGACGTCGATGAAGCGCTGCCCGCAGGTGCCCGACTTCGTTCCGATCCGGGCCGCGTCCACCCATGGCTTGCCCACCGAGGGCGGCGCGCAGTCGTCGAGCCACGCCTTGAAGGCGGCCGTGTCGGCGGGCGCGTACCCCGCGTAGAAGCCCGCGACCCTCCCGAACAGGGCCGCGAGGGCGTTCCAGTTCAGGAGCCCCGGCCGGAAGAAGAGACGGTTGTCGTCGACCGAGAACGCGCCGAGCGTCGTGATCGACTTCTGTACGTCCCGCGCGGCGAAGGACGCACGCGCGGGCGACGCGAGGAGCTCCGTGATCTCCGGGTTCACGATGTCCCTGAACTCGGGGATCGCGAGCACCTCCTTCAGCTTCGCGGCGGCGGTCGCCGTGTCGTCGCTCGCGAGCAGGCCGTCCACGTTGCGAAGCTCGACCTCGCTCCTGAGCTTCCCGACGAGCCGCACGAGGTCGGTGATCGCCACCACCTCGTCCGACTGCGCGAGCGCCTCGCCGTAGCCCTGCAGGGACTTCAGGGTCAGCGCCACGCGGGCCGACCCCTCCTCCTTCGTGCACGCGCGGTTGCCGCACGTGCGCACGACCGGGTTCATCAGGATCGACTCGTACACGAGCTGCGTGATCGATCCGGAGCTCCCTCCGGCCATGCCGTTCGGCACGCCGTAGTGCTCGACGATACGCGCCATCGACGCGAAGTGCGTCACGATGTAGTGGCCGTTGCCCCGCACCGCGACGCACAGCCCGGGCGCGGCGCCGACCTTGACGGGGTCCAGGGTGGCGTCTTCGTCCGCGGTCGTCGTCTGGCAACCTGCGACCACGGTGAGGAGGAGAGCACCACGCAGGAGCGGCGATATGCGCATGCCGGGACGATATCAGGGAGCGGGAGCGCCGGGAACGTCAAGATCGCGGTTGGCACGCACGATCGTGCCGTCGACGTTCGCGGCGAAGGAGACGTCGTAGCTGCCCGGGCCGGGCGCGACGAAGGACATCTTGAGGTTCCACGTGTCGGTGCTCGTGATGGTCACGGGCGTGGCGTTCGTGGTCTGTCCGTTGGGGAGGAGGGACACCCTGACGCCCGAGAGCTTCGCCTTCGGCCCGGCCGCGCCCGGGATGATGCGGCAGGTCATCTCGGTCTTCTGGCCCGCGGTGGCCACCGCGGGCGACTCGTAAATGATGCGCACGGGGCCCGTCGCGACGGTGGCTCCCGACGTGATCCCCGCGAGGTCGTCGTCGGTCTGGGCCCGGAGGCTCCGGGCGGAGTTGTCCGTCGGCTCGAACGCGTAGGCGTCGTGCGCCAGGTTCCGCGCGCCGACGACATCCCCGCTCGAGCGCGCGGCCATGGCCATCGTGAGCATCTGCTGCTCGGCGTCGCCCCGGAGCCTGCGGAACTCCGTGTCGCCGGGCCACCGCTCGAGGCCCTTCGCGACGAGATCGCGCACGTTCTCGCCCGGCGGCTGCACGTAGTGCCCGTCGTTGAGCGCCGCGCGCGCCCGGTCGAGCCACGCGAGTCGCTCGCGTCCCGCGTAGTGCATCACGCCGACGGCGCTGCCTCCGCCGACGATGAAGGCGAGGAGGACCAGGAAGATCCACGCCGGGAAGCCGCCCTTCGCGGGCGTCTCCCGGGCGGGCTCCGCCTCCCGCTTCGGGGGTGGCGTGACGGGGGGCGCGTCGTCGAGCGTCGGCGCGACGACGGGGCGCTTCTCTTGCGCGTCCGCGATGGGGAGCGTGGCGTTGTTCACCGAGACGTGGCTCTTCCGGACGTACCCGCCCTCGGGCACGTGGATCCCCGAGACCTCCGCCGCCCGGAGGAGCTGCGCGGCGAAGGCCCGCCCGTCGGCGGCCCGCAGCGTGGGGTCCTTCGCGAGGTTGTCCATCACGACCTTCTCGAGCACCTCGCCGACGTCCATGCCCTCCTTCCAGCTCCGCACCGTCGGGGGCGCCTCGTACACGTGCTTGAGCAGGATCCCCACGCTCTCGGTGGCGTCGAACGGCACGTGACCCGAGAGCATCTCGTAGAGCATCACCGCGATCGAGTACACGTCGCTCGCCGGCGTCACGCGCATCCCCTGGGCGCCTTCCGGCGAGATGTAGCGCGCGGTCCCGAACACCGCGCCGGCCACGGTCTTCATCGACTCGTCCGGCGTCGACGCGCGCGCGATCCCGAAGTCGAGCACCTTCACCCAGTCCTCGGTCTCGGCGCGCGAGATCAGGATCACGTTGTCGGGCTTCAGATCGCGGTGCACGACCCCCTGCGCGTGGCCCTCGCCCACAGCGTCGCAGATCTGCAGGGCGATCCCGAGCGCGCGCGCCGGCGCGAGCTTTCCGCCCGCGTGCACGATGGCCTTCTGGAGCGTCGTCCCGTCCAGGTACTCCATCACGATCGAGAGCGCCCCGTCGGAGAGCGGCCCCGTGAAGTACACCTCCACGACGTGCGGGTGCCGGATCTTGCCGGCGATCTTCGCCTCTCGAAGGAAGCGCTGGACGAGCTGCTGCCGACTGGAGAGCTCCTTGTGGAGGATCTTCACCGCGACATCGCGCTCCGTCCCCCGCTGGTGCCCGCGGTAGACTCGCCCCATGGCGCCCTCGCCCGCGAGCGCCTGGATCTCGATGTCGCCGTGGATGACGGTGCCGATGTACGGGTCGCCGGTGTCACGCCCCTTGAGCGCCGCGCCGTCGAGCGCGCAGAAGGCGGCGTCGGCCGGGTAGCTGTTGCCGCAGCGCGTGCAGATCTTCTCGGCGGCTGCCGCCTCGGGCGTCGTCACGCGGCGGAGTCTACCCGCGCGGGCGCCGCGGGGCCACGATCAGGCGCAGCGCGCCGTCCGGACCTCGACGCCCTCTTCGGTGCGGTGGGCGTACACGATCGTCCCGTCGGCGCGGACGGCGAAGTCCCGGAAGGTCTCCTCGGGGGCCTCGCTCAGCGGGAGCACGACCTTGCCGGTGGGACGTCCATCGGCGGGATCCATGCAGACCACGCTGAGCTCCGGCGTGGTGCCGACGGACACGCCGAGGACGACCGTGCCGGCCGCGTCGCTGTCGAGGAGGAGGATGGCGTTCGTGGGCCGGGGGAAGGAGATCTGCCGCGCGAAGCGGAGCGCGCCCTTCTTGCGATCGAACGCGTTCAGGACGACCTTCCCTGCCGACGCGTCGGCCAGCGTGGCCGTCAGGAGCAGCGCGCCATCCTTGCTCGGGCGCCCCGAGAGCGTCTTGGGCTCGAGGTCCGACTTGCCGTCGGTCGCCCCCACGCGCACGAGCGCGCCGTGCTCCTTTTCGACGTAGACGTCGGTGCCGTCGACGAAGACGCCGGTGAGCAGCCCCGGTTCGCCCGTTCTCCCCTCCGGTAACGGAAGATCCAGGCGTCTGCCGTCGGGCGACACGAGGGCGACCTTCCGGTCGACGAGTCGGTCGAGGAGCGCCATCGTGCCATCCGGCGCGATCGCCACGTCCTGGGTCGTCGTCGTTGCGACCTGGGCGCCGACCCGGCGTCCGGCCCGGTCGAAACGAACGACGCGTTGGTTGACCTGGTCGAGCACGATCACGTCGTCTCCCGCGAGCGCGAGGCTCATCGGCGCCTCGGGGTTGCCTTCCTGTGGACGGCTGCGGCCGAGGTCGTCGAAGCCGGATCCCCACCGCGCACGCACGAGCGGCGTGGGCGCGATCCCGGCGTCGACGGGCGCGGCCATCGACGCCGACGGGGTCGGTGTCGCCGGTGGTGTGGGCGCCGCCACGGACGCCGTCGGTGGAGGGGTCGCGTGCACGCTCGAAGCAGGTGGGGCAGGCTTCTCCACCGTCGTCTGGTGGCGCATGTACGCCAGGAATCCCCCCAGCCCGGCGAGCAGGAGGAGCGCGATCTTGGTGCGGGTCTGCATCGCCTCGCGTCGGAGGATAGCCTCGCCCGGAGTCACGCGCCCCTGTCGATTTATCCTACCACGTAGGTCGCGACCCTACCGTGGCCTGCCGCGAAACGCCCCGTGACCGTTCGCGAATCCATTCACCTACCATGTAGGCAAAGGGGAGGGCTCTGGCCGTCGGGGGGGTGCGAATTCCAGCCATGGTGCGCTAGAGCCCCACCTGTGAGATGGGCCCGGAGTTTGCACGGGTGAGGTCATGCGCGCGTTGAGGACGATTCTGGCGGTGTTGACGTTGGTCGTCACGACGGTGCTCGTCGGCTGCGGACCGGTGCCTGATCCGATCGGCACCGAGGTCGTCGGCGGGACGCCGACGGCCAACGATCCGGTGGCGCCCCCCGGGACCGAAGGCGACCTCGGGGACGACGGCCCGCTCGTCGCCGCGGACGACTCGCCCACGAAGCCCACCGGTGGCGCGCCGCCGAGTTACACGCCTCCCGCGACGGCGACGCAGGTGAAGTCGAACGCCAACGTGAACCTGCGCAGCGGCCCGGCCACGACCTACGCCGTGCTCGCCGTGGTGCCCGCCGGCACGGTGGTCAAGCTCCTCGATCCGACGCCGAAGAACGAGTTCCTCCACATCGAGTACATGGGCACGCCCGGCTGGTCCCACTCCGACTACTTCGGCCCGGTCACCGCCCCGGGCCCCACGCCCCCCCCGCCTGCGCCGCCTGGGTCGGTCGACCTCGAGGGCCCGCCTTCCCCCGCGAACGCGCTCGCTCGCGCGAAGACGTCGGTCGGGTTCTCGTACTGGTGGGGGGGCGGCGCCTGGCTCGGCGCAGGGGTGAGCCCCGCGGTCGCCGGATCGTGCTCCGGGAGCTGCCCGTCGTGCTCGCATTCGGGCAAATACGGCGCGGACTGCTCCGGGATGGTCGCCAAGGCCTGGCAGTTCGGAGCGAAGGCGCTCGAGACGAACTCGCACCCCTACAGCACCGTGAGCTTCGTGGGGGCGTCGTCGAACTGGTCCACCGTGTCGCGCGGCGCGCTCAAGGGCGGCGACGCGCTCGTCTACAACACGAACGGCGCCGGCCACATCGCGCTGTACGAGAAGGGTGACGGCTGGGGCTCGCCCACCGTGTACGAGTGCCGCGGGTGCTCGTACGGCTGTGTGTACAATACACGCAACATCGCGTCGAACTACAAGGGGATCCGTCGCACCGGATTCTGAGTCGGGCGAGGGCGGGGGCGGGGGTCAGCCGAGGGGGGCGGACGTGGTGTCGACGCTCCGGCGGAAGAGCTGCACGGTGGAGCCGTCGATCGGGGCGTCGTTGCGGAAGACGCCGACGTAGCCCGGCGTGAGGACGCTGGCGAGCGACTGGAGCTCGTCGAGCGTGACCTCGCCGCTCAGCCAGAGGACGTTCCGCCGCTCCGGCACCGCCTCGATGAAGATCCGGCGCGCGACGCTCGTGGCCTCGTCGCGGTACCGCGCGAGGGCGCTGCCAGAGCCGGGGAGCCCGTCGTGCTCGCCGAGCTGGAGCGCCACGTGCTCCGGGCTCGCCACGACGAACCCGAGCGCCGAGAAGACGGCCACGACCCCGCGAAGCCGGTCCGCCGGCGCCAGGTTGTCGACCAGGAACGCGACGCGGACGTTCCGCTCGGTCGACACCGCCTCGAACGCGGCGCCGATCGTCCTGAACGCGAGGAGTGACACGTCGTCGAGCATGTTGACGTTGTTCACGATGCGGTACGGCTTGTCTGCGTGGTGCACGGCGAGGTGGTCGAACTCGTCCACCGACGCCTCGGCCAACCGCTCGAGCGCTGCCTCCAGGATCGCCTCCTGCTCCGCCGCGACGTTCGCCGTCGCCTTCAGGCGGTGGCAGGTGGCCTCGAAGTCGTCCAGCAGGTGAAACGAGCCCAGCGTCGCCGTCATGAGGCTGAGAATAGCCCAGACGGGGCCGGACTAGCGTGCGTCGTGGCGGACGTACTCGAACTCGACGGGCCGGCCCTTGATGCCCTGCTTGGGTGCGGAGATCCAGCCGGCCATCTGCGTGGGGTCGTAGATGGGCTTCGTCATGAGGCTCTGCACGTAGGCCTTGTCGGCCTCGCTCGGCAGCCACGCCTCCCTCCCGGCCTCCCACGCCTCCTTCGTCAGGATGTGTCCCGCGGGATCGGCCTGCACGCCGGCGTAGATGCCGATGTGGCGGTGGAAGCGCCGGCTCGGCAGCGAGAGCTGGAAGTCGACGCCGTGCTCGGCGATCGTCCGGTTCCACTTGTCCACGCCGCGCTGGCAGTCCTCGACGTACGCGTCGCGCAACACCTCGTTCATGGCGTTGCGCATCGGGACGTCCTCGTGGACGAGCTTGCCGTCCCTCGGGACGTCCATCCCGTAGATGCCCGTGAGCGCCGTGTGGTCCTCGAACTTCTCCTCCTTCGCGCGCCCCTTGAGGCCGGTCGCGAAGAACGTCGCCGCGTTCGACGAGATCTCGCCACCGAAGAGGTCGAGCGAGAGCGAGTACCAGAGGTTGAGGTACTTCTGCATGGTGGGGAGATCGACGAGCCCGAGGGCGCGCACCTTGTCGGGCGCGTCGACGCCGTGCTCCTTCATCATGCGCGCCGTGCGGTCGCACACGCGGAGGATGCCCGTCTCACCAACGAAAATGTGGTGTGCCTCCTCGGTCAGCA
>SXNL01000203.1 GCA_005777185.1 Myxococcales bacterium
GAACACGCCGTCGGTGGCGATCATGCGCGAGCGGCAGTTCATGCTCGCCTTCAGGTGCTGCTCCAACTCGGCCATGTCGCCGTTCTGGTAGCGGAAGCGCTGCGCCTTGCTGAGCCGGATGCCGTCGATGATCGAGGCGTGGTTGAGGCTGTCGCTGATGATCGCGTCCTGCTCACCCATCAGGGTCTCGAACAGGCCGCCGTTCGCGTCGAAGCACGACCCGTAGAGGATGGTGTCCTCCGTCCCGAAGAACGCGGAGATGCGCCGCTCGAGGGTCTTGTGGAGGTCCTGGGTGCCGCAGATGAAGCGGACCGAGCTCATGCCGAAGCCGTGCGAGTCGATCGCCGCGTGGGCGGCCTGGATGACCTCGGGGTGCGAGGAGAGGCCGAGGTAGTTGTTCGCGCAGAAGTTCAGCACCTTCTCGCGCTTGCCATCGTTCGCGACGCCGATCTCGGCGGCCTGCGGCGTGGTGATCACGCGCTCGGCCTTGTACAGGCCGGCCTCCCGGATCTCGGCGAGGATCTTCTCGTGGACCACCTTCGCGTGCGTGTACATGGGCCCGGAATAGTCCATAATCCCCGCGCGATCCATGCCCAAGCCCGTCGTCCTCATCACCGGCGCCAACGGCGAGATAGGCCGCGCGCTCCTCCGGCGCCTGCACGACGAGGGCCACTACCGCGTCGTCACGGTCGACCTCACCCCGCTGCCCGAGAAGCACCGCCCGTACTGCCTCGAGACGTACGCCGGAAACATCATGGACCGGTACCTCCTCGACCAGATCGCGGCGCACCACGAGATCGAGGTCGTGTTCCACCTCGCCGCGCTCCTCTCGACGCGCGGCGAGCGCGATCCCGAGCTCGCCCACCAGGTCAACGTCGAGGGTACGCTGCACCTGCTCCGCGTCGCGACGAACCAGTCCGGCCGCCTCGGGCGCGCGGTGCGCTTCGTGTTCCCCAGCTCGATCGCGGTGTACGGCCTGCCCACCCTCGAGGAGAAGGCGCGGGTGGGTCGCATCGAGGAGGAGGAGTGGAACCTCCCGATCACCATGTACGGCTGCAACAAGCTCTACTGCGAGCAGCTCGGCCGCTACTTCACGCTCCACTACCGCCAGCTGGGCGCGCTGGCCACGGCGGCGCGCCTCGACTTCCGCGCGCTCCGCTTCCCCGGCCTCATCTCGGCGGAGACGGTGCCGACCGGCGGCACGAGCGACTTCGGCCCCGAGATGCTGCACGCGGCGGCGCGCGGAGACCGTTACACGTGCTTCGTGGGGCCCGACGCGAAGATCCCGTTCATGGCGATGCCCGATGCGATCGATTCGCTGCTCGGTGTGCTCGAGGCGGAGCGCGCGACGCTTCGGCACACCGTCTACAACGTGGGCGCCTTCAGCGCGTCGGCGCGGGAGATCGCCGACCGCGTCGCGCGGAGCTTCCCCGCGGCGCAGGTGGAGTACGTCCCGGACCCGGTGCGCGCGAAGATCGTCGACTCGTGGCCCGAGGACGTCGACGACACGCGCGCCCGTGAGGACTGGGGCTGGAGGCCGGCGTACGACCTCGAGCGGGCGTTCACCGAGTACCTCGTGCCGTCGATCGCGAAGCGGTACGAGGGCGCCCCCCGCGGCTGATCCTCCCACAGGGGACCACACGCGACGAGCCAGGCGGTATCTTCACCGCGTGGCTGGACGCCCACGACGAACGTGCCAGACTTGTGAAGGTCGGACGCGAACGGGGGTCACGATGAGGGACCGAGTCAGACAGTACGGGTTCTCGCGCCAGAGTGAGCCGCGCCTCCACGTCGGCGAGCGCACCTCCCAGGTTCACTCGCGCCCGTCGAGGACGGGCGCCGACGGCCTGCCCGCGTGCGTCCTCTGCGATGGACCGGGGAGCGAGTTCCTCACGACGGCGCAGGGTCACGCGCTGTGCGACGTGTGCGCGACGCTGAACCACGTCGTCGCGCCCCCCGACGCGGAGTGCCGGCTCTGCGGCTCGACGGAGCCGCCGCTTCGCGGGAGCGCCGATCGCGCGATCTGCGACGCTTGCCTGTCGTACGCGCGGGCGGTGATCCGCGGGGACGATCTGTAGCGGCGCACCGGCGTCACGGCGCGGCGAAGTGCAGGTACGCGATCGGGATGGCGATCCCGATTCCCACGAGGATCGCTCCCCGCCCCAGGAGCCCCTTGCGTCCGGGGATCATGAACATCCCCGAGGTCGCGAGGAACAGCAGCGCCGCCGCGTAGGCGTCCGCGATGTAGGTCCACGCCTTCTTGCCGCGGTTCAGGTGGAGCCAGTTCGCGAACCGCAGGAACAGCCGCGGCTCCTGCCCCTCGTCCACCACCGCGCCCGTGCGCGTGTCCACGTGGAGGCTCCGCTTGTCGAACGAGATCTCGATCTCCCCCTCGCCGCGCGCGAACACCTCGCGCGGCGGGCCCTTGATCCCCAGCCGCTCGGTCACGGTCCGGGCGACCGCGTCCGGATCTCCCGCGAGCGGCCCCAGCTGATGCGTCCGCGAGTAGCTCTTGAAGCTGGGATCGCCGTCGGTCCAGTCGGCGACGTGGTTCACCGCGAGGCCGCTCAGCGCGTAGATCAGCGTGAGGCCCACGGCGACGTAGCCAGCGTCTCGGTGGATCGCCCGGAGCCAGGGGCGGAGAAGCGGTCTCCTCTTCCTCTTCTCGTCGGCCGGCGCGTCAGCCATACCGCTCCTCGCGCCAGGGATCCGCGTGGTTGTGGTACCCACGCGTCTCCCAGTAGCCGGGGCGGTCCTGGGCCACGAAGCGGATGCCGGTGAGCCACTTCGCGCTCTTCCAGAAGTACAGGTCCGGGACGAGCGCGCGAACGGGGGCGCCGTTCGCGCGAGGGAGCGCGTTGCCGCCGAGGCGATGCGCCACCAGCACGTTGGGCTTCATGGCGTCGGCGAGGGGGACGTTGGCCGTGTAGCCGTGCGCCGCCTCGAAGATGACGTGGCGCGCGGACGGCTTCGGCTTCGCGCGCGCGGCGAGATCCGTCAGCCTCACGCCCGTGAACCTCGCGTCGAGCACCGTCCACTTCGTCACGCAGTGGACGTCGCACGTCTGCTCCGTCTGGGGCATCCGGAGGAGCTCGCTGAAGTCGATCTCGAACGGGGCCTCGACCTCGCCGTGGACCTTCAGACGGTACCCGGCGAGGCTCGCGCTCCCGGGTTCGCCGCCCATGTCGCGGAGCGCGCGCAGGAGGTACTGATCGGGCGGCAGGCGTGCCCGACCGTCGACGCGTTTCATCCCGCGCGCCTTCTTCTCCTCCTCCTCGCTGGCGATCACGTACGTTCCGCCGCCCAGCGCGATCACGGCCGTGCCCGCTGCCGCTCCGCGAAGGAAGATGCGCCGACCCATGGAAGGGTGGATCGGGGGGAGGGGTTCGTCACCGGGGTCCATGCGTCGTTGCCTCGATTCTATAGCCACGCAGGACATACGCGGGAGCGCGCCTTCCGGTTACGGTGAGCCGCTCTTTGGAGTATGACGCGCCGGTGACCCGCGAGCCGCTCGAAAAGGCCATTCAATCCCGGGGGTTCACCCCTGCCCGCCGCGAGCTGCCGGATCTCCTCGCCCTCCTGGCGCGGGATCGGGAGGTCGCCGAGCTGGCGGTGCAGGCCATGATACGGACGGAGGGGGCGCGCGCGTTCGCCGAGGAGCGGTTCGCGCACGCGGAGCCTCCCGTCCGGGCGAGGCTCCTCGAGGTGGTGGCGGCGACCACCGGCGCGGAGGCGACGCCCGCCCTGATCGTGGCGCTCGACGACGCCGATCCGAGGACACGGCGCGTGGCGATCCGCCACCTCGGGCGTTCCGACCTTCATATGCAAGATACACGTATCGAGGCGGCGCTCCTCGCGCTGCTCGATCGCCTCGGGCCGGAGGCCTCGCCGGAGGACGTACGCGCGGTGATGATGGCCCTCGGCAAGGTCGGCGGCGAGCGGGCGCGGGCGCGGATGGAGGCGCTGGCGCCGTCGGGCGACTCGGCGCACAACCGCGTCCGCAGCAGGGCGCTCCTCCAGCTCGCGCGGACCGTCGAGCGCACGGACGAGGACGCGTTCGACGAGGACGCGATCCTCGCCGCGCCCGTCCCGGTCGTCCTCCGGTGCCGGGCGGGCCTCGAGAGCCTCCTCGCGCGGGAGATCGCGATGGCCGGCGCGCGCGTGAGACGCGCGCGAGTCGAGATCGACTACGCGGTGGACGTGACGCCGCTCGTGCGATCGAGGCTCGCGCTCTCCATCGGCTTCCCGCTACCCTCGCCCCCCGGCGCGACGCTCTCGGCCGACGCCGTCGCCGATGCGCTGACGTCGCCGCACGCGCGCGCCGTGTTCGAGGGTTTCACGATCGGGCGACCGCGGTTCCGTCTGGCGTGGGCGGAGGGGGGACACAAGCGCGCCCTCGTCTGGAAGATCGCGGAGCTGGTCGCCGAGCGCTCGCGCGGCTGGCCGCGCCCGCTCGTCAACGATCCGACGAAGAGCGTGTGGGAGGTGACGGTGGGACACGACGAAGCCGTCCTCGCGATCGAGGCCTCTCCCAAGGACGCGCTCGATGGGCGCTTCGCGTACCGCGCCGAGGACGTGCCCGCCGCTTCGCACCCGACCATCGCGGCGGCGCTCGCACTCCTCGGCGGCGTCGAGGCCGGTGACGTGGTGTGGGACCCGTTCGTCGGCTCGGGAACGGAGCTCGTCGAGCGCGCCCGCCTCGGTCCGTATGCTCGGCTCGTCGGGACGGACATCGAGGCGAGCGCGCTGCGCGCCGCGCGGGCGAACACGACGGCCGCGGGGCTCGGGAGGCTCGAGCTCGAGCTCGCCGACGCGCTCGCGTTCGATCCGGGCCCCGTGTCGCTCGTGATCACGAACCCCCCGCTCGGACGCCGGGTGCGGCGAGACTCCGGGCTCAAGAACACGCTGGTGGAGTTCTTCGTGCAAGCGGGGCGCAGGCTCGCGCCCGGAGGGCGCCTCGTGTGGGTGTGCCCGCACCCGGAGCTCGTGCGCGTTCGCGCGGGCGAGGCCGGGCTGGAGCTCGAGCGGAGCTACACCGTGGACATGGGCGGGTTCGATTGCGCGCTGGAGCGCTGGAACAAGCGGGCGTGAAGGCCGCCGGCGCGGCGGTTGTTCGATCCGGGGCGCCGTGAGACAATGCGTTCCTCCCCCATGGTCGCGTGCGCAAAGTGCGGAGCGGAGCTCATCGGATCGCGGAAGTTCTGCGCCGCGTGCGGCGCCCCCGTGAAGGTCGAGATCACGGAGAAGGAGGCGCGCCTCCCCGCGACCACGTCCTCCGGGCTCGGGCCCCCGGTGATCGATGACTCACCGCCGCCGCTCGTCACCGGCGACACGTCGTTCGCGGCCACCCTGCCCGCACCGTCCGGGGGCTTTCCCTTCCCGACCGACGTGATGCCGGCTTCGCCCACGTTCGCGCCCGTCGCGTCCTCGTCCGCGCCGGCCCCCGCCGCGGTCGCGCCGGCCTCCGCCGCGGTCGCGCCGGCCTCCGC
>SXNL01000204.1 GCA_005777185.1 Myxococcales bacterium
GACGTCGCGGCCCGCGTCGGCGGCCGCGGGCGCGGGTGCGGCGGCGGAAGAGCCGCACGCGGCGCCGACCGCGACCGCGAGGAGCGGGGCGCCGACGACCGCCAGGCGAGACGAGCCGAGGGCGTTCACGTGGGTACTGTAGCACTCCGGGGCACGACGCTACCGCACGAAGGCTGCCGCGTTGCCCCCGTCCACCGTGAGGATCGCGCCCGTGGTCGAACGCGCCGTCGCGAGATAGGCGAACGCCTGCGCGACGTCGCGCGCGGTGACCTCGCGGCCGAGGAGGTTCGCGCGGAAGTAGTCGTCCACGCCGACGCCGCGCGCCTTCGCTCGAGAGGCCACGAAGTCGGGCGTGAACAGGCCCGTGCGGACGCGGTCCGCGTTCACGGCGTTCGAGCGGACCCTGAAGGGCGCGAGGTCGATCGCGTACTGGCGCATCAGCGCGACGAGCGACGCCTTGGCGACGGCGTACGGCCCGAAGCCCGGCCCGGGGTTCAGCGCCGACTTGCTCGCGTTGAACAGGAGGCAGCCGCCGGTCCCCTGGGCCTCGAACACCCGGCTCGCCGCGGACGCCACGCGCGCGTGGGACAGGAGGTTCAGGTCGAGGGACGCCCTGAGGCGAACGATCCCCTCGGGCGTGTCGACGCGCCCCTCCGCGGCGGCGCCCGCGTTGCTCACGACCACATCGAGCCCACCGAAGCCGAACACGGCCGCGCGCATCGCCGTGGCGACCGCCGCGTCCTCGGTGACATCGCACACGGTCGCCAGGAGCCGATGCCTGTATTTTGCATACATCGCGTCGCGGACCGTGGAGAGGGCGGCGGGATCGCGATCGGTCAGGACGACGTGCATCCCGGCCTCGAGGACCGCGCGCGCGGTCGCCTCGCCGATGCCGGAGGCAGCCCCCGTGACGAGGGCGATCTTGCCGCGGAGCGCGCCCGGCGGGGCGGCCCCGCTGCGGAGCTTGGCCTGCTCGAGGCTCCAGTACTCCACGTCGAAGAGATCGAGCGTGGAGACGGGCGAGTAGGCGCCCACGTCCTCCGCCGCGAGGATGACGTCGATCGTGTGCTCGTGGATGTCCGCCGCGACGGCGGCCTGCCGCCGGTCGCTCCCCACCGTGACGACGCCGACGCCCGGGACGAGCACGACGCGCGGCCAGGGATCGAGCATCGAGCACGACGCGCCCCTCGCCTCGCGGCACGAGCGGAAGTAGGCCTCGTAGCGGGCCGCGTAGCCCCGGATGGCCCCGAGGAGGTGCTCCCTCAGCGCGGCCGGCGGGACCGCCGTCGCGTCCACGAGGAGCGGCCAGGGCTTCGTCCGGATGACGTGGTCCGGGGTCGCGCAGCCGCGCGTCAGGAGGTCCGCCGCGTCCGGACGGTCGAGCATCGCGATCGTGCGATCGCCGGTGCGGAGCGCGAGGATCGGCCCCGCCTCGTCCGGGAGGCCCTGCGACGCCGCGAGCGCGCCTCGCAGGGCCGGCAAGAGCGCCTGGGCGAGCGCGAGGTCCGGGTCGCGCGCCACGAACGCCACGGTCCGCATCCGATCGATGCGATGGCGCTCCGCGCGCGTGACCATGTCGATCATGCGCGCGTAGCTCTCCTTCGCCGTCGCCCCGAACGTGAAGATACCGTGGCGCTCGAGGATCATCACGGTGGGCGCGACGCCGGCGGCGACGACCTCCGCGTGAGCCTCCGCGCAGCGCTTCGCCAGCCCGAACCCCGGCATCACGTACGGGACGAAGACGAGACCGGCGCCGTAGATCTCGAGGCAGATCTCGCGCGCGCGCTCCTGGTCGGCCACCGCGAGCACCGCGTCCGCGTGCGTGTGATCGATGTACGCGTACGGTAGCGCGGCGTGGAGCAGCGCCTCGACGCTGGGCGTCGGCGCGGCCGCATCGAGGAGCGCGAGCCGGAGGCCGTTCACCATCACCTCATCGGTCATCGCGGGCTGATCGAGGAGGCGGAGGAGGTGGTCCATCCGCGCCGCAGGGTGGCCGGCGGGATCGATCGTGGCGAGATCCCAGCCCGAGCCCTTGATGAAGAGGACGTCGACCTCCTCGCCGAGCGCCGTGCGCGCTCGCGCCTTGACCGACGTGTTCCCCCCGCCGTGGAGGACGAGGGCGGGATCCTGGCCGAGGAGGCGTGAGGAGTAGGTGCGCCACGCGAGGGCCTCGGTCGCCCCGTCGCCGGTGCGCGCAAGCTCGCGAACGAAGCTTCCCGCGTCGTCGTCGTCCCAGCGGCCATCCATCGAGACGAGGGTACTAGATATCGCCCTCGTAGACCTCGGCCTCGACCTCGCGCACGATCTGACCGCCCGCGACGAGCCGGAGCGCCGTCCGGCCCGGATGGAGGCCGAGGACGGCGTAGTCGTCGGGTCCGGAGACGACGCGATCGACCTCCATCAGGCTCGGGTCGACGGGGATGATGTCCCCGTCCATGCGCCGGCCCTCGGTGTCGAACGCGACCACATGCGCCTTGACGACCGCGCCGTGGGGGACGCGGAAGCGCAGCGTCGTGGCCTCGCCGCCGGACGGCTTCACGACCTGGTCGACCGTGTGGTTCCGGTACGACGGGCCGGCGGTGCAGCCCCCGAGGAGGGCGAGGGGGACCGCCAGCGCAAGGATGTAACATGCACGCTTCAACCTGGTCTTCATGGCCCCGTCACCTCCACGTCGATCTCACGCGAGAGCCCGGCGCCCTCGACCCTCAGCCGCGTGGCGCCGCGCGAGCGCGCGACGACCTCCCAGCGGCCACGATCCTTCTGCTCGAGCGCGGCGACCGAAGGGTCCACCGACTTCCAGTCGAACCCGACCTCGCCGGCGAGCTGGAGGTCGCCCGAGCTCACGAGCACGGGGCGCAGCGTCGCGCGGGCCCCGGTGTACGCGAGCGTCAGCTTGAACGTGTCCGTGTCCGCGCTCGTCGGCAGCTTGATCCTGGCCGCACGGAGGATGCGGGTCATGGAGAAGTCGACGAGCTCGCCCGATGCGTTGCGCGCCACGAAGCCACCCCAGCCGGGCTTGATGGCGACGAACGACGGCGGCTCCGTGTCGACCGTGTTGATGATGTCCTTCGCGACGGGGCGCACCGCCTCGACCGAGGCCTTGCCGCCCTTGCGCTCGAAGCGAAGGTTGAAGCGCGCGCCCGATGCGATCGCGTCGGGGAACACCTGCGCGGTGCCGTCGGCCTGGCACCTCGGCGTCGACGCGTCGCACAGGTACTTGAAGCCGCCGTTGCCGAGCTCGCCGTTCTGCACGTCCATGGGCGTGCATCCGAGCGAGCCGAGGAAGAGCGTGGCGAGCGCGGTGAGCGCGCACGGACGCATCGCGTTCGAGAACCTCATGAAGAGCTCCTGGACGTGAGGAAGGGAAGGATGGATGTCCCCGGCGCCGCCCACGGCACGCGTGGGAGGGGGAGGGGGCGCGGACGGCGCCGGGGAAGAACGCGGAACGCGTAGAGGAAGAAAGGGAAGGCGGTAAGGAAAGGAAGGAAGCCGGTACGACGACGCGAGGACTACAGCAACGCCCGTGCCGGACGCGATTTTCGCCACAAAAGTCCCGCTCGTCGACCGGCGCGGCGGCCGGCAACCTCCGCGCGAGGGCGTATCACCTGACACGACGGCCATGCGCACGTCTTCGCGCGGCTACAGGGTCGCTCGACACGCGCCACCCCCGCCGACCTTGACGCCGGCCCCGGTTTGCCGGTAAGTCACCGTCTCTCACCGGCGTGGGCCTCGCGGCCTCCGGCGGCGAAGGCGCGTAGCTCAGTGGTAGAGCACTACCTTGACACGGTAGGGGTCGTAGGTTCAATCCCTATCGCGCCTACGAAGACATAGGGGAGCCGCCCATGGACCCGACCATCGACATCTCCGGCGCCGATGCGCGACGTCCGGCGCCGGTGGCGCTGAAGATCGTGGTGCTCGCGGGGCCCGACGAGGGCAAGGAGGCGCCCATCCGGGCCAGTTGCGACGTCGGGACCGATCCCGGGTGCGACTTCCCGCTGACGGACTCCTCCATCTCGCGGCGACACGCGCGGATCTCGATCGACCGCGGGCGCATCCTCGTGCGCGATCTCGAGAGCCGGAACGGGACGTTCATCGGCGACGCGCGCGTGCGCGACGCCACCCTGCCGCTCGGCGCCGTGCTCCGGCTGGGGCGCACCCGCGTGGCCATCCAGCCGCGGTGGCTCGTCCGCGAGATCGCACCGTCGACGGCGCGGGGTTTCGGTGAGCTGTACGCGGAGTCGCTCGCGATGCGGGAGGTGTTCGCGGTGCTCGAGCGTGTGGCCGAGAGCGACCTGCCCGTCCTCGTCGAGGGAGAGCGGGGCACCGGAAAGGCACTCGTGGGCCGAGCGCTTCACGCGGCCTCCGCGCGAGCGAAGGGGCCCTTCGTCGCCTTCGACTGCGCCGTGGCCGCCTCCGACCGCGTGGCGCTCGACCTCTTCGGCCCCGAGGGTGTGGTGGCGGAGCCCGCCGCGTTCGGGGCCGTCGGCGACGTGCCAGGAGACGAGGGCGCCTTCCAGCAGGCGCGCGGCGGGACGCTCTTCATCGAGGAGGTTGGCGCGCTCCCGGTCGAGCTACAGCCTCGGCTCCTTCGCGCGCTCGAGACCCGTGAGCTCGTCGCGTCGGACGGCGCGGCGCGACCCGTCGAGGTCCGCGTCGTCGTCTCCACCAGCCGGGATCTCCGCGCGGAGGTCGAGCGCGGGCAGTTCCGGGCCGATCTGCTGCATCGCCTCGACGTGGTCCGGGTACGCATCCCTCCCTTGCGCAGCCGCCCCGAGGACATTCCCGGCCTCGTGGCCCGCATGCTCGTCGGGAAGCTCCCCGCCCGTGACGAGCCCGGGGGCGAGAACATGCAGAAGCTGCTCGGGCATCCGTGGCCCGGCAACGTCGCCGAGCTGAAGGAGGTCGTCGAGCGTGCGGCCCGCGCGGGCGCCGCGGCGACGGGGAAGCGCAAGGCCCCGCCGTTCGCCGACCTCGTCTTCGATCTCGGCCCGATACCCTCCGCGCCGGCGACCCTCGGCACCGACCCGCCGGGCGTGTCCGGGCCCGCCCCCTACGCGGCCGCTCGCGGCCAGCTCCTCGCGAGCTTCGATCGTGCGTTCGTGGCCGAGCTGACCCGGCGCTTCGGCGACGATCTCGACGCCGCGGCGCGCGCGGCGGGCATGGCGCGCACGGATCTCGACGCCCTCCTGCGCCGTACCGGCCGCGCGGGACCGCAGAACCAGGGCGAAGACCAGGCTACTTGAAAGGGACGGAGACCCTCGATACGCTGACGGCGGGAGGGCTGCCATGCGCCTTGCGATTCGACGGCTCCTTCTGACGGCGTTCTTCCTCCCCGCGGTCGTGACCTGCGGTCACGCTGTCGATGTGCCAGACGCCCCGGGCGCTCCCGCGCCGGCAACCCCACGGGTGTTCGTGTCGTCACGCACGGCCGCGGGTCTTCCGCGCTTCATGGTGGCGACATCGCACCAGCCCGTCCCGCGCCACATCACGCTCGCCGAACCCGCGGGCCGCTGGCACCTCGCGCGGCACGCGGGCGAATACGGCGCCGCGCCGGTCCTGGCCGAGGCCGCCGCGCTGAGGGACGTGCACGACACCGGCCGCGGCGGCGTGATCGCCCGCTTCACGCAGCGCGTCGCTGGCATCGAGGTCCACGGTGGGGACGTGAAGGTGCTCATGCGGCGGGACCTTTCTCTCGTCGCGATCTCGGGCGCGCTCGAGGCACCGGACGTGCGCGGCTCGTTCGTGCTCCGCGCGGAGGACGCCGTCGCGCTCGCGCTGCGCGACCGGCATGGTCTCCTCGCGCCCGCCGCGACCGACGTGGTGGACGAGGGGCCCGAGGACGGTGGCTTCGAGCGCCTCGGCGTTCGCGGCGGAGGCCTGCGCTTCAGCGAGCCTGCGCGCGCGCGCAGGATCCTCCACCCTGCCGACGGGGCCCTCGTGCCGGCGTGGCTCGTGGAGACCTTCCTCGCGCCGGCGCCAGGAGCCCGGCAGGAGGCGTTCGCCCACGCCATCGCCGCGGACGATGGGCGCGTGCTCGAGCGGTCCGACCTCGTGCAGGACGCGGCCTTCGAGTACCGCGTCTGGGCCGAGACGAGCGGGGTCCACCGCCCGTTCGACGGGCCCACCGTGGACTTCACGCCGCACCCCACGGGGGTGCCCGACGGTTCCTACCCGCTGCCCGCGCTCCAGAACCTGATCACGATGGACGGCTTCAACCACAACCCGCTGGGCGGCTTCGATCCCTGGCTGCCTGCGGGGGCCACGGAGACGGTCGGCAACAACGTGGACGCCTACTCGGACGTGAACGCGCCCGACGGCTTGTCGGCCGGGGACATGCGCGCGAGGGTCACAGCGCCTGGGTCGTTCGATCGCCCGTACGACCCGACGCAGGGCCCGCTCGCGAGCGGCGACCAGCAGATGGCGTCGGTCACGCAGCTCTTCTACGTGAACACCTGGCTGCACGACTGGTTCTACGACTCGGGCTTCAACGAGATCGCCGGCAACGCCCAGAAGAGTAACTACGGGCGCGGCGGCGCCCAGAACGACCCGCTCAAGGCCGAGGCGCAGGACTCCGCGCCCACGATGCGGAACAACGCGAACATGTTGACGCCCTCCGACGGGCGATCGCCGCGCATGCAGATGTACGTCTACGATCCCCTGCTGGTGCAGTCCCTCGGGACGACCCCCTCCCTCCCGGTGCCGATCACGCAGATGAGGGTGGCACCGTACGGCCCCACCGACTTCGAGGTCTCGGCCGACCTCGTGTACGCCGATCCTCCCGACGCGTGCGCCGGGGTGACCAACGACGTCGCCGGGAAGATCGTGCTGGTCGACATCGGGGGGGGCTGCGTGTCGGCGCAGAAGGCGGCGCGCGTGGAGGCGGCGGGCGGGATCGGGATGATCGTCGCGGACAACGTCGTCGCGGCGACGCCTCCGACCTTGTCGACCTCGGCGAGCTTCCCCGGCCCCTACGGCGCGACCTATTCGATCACGCTCGCCGGCGGTGACGCCATCAAGGCGAGCCTCGCGCTCGGCAAGGTCTCGGCGCGCCTCCTCCGGAAGACCGACACCGTCGAGCGCGACGGATCCCTGGACAACACGATCGTGGCGCACGAGTGGGGGCACTACTTCCACAAGCGGCTCACCAAGTGCGGGACGCGCCAGTGCAACGCCATGAGCGAGGGGTGGGCCGACTTCAACGCGCTGTACCTCGTGCTCCGCGAGGGTGACGACCCAGCCCGCGTGTACGCGCGCCCGGTCTACGCGGGCGGGTACACGGGGGACGGCGGGTACTTCGGGAACCGGCGGTACCCGTACTCCACGAACCTCGCGAAGAACCCGCTCACGTTCCGGCACATCATGAACTCCTCGGCGCTCCCCAAGACCGCGCCGACGAAGTACACGAGCAACCCCAACTCGGAGGTCCACGCCGCCGGCGAGGTGTGGGCGGTGTCGATGTTCGAGGTGTACGCCGCGATCCTCGGCCGCACGACCACACCCGCGCGATCGTTCCCCGCCGCCCAGCGCACGATGGCCGACTACCTCGTCGCGGGCATGAAGATGACGCCCCCCGAAGCGACGTACACCGAGCAGAAGAACGCCGTGCTCGCCGCGATCGCCGCCGCCGACAAGGGTGATCTCGCCGCAGCCGGCGCCGCGTTCGCGAAGCGCGGGCTGGGCGCGTGCGCGGTGGCGCCGACGAACCCGGCGTCGGCCGACTTCGAGGGCGTGACGGAGAGCTCCGCCACGAAGGACGTCCGCATCCAGGACGTGACCGTGGACGACTCCGCGTACTCGTGCGACGAGGACGGCGTGCTCGATGGTGGGGAGAAGGGCCGACTTCGCGTCACGCTCGCCAACCTGGGACCCGCGCCTTCCGGAGAGGTCGAGATCCAGATCGACGCCGCGGCGACGGGGCTCGCGCTGCCCGCCGGAACCCGCGTGAAGGTCGCCAACGTGCCCGCGTACGGCTCCGCCGTCGGGGTGCTGCCGGTCGAGCTCGGGCCGGCGACCGAGATTCGCTCGCTCCGCTTCGATGTCACCGCGCCGGGCGCTCCGTCGTGCCTCGCCCTCGTGAAGACGTCACGGACCGTGCGGGTGAACACCGATGTCCAGGCGTTCGGCTCGACGGCCGACGACGTGGAGAGCGACCAGACGGGGTGGACCGCCGGGGGCGGCTGGGGACGGCGCGCCGATAGCGCCACGGCCCACCACTGGCACGCGACGGCCCTCGCGCGGACGATGGACGCGACGTTGACCTCACCCCCCGTGGAGGTCGGGACGACGAAGCCGCTGCGGATCACGTTCAAGCAGCGCTACGACTTCCAGGCGAAGGACGGTGTCCACGCCGATGGGGGAGTGCTGGAGATTTCAGACGACGGGGGCGCGACGTGGAAGGACGCGTCCTATCTGGGCCCCGTCGGCTACCCCGGGGAGATCGCCTCGGGCACTGGCAACCCCCTCGCGGGGCGCCCTGCGTGGACAGGGAAGAGCAAGGGCGCGCCCGCGTGGGACACCGCGGACACATCCCTCGGCGCAACGCTCGCGGGGAAGACGGTACGTCTCCGCTTCCGGGTGGCCACCGACAAGAACGGACCGGGACTGCCCGGGGGCTGGGACATCGACGATATCTCCCTCGACGGCGTCGACGGCAAGCCGTTCACCGCCCTCGTCCCGAACGGCCCCCACCCCTGCCCTGCCGTGGCCACGCCGCCAGCCGACGATCCGCCCCCGAACGGAGCCACGGTGGAGCCTCCGCCGGTCGCTCCGCCCGCGCCCGCGGAGTCCGGATGTGGCGTCGGGCACGCGGCGGGACGCTCGCCTGGGCCGGGACCTCTCGGAGGCGTCGCGTCCCTCGCACTCGGCGGCCTGGCGCTCGCGCGGCGAAGAAACGCGCGCGCCGGATCGCGATCGCGATAGCATCCGGTGATGGCCGACATCACGCTGGTGACGGGCGCCGGCGGCGCGCTGGGCTCGGAGGTCGCGCGCGTGCTCGCGGCGCGCGGCCACAAGCTCGTGCTCTGCGACGGCGCACACGCGGAGGCGCGGCTGGAGACGCTGTCGAGCGAGCTTGGCGCGGGCGTCGCCGTGACGAGCGCGCAGGACTTCTCCACGCGCCACGCGTACGCGGAGGCCCTCGGGAAGGCCCGCGGGCGGCTCGGCGGTGGCCTGACGGGCGCGTGCCTCGTCGCGGGCGGTTGGCAAGGTGGCAAGCGCTTCCACGAGACGGATCCCGCGGTGTGGGACGCGATGATCTCGCAGAACCTGGAGACGGTGCGCCGCGCGCTCGAGGCGCTCTTGCCCCCGATGGTGACCGCGAAGAAGGGGAGCCTCGTCGTCGTGGGCTCCCGCGCCGCGGTGCGGCCGTGGACCAGCGCGAACGCCGCCGCGTACGCGGCGTCGAAGGCCGCCGTGGTCGCGCTGATGGAGGCGGTCGCCCAGGAGGTGCTCGAGGACGGGGTGCGGATCAACGCGATCCTCCCCAGCACGATGGACACGAAGGCGAACCGCGGGGCCATGCCCGACGCCGATCCCACGCGGTGGGTGAGCCTCGCCTCTGCCGCGGGCCTCGTGGCGTTCCTCCTGTCGGAGGAGGCGCGCGACATCTCGGGGGCGGCCATCCCGATCTACGGGAGGGCGTGACGGCCCTTCACTTCGCGGCTGGGCGGCCGTGTGTGTAGAATGCACGCGATGCGCGCTCCGCCCTCCCTCCTGGTCGCGACCTTCGCGCTCGGGGCGGTCGCGTGCGAGTGGCGCGTCGCCGAGCGCCCCCCGCCACGGACCGCGATCGCGGCCCGCCCGGCCGCGCCCCCTCCCACGCCCGCGCCGCCGGGGGAGCCCGCCGTGCCGCCCGCCGAGGAGCTCTCCTTCGATGCGATGATCGTCGAGCCGCGGGCGCCCGCGTGCCCGCCGGTCGCCGAGGAGCGGCTCGCGTCGTTCCCCTCGCTCTCCGAGCTCGTGCCCGCCGCGATCCCGCCCATCGAGGATCCGCGTGGCACCATGGGGACCTTCCATGCGCGCCTCGTCGGCCTCGCGCGCGGCACGGCCACGGATCACGTTCGGATCGCGGTGTACGGCGACTCGAACATGACCCGGGACTACGTGACCGGCCAGATGCGGCGCCTCCTGCAGGAGCGCTTCGGGGACGGCGGCCACGGCTTCGTCGCTCTGGGGAGGCCGTGGCCCTGGTACGCGCACGTGGACGTCGAGCACGATCTCCGGCCGTACCGGAGCTGGCGCTTCTTCGCGACATCGACCCACCGGACCAAGGACGGCCTGTACGGCTTCGCGAACATCGCCGCAGAGAGCGCCGTCCGTAACGCGACGTCGTGGGTCGCGACGGCCCGGGACGGCGCGCCCGTGGGCACGACGGCGGAGCGCTTCGACGTGTACTACCTCAAGGCCCCGCTCGGAGGCGCGTTCGAGATCCGCGCGGACGGCGCGCTCGTGCGGCGCGTCCAGACGCGCGCCGCGAAGACGTCCGCCGGCTTCGAGTCGTTCGAGCTGCCCGACGCACCCCACCGGATCGAGTGCGTCGCGCAGGGGAACGGCAGCGTGAGGCTCTTCGGCGTGACGCTCGAGCGCCGCGCGCCCAGCGTGCAGGTCGACTCGCTCGGCGTGGGTGCGCTCAACTTCGAGCAGATGACGCACGTCGATCGCGGCACCCGCCGGGAGATGGTAGCCCACCGCAAGTACGATCTCGTGATCTTCCTCCTCGGCACGAACATGTTCGCGCCCGACATGCACGCCCGGTGGATCCGCGCGGTGACCGACGACTTCCGCGCCGCGCTCCCGGGCACGCCGATCCTCCTCATGAGCCCGCCGGACTCGGGCGTGACGACGCGCAACTGGACGAGCGACCCCCGCATCAGGCGCCTCTCGATCCAGCTCCGCGACATCGCCCGGGACCAGGGCCTCGCGTACTGGGACTTCTACCAGGCGATGGGCGGGCCGGGGGCCATCAAGACGTTCATGCAGAAGAAGCTCGCCGAGAAGGACTGCGTGCACCTCACGCGCGCGGGCGGCTTCGCCATGGGCCAGCGCTTCGTGCACGCCATGATGGAGGAGACGCGGGCGTACGCGGCGGCGCACCCGGCGGCGGGGTGCGAGCCCTCATCCCCACGGCCTCCCCCTCCGTGATGAAGCCGGGCCCGAGCCGTTCCCCGTGACCAGGCAGCTCCCGATCATCGGCACGTGGTCGGACAGCTTGTGGAACACGCTCCGCCCATCGCCGAACGGCGCCGTCGCGTCGAACTCGAGCCACCGCACCGCGCGCGAGGCGAAGACGTGGTCGAGGTGCATGCGCATCGACATGAAGCCAGCCGTGGGGAAGTCGCGCAGCGCCTCGACGGAGCGCCCCGTGAAGAGGCCGAAGGCGTCTTGCATCCCGCGCTCCCGGGTCAGGTAGCGGTAGACGGGCGAGCCCGGCAGGGCGTTGAAGTCCCCCGCCACCACCCACGCGTCGCCGCCCTTCGCGGCATGGACGAAGTCGACGAGGCGCCTCGCCTCCTCGAGCTGGTTCTTCCCCCACCCGAGTCGCCGCGGCTCCGTCCAGAACTCGGGGGCGAACGTGGCAGGCAAGGACAGGTGGGTGTTGAAGACGTCGACCTCGGCCCCGTCGTCCGCGCGGACGCGCACGTGCGCGCACACGCGCGTCTGCTTGACGCCGGCGAAGGCCTCGACGCGCCGGTGTGTGATGTCGTGGGGCTCGTCGGTGTTGTGGACGCCGACGTGGAGGCCCTGGCGGACGAGGACGGCGAGGCCCGTTGTGTACAGCGGCTTCTTCCTGACGACGTACTCGTGGGCCGGGAAGTAGAACGCGCGGTAGCGCTCGTCCTTGCCGCGCCTGACGAGCGCGACGTGGAGATCGGAGGCGAAGCGCGCGAGCTGGCTGGCGTCATCGCCGCTCGACGTGCCGGCCATGTCCGAACGCCACGAGACCGCCTCGACCTCCTGCAGGCAGAGCACGTCGATGACGGGATCGATCGACGCGAGCGCCTCGGCGATCTTGCGCATCCCCGAGCGCGTGCTCGCGATCCCGCGCGTCGCGTGACCGAAGTAGCGGACGTTGTAGGAGGCGATCTTGAGGCGAGCCACTCAGGCGTGCTCCGGCTCCAGCGTGAAGAGGAAGGTCGCACCCCGGTCCACCGCGCTCTCGGCCCAGATGTGGCCACCGTGGCGGCGCACGATGCGCGCGACCGTGGCCAGGCCGATGCCCGTGCCCTCGAAGTCATGGCTCGAGTGGAGGCGCTGGAACGCGGCGAAGAGCTTGCCGGCGTAGACCGGATCGAAGCCCGCACCGTTGTCGCGCACCGCGAACACGGTGGGGCGCGCCGACGAGGAGGCGAAGACATCGACGCGGGCGGCCTCGCGACCGCGCGTGAACTTCCAGGCGTTGGCGAGCAAGTTGACGAGGAGGATACCCACGAGCTGCGGATCGGCGTTGGCGAGCAGACCCGGGGCGATCGACACCTCGACGAGGCCGTCAGGCTCCGCCGCCCTCAGCTTCTCCACGACGGAGGCGGCGACGACCGACAGGTCGACCACCTCGCGCCGGACGTCGCGCCGCGAGGCGTGCGAGAGATCCAGGAGCGCATCGATGAGCTGGTTCATCTGGCGGGCGGCGGCCTGCACGTGGCGGAGGTAGCGTCGGCCCTCGTCGTCGAGGCGCGCGGCCTGCTCGTCGAGCAAGATCTCCGAGAACCCCGCCATGCTGCGGAGGGGCGCGCGGAGGTCGTGGGCGACCGCGGCGCTGAACGCCTCCAGCTCCCCGTTGGCGACCTCGAGCTCCGTCGTGCGATCGCGCACCCGCTGCTCCAGCTCCGCGTAGAGGCGGGCGTTCTCGATCGCGAGGCCCGCCCGGTCGGCCATGTCCGACAGGAGGGTCAGATCGTCCTCGGTGTAGCCCCGACCCGGCCGGCTCCGGAAGAGGGAGAGCACGCCGAGGGTCGTCCCCTTGGCGCGGATGGGCACGACGCAGAAACTGTGGATGTTGATGCGGAGGACCAGCGGCCTGAGCACCTCGTCCGACTGGGCCGCGACCTCTTCCGGCTCGATCTCGCGCACGAGGCGCGCCTCGCCGGTGCGGATGACCGTGGCGGTGATGCTCGCCCCGGAGCGCGTCAACGGGGGGAGCTGCTCGAGCCCGGTCCGGAAGTCCGCCTCGAAGGCGGGATCGCGGTGGGCGCTGGCGGCGTTGAGGAGGTGCTCTCCGTCCGTGTCGATCAGGGTGACGAGGCACCCGTCGCCGACGCGGTCAGCCGACGCGCGCACGATGGTCCGGAGCAGCGCGTCGTAGTCGGTCGCGGTCGAGGCGAACACGTGCGACACGTCGGCCAGGACCCGCAGTCGCGAGTCGACTCCGTCGAGCCTCGCGCTCGACGGTCCATCCTCCACCTCGGCGTCGCTCATCGCAGCACCGAGTATAGCCGCTCAACCCGCGCGCGTCGTCAGCCGGTCGACCGCGTGCACGGGCGCCCGGTCCCCGGTCATCAGGTGTGCGATCGCGCCGTACACCATCCGCTGGCACACGAGCATGCCCTTCCCCGCGAACACGGGGGACACGACCTCGATGGTGAAGTGCCCTCCGCCGCCCGCCACCTCGACGGCCGCGCCCGGGATCTTCTCCGCGATCGCTCCGCGGATCGCCGCGCAGACGTCCCCCACGAAGTCGGTCGGGTGCTCGCTCATCGTCAGTACCTCGGGACCTTCGGGTCCACGGTCTGGCTCCACGCGTCGATGCCCCCCTCGAGGTTGTAGACCTTGCGGAAGCCCTCCGCGAGGAAGCGCTCGGCCGCCACGCGGCTGCGCATCCCGTGGTGGCAGTGGAAGACGATCGTGGTCCCCTTGTCGAGGCCGCGCAGGTAGGCCTCGCCGCCCGCGTCGAGGTGCCGCGCGTCCGCGATCTTCGCCTTGTCGCGCTCGCCCGCCGTGCGCACGTCGAACAGCTCGAATTTCTCGCCTCGCCCGATCCACGCGGCGAGCTCACGCGGGCCGAGCGACTTCACCGACGCCGGCTCGTTGGGGTTCTCGATGCGGAACGCCCCGCCGTCCGGCGTCTCGACCCACGCGATCGACATGCCGTTCGCGCGGGGGGCGCTCGCGCGATCGACGAGGATCGTGACGCCGTTCGCGACGACCTCGAAGTCGCCCGGCTTCCTGGGACCGAAGAACAGATCGTAGGCGAACGACCCGTCGACCTCGAGCCGGAGCCTGTCGTCGCCGCCCTCGTCGGCCTCGAGGAACGCCCTCCTGGCCTCGTCGCTGATCGTGAGAACCGGCGGATCCGTCGCCTCCGGCGCGGCCGGGGACGCCGACACCCCGAGCGCCTTCGCGAGATCGCCCTGCGCGTGCATGTCCTTAACGATGTCGCAGACGCCGACGAACTCGCCGTCGATGTAGAGCTGCGGGATGGTCGGCCACTCGGCGAACTCCTTGATCCCGTCGCGGATGGCCGGATCGGTCAGCACGTTCACGGTGCTGTACGGAGCGCCCACCTGGTTCAGGATCTGCACCACCTGGGCGGAGAACCCGCACTGGGGGAAGTGCTTGTTGCCCTTCATGAAGAGGACGACCTTGTTCTTCTTCAGCGTGTCTTCGATGCGCGTGCGGACCTCGGGGGACATGCAGGCCTCTCTAGCCGCGATGCCGCATTTCCTCAAGCCCGGCGGGTCCGTTTCGAACGCCCACGCCGCCCGAAGGTAGGGTACGCTCCGGTGCATGTCGACCAAGCTCACCGAGCGCATCGCCGCCATGCAGGACTACAAGCTCTACCAGGAGCTGCACTGGGAGGGTTCGTTCGAGGAGTACCTCGCCATCGTCCGCGCCCGACCGCAGGTGACGCGGAACGCCTACCAGCGCATCTACGACATGATCATCAGCTACGGGACCGAGGAGTACATCGACAACAAGAAGAAGCTCGTCCGCTACAACTTCTTCAAGGACGAGCAGAGCGGCGGGCAGAACGCCATCTTCGGCCTCGACATCCCGCTCATGCGGCTCGTGCACGTGCTGCGCGCCGCGAGCGAGGGCTACGGTCCGGAGAAGCGCGTCATCCTGCTCCACGGGCCCGTCGGCTCGTCGAAGAGCACCATCGCCCGCCTCCTGAAGCAGGGCATCGAAGCGTACTCGCGCACGTCGGACGGCGCCCTGTACTCGTTCACGTGGACGAACCTGGGAGGGACGGGCCTCGCCGGGAAGGACACGGACAGCTTCCCGAGCCCGATGAACGAGGAGCCCCTCCGCCTGATCCCGCTCGAGTGGCGCGAGAAGGCGATCGACGAGCTCGGCCTCTCGAACGACCAGTTCAAGGTGAAGGTCGACGGCGACCTCGACCCGGCGAGCCGCTTCATCATCAAGCACCTGCTGACGAAGTACCATGGCGACTGGGCCAAGATGGTCGAGAACCACATCCGCGTGCGGAGGCTCGTGCTCTCGGAGAAGGACCGCGTGGGCATAGGTACGTTCCAGCCCAAGGACGAGAAGAACCAGGACTCGACGGAGCTCACGGGCGACATCAACTACCGCAAGATCGCCGAGTACGGCTCGGACTCGGACCCGCGCGCGTTCAACTTCGACGGGGAGTTCAACATCGCGAACCGCGGCATCGTCGAGTTCATCGAGGTGCTCAAGCTGGACGTCGCCTTCCTGTACGACCTGCTCGGCGCCTCGCAGGAGCACAAGATCAAGCCGAAGAAGTTCGCGCAGACGGACATCGACGAGGTCATCATCGGCCACACCAACGAGGCCGAGTACAAGAAGCTCCTCAACAACGAGTTCATGGAGGCGCTGCGCGACCGCACGATCAAGATCGACATCCCGTACATCACGAAGCTCACGGAGGAGATCAAGATCTACGAGAAGGACTTCAGCGCGACGAAGATCAAGGGCAAGCACATCGCGCCGCACACGCTCGAGGTGGCCGCGATGTGGGCAGTGCTCACGCGGCTCGAGGACCCGAAGAAGCACAACCTGGCGCTCATCCAGAAGCTCAAGCTGTACGACGGCAAGGTCCTGCCCGGGTACACGCAGGACACGGTCAAGGAGCTCCGCAAGGAGTCGAAGCGCGAAGGCATGGAGGGCATCTCGCCCCGGTACGTGCAGGACAAGATCTCGAACGCGCTCGTCAACGACCAAGGCGAGGGCACGATCAACCCGTTCATGGTGATGAACGAGCTCGACAAGGGGCTCCGGCACCACTCGCTCATCACCTCGGACGAGATGCGAAAGCGCTACCAGGACATCATCGGCCAGGTGAAGCGTGAGTACGAGGAGATCGTGAAGAACGAGGTGCAGCGCGCCATCAGCGCCGACGAGGACGCCATCGCCAAGCTCGCGGCGAACTACATCGACGCGATCAAGGCGTACACGCTCAAGGAGCGCGTGAAGAACAAGTACACGGGGCAGGACGAGGACCCGGACGAGCGCCTGATGCGTTCCATCGAGGAGAAGATCGACATCGCCGAGAACCGAAAGGACGACTTCCGGCGCGAGATCATGAACTTCATCGGCGCCCTCGCCGTGGACGGCCGCAAGTTCGCGTGGAACACGAACGACCGCCTGCGTCGCGCCCTCGAGCTCAAGCTGTTCGAGGACCAGAAGGACTCGATCAAGCTCAAGACGCTCGTCTCCGCCGTCGTCGACAAGGACACCCAGGAGAAGATCGACATCATCAAGTCGCGCCTCATCAAGAACTTCGGTTACAACGAGGTGAGCGCGACCGACGTGCTGAACTACGTCGCCAGCATCTTCGCGCGCGGCGACGCCAAGGAAGGCAAGGACTGAGACCCGCGCCGTGGTGAACGCGAACGCACCCGCCGACACGAGCGCAAACCAGGAGACCGTCGTCTGGAGGTTCCCCTGGAAGCGGATCGATCCGGTCCGCGTCGACCTCGCGGTGGCCGCGGCCCTGGGCGAGTTCCCGGGCGCGCGCGTATCCGGGCGCGGCGTCCTGGCGACGGCGACCGCCGCGCCGAACAGCGCGCGCACCTTCGTCATCGCGTTCCCTGTGGACCTCGTGTCCTCGTCGCTCGAGGCGTTCGAGCACCCGCCGCCGACGGTGGACGGGATGGCGTACGGCCGCTTCGTCATCCTGGCCGACGACGACCTCGGCGCGGGTGCGCTCCTCGAGGCTCGGCGCAACGAGGGGATGTTCACGCTGATGAAACGCCTCGTGGCGTCGATCGCGAGCCGGCTCGACGGCGTCGAGGACGGGGACCGCGTCACCTCCGCGAAGGCGCTCCTCCCGAGCCTCTTCTCGCGCTGGGACGACGTGATGAACTGGGCGCGCGCCCAGCACGAGGTCGCGGACGTCGAGGAGGACTCCTTCATGCTGGATGTGCGCGTGCCCGGCACGTCCAGCCAGCAGGTCGAAGTGCTCACGTTCGAGGCGTGGTCCGAGCCGTGGATCGTGCTCTGGTCCACCGTGTGCGGGGCCGACCAACTCACCGCGGAGGAGGCGATCGGGCGCAACGCCGACGCGACGTTCGCGGTGCTGGCGAAGGACGAGGACGTGTACCGCGTCTGCTGGTCGTGCCCGCTGCGGGTGCTCTCGGGCGCGCGCTTCGACCAGATGCTGTCGCGCTTCGCGGAGGAAGCGGCGACGCTCAGGGACGAGCTCGATCCGGCTTGAGCCGCGTCGAGGGGGGCCGAGATGCCCCGTCGCGCTCCGCCGGGTCGCGATTGTGACGGAAGAGGCCAGCGCGTGGCCTCGAGGTGCTACATTGCGGAGCGATGAGCACGCTGAAGAAGAACCTGGTCCAGCAAGGCATGAAGCTGATGGGCGATCCGCGGGTCGCGAAGATCATGCAGGACGAGCGCGTGATGAAGGCGTTGATGGGCGCGATGAGCGTGCCCGGGAAGGTGACGACGTTCACCACCGAGCAGGTCGAGAAGCTCGCCAAGGCGATGAGCCTGGCGACGGAGGACGAGGTGAACGACCTGCGCCGGACGATCCGGCGGCTCGAGGAGGACGTCGCGCGGCTGGAGAAGGAGAAGGCCACGAAGAAGGGGTGAGCGAGAAAGCGCCCGCGTGGGAGATCGGTGAGTCCGCCCCAATTCCCCCCCCCCACGCGAGGCCAGGCGCGCCACGCCTCTTCGACGCCGTCGTCCTCCTCGCGGGCGCCGGTGTGCTCGCCTGGCTGTTCTGGGCGAACGCCGTCCTCGCGAGCCGCGTGATCGACGGCACGCGCCACTTCTGGCTCGACGACGACATGATGATCTCGATGCGCTACGGCCGAAACCTGGCCGATGGCCACGGTCTCTCCTGGAACCCGGGGGATCGCGTCGAGGGCTACACCAACTTCCTATGGACCCTCGTGATGGCGGCAGTGCACGCGACGGGCGTCGCCGACGCGCGCGCGGCCGCGGTCGTCAAGGCGATCAACTTCGTCCTGGCGTGCGGATCGCTGCACCTCGCGATGCGCCTCGTGCGCGCGTTCGCGCCCCGGTCACGCCTCGCGACGCTGATGGTCGCGACGTGCTTCGTCACTTGCCCCGACGTCGTGCAGTGGTCGGTCTGGGGGTTCGAGACGACGCTCCTCGGCTTCCTGGGGCTCGTCTTCCTCGTGCGTGTCTCGACGCGGGGTGACGACCTCCCGGGGTACGCGGCGCTCGCCCTGATCCCGCTCACGCGGAGCGACGCGACGTACCTGATCGTCGCGCACGCGACCGTCGCGCTCGCGGTCTCCCGGGACCGGCGGCGGACATTGGGCCTCGTCCTTCTCGCCCTGGTACCGGCGGCGTGCCACCTCGCGTTTCGGCGCACGTACTACGGGGCGTGGGTGCCGAACACGTACGATCTCAAGGTCCACCTCGTCCCCGACGTCGGGGAGCGCGGGATCTTCCACGCGAGACGCTTCGTCGCCCAGTACGCGGCGATCCTCACGCTCGCGGCGGGTTCGGCGGCCATGCTGCTGCGGCGCGACCGGCGCGCGCTCGCGCTCTTCTCCGGGGTCCTCGTCACGCTCGCATACGCGACGCTGGTGGGGGGCGACATGTACCCGGGCTTTCGCTTCTACGGGCCGGTGATGCCGATCGTGTTCGTGTTCGCGGCCGCGGGCGTCGTCACGGTGGTGCGTCGACGCGCCGGCGGCGTGGCGTGGGCCGCGGTGATGTACGTGGTGAGCGTGCCGATCTTCAACCCGTTCGGACGCCTGATCGCGGCGAGCACCAACGGCGATCCCGACCGGCAGCTGCAGGTGGCGATGGTCGTGAAGGCGAACGCCCTGCCCGGCAGCAGGTTGGCGGTCCTCTGCGCCGGCGTCGTCCCGTACTTCACGCGCCTCCGCGCGCTCGATCTCGCCGGGAAGAGCGATCGCCACATCGCGCGGCTCGCGGGCGTACGAGACGCCATCATCGGCCACTCCAAGGTCGACCCGGAGTACACCCTCGCGCAGGACCCGGACCTCGTCGTCGCCTGCAGCCACGGCGCCGTCGCGGTGGCGGGCCTCTCGCCCGACGCGAAGACGGCGGATCCGTTGCACCGCTTCGTGGCGTCGCGCGCCTTCCAGACGCGGTACCTGCCCAACCCCATCGTCCAGGACTACCTCCTCCGCGAGACCGCCGTCTTCACCCACCCTGGATCGCCGGAGTACGCGCGCCGGGCGTGGCCGTCGGGCGCGAAGTGAGCGCCGCTTCTCGGCGCCCCGGCGGACGCCCTCGGCGTGGCCCGCGGATCCACGCAGCGGGGCGCGATCGGGCTACGACGAGCCTGGGAGCACGCTCTCGCGGCCGGAGGACGCGACCGCCTCCTTCGGCGGAACCACCGACAGCCCGTCCGCGCGCGGGCGGCGCGCGTCAAGCCACCCTCGCACGGCGGGCCACAGCGTGATGGGCGCCTCCCGCCCCACCAGGAGATCGATGTGCCCGAGCGGGAAGGTCCGGTACGTGCGGTCACGTGAGAGGCTGCGGTCGAACGCGGGCTTCACGCTGGTCGGAGGCGCGAGGTCGTCGTTGTCCCCCGCGATGACGAGGAGCGGTACGTCGAGCGAGCGGAAGGCGGCGGCGTAGTCGGTGCTCTTGGTCCCGAAGCGCCTCTTGGACGCCCACTCGAACATGTTCTTCATCTCGGCGAAGCTCGCGCGGTCGAACGCGAGGCGCATGTGCTCGTCGAGGATCTCCGGCTCGATCGCGCCCTTGTGCCATCCACGGAGGGGTACGGGGTAGATCGGGCTCTCCGCGAAGCGGCGCATCCGGCGGTACACCCACCCGACGGGCCCGAGCACGAGCGGCGGGTTCAACGTCGGCACACGCGAGACCTCGAGCGCGCGGAACAGGAGCGCGATCGCGTTCAGCGAGAAGCTGCCGCGCGCGAAGTGGAACGGGCTCCCGACGGACGCGATCCCCGCGACGCGGTCGCCGAGCGCCGACGCGCCGGCGTAGCTCACGAGCCCGCCGAGCGAATGCCCCAGCAGGAACACGCGCTTCTTTCCGTTGACGGCCAGGACCTCCTCGACCGCGTTGGGGAGGTCCTCGTGGACGTAGTCCTCCACGCCGCGCGCGCGGCGGCCACCGAAGTGGCGCGAGCGCCCGTGCCCGCGCAGGTCGACGTTGAAGACGTCGTAACCTGCTTGCGCGAGGTAGTTCGCGAAGCTCCGGGACGGGAGGTGCCACGCGTTCCGGTTCTGGCCGAAGCCGTGGATCAGCAAGACCGGCGGGAGGCTCTCCTTCTCCCGCGCGGCGGCGCGCTTTCGCACCATCGCGAGCGGCGTCCCCCCGCGCGAGACGACGAGCTCCTTGACGAAGGTTCCGTGCTCGTGCCGGTCGATCTTCTGGTCGACCACGCGCCGGTACAGGATCACGGCGCCTTTCCCGTTTCTGGGCTCATTCTGCCAGGTTAGTGTAGCATCGCCAGGATGCGAAAGTCTCGCCACGCTCGCCGAAACGCCTCCGCGCTCGTTACCCTCGCCCTGTGTGCCGCGGCGCCGTTCGCCATCGCGCAGACGAAGCCGCCGGCGAAGGATGCGAAGGGTCCCGCGACGGGAGCGGCGTCCGCCCCGGCTGCATCCGGGGCTCCGTCGGGCTCGGCGGCGTCCGGATGGGGGACCGATCCGGCGCTGGCCGAGAGCGCCCACCCCCCCGCCAGCGGCAGCGCGAAGACGGACTTCTCGACGGTGTCGGCGCCGCCCGCCGAGGCGTGGTCCCACACCGACGTGCACGAGGAGTCGGGCAAGACGTACATGTTCATCGGCGCGCGTTACCGCGGAAACATCGTACCGAAGTTCCTTCTCAACGCGTTCGTCGACGAAGGGAAGACCATCTACAACAACTCCTTCGGCTTCGAGTTCGACCTTCGCAAGGACAACTTCTCGTTCGTCCCGGGCCTCCACTACATGGAGCTCGGCACGCAGGACATGCTCTTTCACCAGAAGAACACCCCGACCAACATCCCGGGCAACTACTCGCGCGTGAACAGCAGCATGAAGACCATCATGGCGTCGGTCGACCTTCTCTGGTCGACGAAGCTGTCGAAGAACGTGGACCTCGAGTACGGCGCGGGCTTCGGCGTGGGCGTGCTCTTCGGCGATCTCGTCAACAACTGGGTGAGGGAGGCGAGGGCGGGGGAGACCCCTGAGTTCGTCGCCGACACCGGGCGCGGCTACATCCGCTGCAAGACGGAGGGCGAGGGCGGCGCCGGCTCGGGCTGCAACAAGCCCGACCACCAGAACTCCCAGGACGCGAAGGTCGGCGACTACACCGAGAAGAGCTGGGCGAACGGCGGCTCGAAGCCCTTCCTCTTCGTGTGGCTGACGCCCGACGTGGGTCTCCGCATCAAGCCCGTGAAGGAGTTCGAGGCACGCATCAACTTCGGCTTCGCGCTCACCGGGCCGTGGTTCGGGATCAGCGGGTACTACGGCCTCGAGAAGAAGCCGGAGAAGTGACCCCGGTCAAGGATGGCTTGACCGCGACCGACCCGCCTCCCCTGCCGTCTCGCTACGCGCCCCTGTTCCAGCTCGGCCGCGGGGGTGGTGGCGAGGTGTGGGCCGTCGAGGATCGGCTCACGGGGGACAAGCTCGCGCTCAAGCTGCTCGCCGAGGACGCGAGCCCGGGCGAGGTCGACGCGCTCATCCGCGAGGCGACGGCCCTCTCGGGGCTCGAGGGTCTCGGCGTCCCGCGCATCTTCGCGTTCGGCGCGGTGGGCGGGCAGCGCCGGTACCTCGTGCGGGAGCTCGTGCCGGGGACGAGCCTCGAGGGCGTCCTGAGGCGGAAGGAGGGGCCCTGGCTCGCACCCCTCCTGTGCGCCGCCGATCAGCTCACCGTGCTCCACAGGACGGGCCTCCTACACGGCGACGTCAAGCCCGCGAACGTGATCGTCGGAGAGGACGGGACGGGCACGCTCGTCGACCTCGGGCTCGCGATGCCGTGGCGCGAGGGGGGTGTGCTCCCCTCCGGGCTCACGCCCAAGTACGCCGCCCCGGAGCTCCTGAGGGGGGCGCCGCTCACCGTGCGCGCCGAGGTGTACGCGCTCGGCGCGACCCTCGCCGAGGCGCTGCACCGGCGACAGGGCGAGCTCGATCCCGCGACGCAGGGCGCCCTCGAGAGCATCGCGGACCGCGCGACGAAGGAGGAGCCGCGGCGACGGTTCCCGAGCGTCGACGAGATGGTGAGCGCGATCCGCACCGCGGCGGCCGTGCCCCCGTCAGCGGCACCCTCCGCGACGGCGTGGCCCATCCTGGGGATCGAGGGGACGACCGCGCAGATCCTCGAGCAGGTCGCGCTGCTCGAGCCCGGCCGCGCCCTCGCGCTCGAGGGGCCGTGGGGATCGGGCCGGACCACGCTCGCGCGCCGCGTCGCGTGGGCGCTCGGGATCCGCGGCGCGCCCGTGGTCTACCTGGATCCGCGCGGCGCCACCGGCGGCGGCCGCGCGCTCGGCGAGATCGTCGCCGAGGAGGCGAAGGCGCTGGGCCGGGAGGCGATCTTCGTCGCGGACGATCTCCTCCTCCTCGACGAGGCGGCGAAGACGCAGCTCAGGCGCGCCTCGGACGCGGGAGCGCGCGTGGTGGGCGTCGGGCCGGTCACGCTCCTCGAGGAGATCGTGGGCCACCCCGCCGCCGTCTTCGCGGTGCCGTCGCTCGGGCTCCGCGTCGCCGAGGATCTCGCGAGCCAGGCGGTGCCGTCGCTGGCGCGTGGGCTCGTCGAGCACCTCGTCCTCCGAACGGGCGGGCGGCCGGGCGCCCTGAGGGCGTTCGTGAACCGCGCGAGGGACCGAGCGATCGTCAGCGTCGACGACGTGGACGCGCTGCTGGAGGCGTCGCAGCACGTGCTCGCAGCGCCGCCGAGGACGCGCGCCGAGAAGCTCGAGGACGTCGATCGCGCGCTGTCGACTGGCCGCTTCGACGACGCCGAGGCGGCGCTCGACGCGCTCGGAGACGCGGAGTCCGACCTGGAGAGGGTGGACATGGCCGTCATGCGCGCCAAGGTCGCCCTCGCCCGTGGCGAGCTCGGACGCGCTGCCGAGGTCCTCGATCAGGCGAAGGTGGAAGCGTCGAGCACCGGCCGTCTGCGGGCGTGGGCGGTCACGCGCGCGCGGGTGATGAACCGCGCGGGCGACTTCGCGAACGCGGCGACGATGGCGCGTGCCGTCACGGGCCCGAGGGACGCGCTCTCGGCCGATGCGCTCAGCGTGCGAGGCGTCGCGCTCGCCTACACCGGGGAGCTCGCCGAGGGAAAGCGCGAGCTCGAGGCGGCCGTCACGCTCGCGCGCGAGCTGGAGCTACCGCGCGTGCTCGCCGTGGCGCACGGCTCGCTCGCGATCGTCCACCAGCGCGCCGGAGAGGCCCGCCTTGCGAGGGAGGCGTACGAGGCCGCGCTCTCCTGTGCCGAGCTCGCGAAGGACGCCTGGACGGTCACGACGACGCGCCTCAACCTCGCGGGCCTCGCGCGCGCGGAGGGCGATCTCGCGAGCGCGGCCGTACACCTCGAGGCCGCCGTCGACATGGGCCAGCGGGCGGGCGCGCGGCTCGCCGTCCAGCAGGCGCTGCTCAACCTCGCCAACCTCGATCTCTACCTCGGTCGCTACGCGCGGGCCGAAGCGTCCATCGCGACCCTCCGCGGGCGTTCGCACCTCGCGGCCGACGCCAAGGCGCAGCTCCTGGGGCTGGAGGCCGAGCTCGCGGCTCGCACCGGGGATCCCGAGCGCGGCGCGCGCCTCTACGATCTGTCGGCGGACGCGTGGGACGCGGCGTCGCGACCGCTCGACGCGGCCGAGGCCCGCCTCGAGGGCATCCTCGCGAAGTCCACGCGTGCCGGCGCCGACGCGGCCGCGCTCGGTCGCGACGTCGAGGCGCTCGCGAGCCAGCTCGGGGACGGCGGGTTCCGCGAGCACGAGCCCCTCGCCGCCATCGTCCGCGGGACGCTCTACGGAGCGCTCGGCGACGACACGCGTGCGCGGGCCCATTTCGATCGGGCGATCACGTCGGCGACGTCCGCGGGCCGGCAGGAGTGGGCCTGGCGCGCCCTCGAGGCGCGCGCCCGCCTCTCGCACTCGGAGGGGGCGACCGCGCTCGCCGGGAGGGACGTCGAGGCCGCCCTCGTGCTCCTGGAGGAGAGCGCCCGCAAGCTCCCGCGCGATCTCCGCGAGGTGTTCTGGAACGACCCGCGACGGCAGGCGCTGAAGATGTCGCTGTCGCGGACCATTGCCGAGGCGTCGCTCGCGACGCGATCACCGCAGGGCCACGCCATCCTCCCCATCCGACGCTCCGGCAACACGACGATCGGCGCCGTCCGCGTCCTCGACGACCGCCTGTCGCGGGTGCTCGAGATCACGCGCGAGCTCGCTCGCGAGCGCGACATGGAGCGCCTCCTCGAGCGCGTGATCGACCACGCCGTCGCCCTCGCCTCGGCCGAGCGCGGCGTGGTCCTCCTCGTGGGCGACGGCGGCGAGCTCTACGTGCACACCGCCCACGATCTGCGGGGGGACGAGGCCACGAAGACGTTCTCCCGGTCCGTCGCCGAGCGCGTCCTCCGCTCGGGAGAGCCGGTCCTCGCGACGAGCGCCATGGATGACGAGCGGCTCCGCGAGGCCGCCAGCGTCCACCAGCTCGCCATCCAGTCCGTCGCGTGCGTGCCCATCCGCGGGGCGCCGCCGGTCGGGCGTCCGATAGGTGCGCTCTACATTGAAACCACCCTGCGCCCCGGCGCGCGGTTCGAGGACGCGCTGGAGACGCTCGTGGCCTTCGCCGACCAGGCCGCCATCGCGATCGAGAACGCGCGGCTCGTGTCCGAGCTCGAGAGCACGAACCGGGAGCTGGCAGCCGCGAAGGATCGCCTCGCGGGCACCCTCGGGCGCAAGACCGAGCAGCTGGCCGCGACACGGCGGGATCTCAAGCAGGCGCGCGCGCAGCTCCGTAGCCACTTCGGCTACGGTGGCCTCGTGGGGACGAGCGCGGCGATGCGCAAGCTTTACGCCGTCATCGACCGCGTGAAGGACACCGACGTCCCCGTCCTCATCACGGGCGAGAGCGGGACCGGCAAGGAGATCGTCGCGCGCGCCATCCACTCGACGAGCGAGCGCGGAAAGGGTCCGTTCCTGGGCGTCAACTGCGGCGCCATCCCGGAGAACCTGCTGGAGAGCGAGCTCTTCGGTAGCGTGCGTGGCGCCTTCACGGGCGCCGAGAAGGACCGCAAGGGGCTGTTCCGCGAGGCGAGCGGCGGCACGATCCTGCTAGACGAGATCGGCGAGATGCCCCTCCGGATGCAGGCCGGGCTACTCCGCGTGCTGCAGGAGCGCACGGTCCGACCGGTGGGTGCGACGCACGAGGAGGCCGTGGACGCGCGCGTCATCGCGGCGACGAACCGGGAGCTCGCCAACATGGTCGCGGACGGGAGGTTCCGCGAGGATCTCTTCTACCGGCTGGACGTGGTGGAGGTGCGCGTGCCGCCGGTGCGCGAGCGGCCCGACGACGTTCCGCTCCTCATCGATCACTTCCTGTCGCTCTTCGCGGCCCGGTATGGCCGCGAGCGGAAGACCGTCGAGCGCGCGGCGATGCGCAAGCTCACCGCGCACGACTGGCCCGGCAACGTCCGCCAGCTGGAGCACGTGCTCCTGAACGCGTGGCTGATGAGCGAGGGGAGCGAGATCCTCACGGAGGACCTCGCCCTCGACGCGGCGCCGCGCTCGATCGGCGGCGGCCCCTCCTCGATGATCCCGGAGCGCACCCGGGACGGCGCAGCGAAGACCGAGGAGGAGCACAAGGACTCCGAGAAGGAGCGCATCCTCGCGGCGCTCGCCTCGTGCAACTGGAACCGCGTACAGGCCGCGCGAATGGTGGGGATCCCGCGGAGGACGTTCTACCGGCGGTTGAAGGACTACGGGATCGTGTAGAGCGGCACCCCGCGATCGGGCCTGGGCCCCTTTTCCCTTGACGCTTGCGCGCTCCGCTATTAGTAAGTGAGTGCTCACTCATGGCGCGCCCCGCCCACATCCAGGACGACGACATCCTGCGGGTCACCCGCGAGATCTTCCTCGAGCGCGGCATGCGGACGACGACGGCGTCGATCGCCGAGCGGGCCGGCGTGTCGGAGGGCATCCTCTTCAAGCGCTTCGGATCGAAGGCGGCGCTCCTGTCGGCCGCGGCCGAGAGCGCGTTCGTGGACGTGATCGCGATCCCGTCCACCTTCCCGGCGAACGTGATGACCCGCCCCGCGCTGGCGCGGCTCGCGGCGAGGATGGTCGGGATGATGCGGCAGATCATCCCCATGGTCCACATGTGCGCCCGCGTGTCCGCGACGGACGAGCCGCCGCCTGGCCTCCGCGGCCCGGATCCGGTCCCGCTCCGCATCATCGACGCGTTCACCCGCCTCTTCGCGCGGCAGATGGATCTCCGGGCGATCCGCCGCGGCGATCCAGCCATCGTGGCGCGCATGTTCATCGGCGGCCTCTGGCACTTCACGTTCCTCGACACGGTGCTCGACCCGGAGGCCCGCACCCTGTCCGAGGGCGCCTTCATCGACGGGATGACCGACACCCTCTGGCGCGGCCTCGCGCCGGCGCGCGCCCACCGTGGCCGGGCCTCGGCCTCCGGCGCCACCGGCCCGAGATCGGCCCCGCGGAGACTCGCGCCATGACGCGCCTCCGGCTCGCCGCGGCCGTCGGCCTCGCGCTGTCGCTGTCTCCCGGCGCGGCGCTGGCGCTCCAGCCCCTCGACGACTTCCTCGCGTCGGCGCGACGCGCCAACCTCGACCGCAAGGAGGCCGAGCTCACGCACGTGCAGCGCGCGCACGAGGCGGATCAGGCGTGGCGCCGGCTCCTCCCCGCGTTCACCGGCAAGGGCCAGTACACGTTCAACCAGTACGAGGCTGCGCTCGCGCGCCCGGGTGGGAGCACGATCACCATCACGCCGCAGCACCAGCTCGACGCGTTCCTCACGGTCGACGTACCGCTCGTCGATCTCGGGGCCTGGGCGAAGATCGGCGCGGGGGAGGCCCTCTCGGACGCGGCCGGCGCGCGCCTCCGTGCCACGGAGCTCGACGTCGAGCGCACCGTCGCGCGGCAGTACTTCCAGGTCGTGGCCTCGCGCGCGGTCCTGGCGGCGTCGCAGCGCACGCTCGAGACCTCCCGGCAGAACCTGGCCATCGCGGAGGAGCGCAGGGCGGCCGGCTTCGCCACGGATCTCGACGTCGCGCGCGGCGCGGCGGACGTGGAGCGCGCACGCCAGACGGTGGCGAGCGCCGACTACCTCGTCGTCACGTCGGAGCGCGCGCTCCGCTCCTCGTCGGGCGTCTCCCCGGAGCCCGGGGGCGGCGGCCCGGAGGACGACCTTCACGAGGAGGGCCCGCTCGCGCCGTTCCTCGCCATCAGGACCCCCAGCCGCGAGGCGTCGGACCTCGAGGCGAAGGCGCAGGACAGGCTGACCTCGCAGACGCGGGCCCAGCTCCTCCCCGCCCTGTCTGCCTCGGCCACCCAGCGCTTCACGAACGCGGTCGGCTTCGCGGATCGGGCCGCGATCTTCACCGCGAACGTCGCCCTCACGTGGCGCCTCGACGCCTCGAGCCTCTCGGCGACCGACGCGCAGGCGGCCCAGGCGGAGGTCACCGACGTGAGGCGCCGGCGAACCTCGCAAGCGCACGACGACAACGTGCATGATGCATGGAATCTCGTGCGCGCGCAGATCGCCTCCCTGCGCGCCGCGCGCGCGGAGGCCACCTCGGCGGCGCTCGCGGCGAGGCTCGCCCGCGACAGGTACGCCGCGGGCACCGCCCTGCAGATCGACGCGCTCGAGGCGGAACGCCGGAGCTTCCAGGCCGAGGTCGCCCGCATCCAGGCCGACGGCGACCTCCGCGTCGCGCGCGCGAGCCTCCGCGCCGCGTCGGGCACGAGCATCGCGGGATCGACCCCGGCCGCGCGAAAGCCAGGGGGCGCGCCGTGAGCGACCACGCCCTGAGCGACGCGGGCACCGTCGCGACGGCCGCACCGCGCGGCGCCCCGCTCCCCATCCCCGCCGGGCGCCTCGTGGTGCGGCGCGCGACGTTCTTGAGGCGCGCCGTCACGATGGGCGCGATCGGCGTCCGGATGATGTTCCACGACAAGCTGAAGCTCCTCGGCACCATGCTCGGCGTCATCTTCGCCGTCGTCCTCTCGAACCAGCAGGCGGGGACGTTCGTCGGCCTCATCTACAAGAACGTGATGTTCGTCGAGAACTCGGACGCCCAGCTCTGGCTGGTGCCCATCGGCACGGAGACGTTCACGGGCGGCAAGGTCCTCTCCACGGCAGACCTCATGCAAGCCAAGGCCACGCCGGGCATCGAGTGGGCCGAACCCGTCATCGTCGGAACGGCCACGGTGCAGCTCCCGGGCGGGGGCTCGGAGGCCGTGACCGTGGTGGGCACGAAGTACCCGCGTTACGCCGGGGGTCCCTGGAACATGGTCGTCGGCGACCGCAGCGCCCTCGGTCGGCCCGACACCATGGTGTTCGAGGACGGCGACCGCGAGAACCTCGGCGGGCTGAACGTCGGCAGCGTGCGCGAGGTCAACGGCCACCGCGTGACGGTGGGGGCGTTCACGTGGGGCCTCATCCCGTTCGGGCCGAGCTACGCCTTCGCGGACTTCGACCTCGCCCGCGAGCTCCTGAAGACGCCCCAGGATCGGGCGAGCTTCGTCCTCCTCGGCACTTCGCCAGGCGAGGATCCTGCGGTCGTGAAGCAGCGGCTACAGGAGCGGATCGCGGACACGCAGGTGATGACCCGCGCCGACTTCAAGCGGTCCATCGTGCGCAACATCCTCCTCAAGACGGCCATCGGCGTCACCTTCGGCACGAGCACGATCTTCGGGCTCATCGTGGGGTTCGCGATCGTGTCGCTCTCGATGTTCTCGTCCGTCCTGGACAACATCCGTGAGTTCGGCACGCTCAAGGCCGTCGGTGCGACCAACCTCGACCTTGCGATGCTCCTCTTCGCCCAGGCCGTGATGTTCGGGTCGATGGGATCGATCGTCGGCCTTGCGCTCGTGAGCCAGCTGGCGCGCGGCGTGCGGAGCGCCAAGCTCGCCATGAACCTCCCACCCGTCATGACGATCGGGACAGCCGTGCTCATGATCTGCCTCTGTGTGTTCGCCTCGTCACTCGCGCTGCTCCGACTCCGGAAGGTCGAGCCGGCGATGGTGTTCCGATGAGCCAGTGGGCGGCCTACGTCAAGGACGTCACCAAGACGTACGGGGCCGGGGCGACCGCGTTCCAGGCCCTCCGGGGTGTGGACCTCATGGTCATGCCCGGGGAGTTCATCATGCTCAGCGGTCCCTCGGGGAGCGGCAAGACGACGCTCCTGTCGATCCTCGGCTGCGTGCTGAACGCGACGAGCGGGCGGGTCGAGCTGCTCGGCCACGACGTGTCGAAGGCCAAGGACGGCCTGCTCGCCGATCTCCGGCTGTCGCTGATCGGCTTCGTCTTCCAGTCCCACAACCTGATCGCCTCCCTGACGGCGACGCAGAACATCGCGGCACTCCTCGAGCTCCGCGGCCAGGGCAAGAAGGCGGCGCGGGCCGAGGCGCACCGGCTGCTCGATCTCGTCGGCCTGTCCGACAAGTACGAGTCCAAGCCCGGGGAGCTCTCCGGCGGGCAGCGGCAGCGCGTCGCGATCGCGCGCGCCCTCGCGGGCTCGCCGCCTCTGATCCTCGCGGACGAGCCGACGGCCGCGCTGGACGCGCAGAACGGCCTCGCCATCACGGAGACCCTGCGCTCCCTCGCGAAGGACGGCGGGCACACCGTGATCGTGGTGACGCACGACAACAGGATCTTCCACCTGGCTGATCGCATGGTGAAGATCGAGGACGGGAAGATCGTCCGGGACTGATGGAGGAGCGGATGAGGCGGCGTATACCGTGGCAAGGCATCTTTTTCGGGATCGCGATCCTGGGGCTCCTCTTCGTCGTCGTGAAGCGGGCCTCGTCGGGCCCGCCCACGATCCCCACGAAGAACGACATCTCGAAGGCCGAGCGCACGGCGGTCCCCAAGGCGGGCGCCGACGAGCGCGCCGCCGTCCCGAAGGGGAACTTCATCGCGGGGAACGGTCTCATCGAACCGGCCGACCGCGAGACCAAGGTGAGCGCCAACCAGCCCGGGAGGATCCAGGCGTTCCACGTCAGGGAGGGGGATTTCGTGGAGGCCGCCGCCACGCTCGTCGAGCTCGACAACGCCTCCGAGAAGGCCGCGCTCGAGGCGGCCGAGGGCGATCTCGCCGCCACGCGCGCGGAGCTCGCGCGGACGGCGCGGGGCCTTCGCAAGGAGGACGTCGACGCCGTGGTGGCCGACACCGAGTCGCTCAAGGCCCGCGCCGCCATCTCGAGGACCACGATGGAGCGCCTCGAGCAGCTCGCGAGGACGGGCGCGGCGACGGCGGACGAGCTCGACCGCGCGAAGCGGCAGGCGGACAGCGACGCGCGCGCCGTGGAGGCGCAGGAGGCGCGGCGCAAGGCGGCCGTGGACGGCGCGCGCGCCGAGGACGTGGTGATCGCGCAGGCCCGGGTTCAGGGCGCGACCGCGCGCCGGGATCAGGCCAGGGCGCAGCACGAGCGGACGATCGTGCGGGCGCCCATCGCGGGTCAGGTCCTGCAGGTGAAGTTCCGCGCCGGCGAGTTCTTCAACCCCAACGGGACCGAGCCGCTCGTCGTGCTGGGAGACACGCGCAAGCTCCGCGTGCGCATGGACGTGGACGAGCGCGACATCGGCAAGCTCAAGATGGGGCAGGGCGCGTTCGTGCACCTCAACGCGTACCCGGGCAAGCGCTTCCCGGGCAAGGTCGTCGAGATCGGCCGCCGCATGGGCCGCAAGAACATCCGGACGGACGACCCCGTCGAGCGGATCGACACGAAGATCCTGGAGGTGCTCCTCGAGCTCGAGCCGGCAGAGGGGCTGATGCCAGGCCTGAGGGTGCTCAGCTACGTGGAGCTGGGCTGAGCCAGGCGCACCTCGCCGCTCGACCACCGCTTCACGCTCCCGTCGTCCCCCCGGACGACGAGGCGCCCGTCGTCGTCGATCCCTTCGGCGATGCCCTCGCCGGCATCCCCCCGGACGCGCTGTCCGCGCAAGAGATCGGCGCGCTCCAGCCGCGCGCGCACGAGCCCGAGCCCGCGCCCCGCGACGTGCGCGAGATCACGATCGAGCGCCGCGACGAGGTCGGCCACGATCTCGGCGCGATCGAGCGCGGTCCCGCCCTCGAGCGCGCACGAGGTGGCGACCTCTGCGATCTCGTCGGGGAAGATCCGCGTGTGCACGTTGAGCCCGATCCCGACGACGACCGCGTCGACCCTGGATCCCGCCATCGTCGCCTCGACCAGGATCCCCGCGAGCTTCCTCTGCTCTGGGTACACCCCGACCACCACGTCGTTCGGCCACTTCACGCGTACGTCGCGCCGGGGCAGCACCTTCGCCGCCGTGTCCCGGACCGCGAGCCCCGCCGCAAGCGACAGGAGCGGCAGCCGCGCCGCCGGACACGCGATCCGCGCGAGCACCGACACGAGCAGGTTCTCCCCGCGCGGGCTCGTCCACGCCCGCCCCTGCCGGCCGCGCCCCGCCGTCTGCGCGTCGGCGATCCACACCGATCCGTGGGGCGCGCCCTCCCTCGCGGCCTGCTTCGCGAGATCGTTCGTCGACGCGGCCTCCGCGAGCACGTGGACGACCCGCCCGAGGTCGCAGCCGCGAGCCAGGACGGCGTCGGGCGCGCGGTCGAGCTCGCTTCCTTTCACTCGAAGTCCAGGCCGATGTCCGCGGCCTTCACCGAGTGCGTCAGCGCGCCGGACGAGATGCAGTCCACGCCCATCTCGGAGAGGGCCCGCACGCGATCGATGCCCACGTTACCAGAGGCCTCGAGCAGCACGCCCGAGGAGCCCGGACGGCGACGCGTGTGGGCGACCGCGCGCGCGATCATCGCGTCGTCCATGTTGTCGAGGAGGACGATGTCGGCGCCGGCGGCGAGCGCGATCTCGAGCTGCTCGAGCGAGTCGACCTCGCACTCGATGCGGCTCGTGTGGGGCGAGCGGAGCTTCGCCCGGCGGATGGCCTCGGCGACGCCGCCGCACGCCCGGACGTGGTTGTCCTTGATGAGCACGGCGGCGCCGAGGTCCTCCCGGTGGTTCTTCGCGCCCCCCATGCGGACGCTGTAGCGCTCGAGGACGCGCAGGCCGGGCGTCGTCTTCCGGGTGTCGGTGATCCGAGCGCCGGTGCCGGGCGCGATCGCGTCGACGAAGGCGCGCGCCGTGGTCGCGATGCCGCTCATGCGCTGCACGAGGTTGAGGGCGACGCGCTCGCCCATGAGGATGGCTCGCGAGCTGCCCCGCACCGTCCACAGCGTGGTCCCCCGGTCGACGCGGTGACCGTCCACGACCTTCGCGTCGAAGGCGAGGCTGGGATCCAGGATGTAGAATACACGCTCTGCCACCGCCGCCCCGCACGCCACCAAGGGGTGCCGGGCCACCGCGTGCGCGAGGGACCGTGACCCCTCCTCGATGCACGCCTCGCTCGTGACATCGCCGGAGCCCACGTCCTCGAGGAGGGCGCGGCGTACGATGTCGTCGATCGCGGGGAGCGGCAGCGTGTTCACGGCGGCGTTCCTAGCACCAAGTTCACCAGCGCTCCACCCTCCAGCCACGCCGAGCCGCAACCCGCCGCAGCCGGGGATCGGGGTTGACGACCACGGGCTCGTGGACCGCCTCGAGGAGCGGCAGGTCCGTGATGGAGTCCGAGTAGAACGTGGCCTCCGCCAGGGAGAAGCCGAGCTCGCCGGCGAGCCGCCGAGTGCGGGCGACCTTGCCCTCGCCGTAGCAAAGAGGGTCGATGAAGCGGCCGGTGAACATGCCGCGCACGTCGACCTCGAACTCGGTCGTGACGACGTGGTCGATCCCGAGGTGCCGCGCGAGTGGCCACGTGGCGTACCTGGACGCCCCCGTGACGATCGCCACGACGTCCCCCCGCTCGCGATGCGCCCGGACCGCGCGCCGCCCCGCCTCGGAGACGTGCGGCAGCACGAGCTCCCGGAACCACGCCTCGCAGCGCCCCTCGAGCAGGCCCTCACGGCTGCCCTTGAGCTGCCCGACCACGCGCCCCGCCACGTCCTCGACGTCGATGACGCCGAGCGTGTACTGCGCGACCCAGAAGAGCACCTTGACCTGGTCGCCGAGCGACGCCTCGCCCAGTCGGCGCTGGTACTTCACGTAGAGGCTCGCCGTCTCCTTCCGGACGAGCGTGCGATCCATGTCGAAGAGCGCGGCGCGGGGCATGGTCAGTACGCCCCGTAGCCGCGTCCGAGGAGCTCGGAGAACACGTTGCACGCGGCGTGGAACACCACGGACGCCCCGACGCCGCCCGTCCGCGCGCGCAGCCAGCCGAAGAGGAGCGACGGGAAGAAGACGGCGAGCCGCGCGGGCTCGCGGATCGTCGCGAAGTGCCCGAGCGCGAAGAGGACGCTCGTGATCACGATGGCCCAGCCGACCTCGGCGCCGAGGACGCGCACCCGGGGTGCCATGGCCTGATCGAGGCGCGAATGGACGTACCCGCGGTAGAACGCCTCCTCGGGGAGCGCGATGATGACCAGCTGCCCGAGCGCCTCGTTACCGAGCTCGTACCAGGGGATCCTGAGCGAGAAATGCATCGTGGGACGCCACCAGGCGCGCCAGCCGAAGAAGAACGGCACGAATGTGACCGCGCACGCCAGGGCCGCCCACCCGACCGCGCGCGCGGCGTGGCGGACGATCTCGCCGGGACGCCCCGCGCCGGGGACGACGAGGCCGCCGAGCGAGACGCCGAACGCCACGACACGCCCGTCGTCCTTCCGCCAGACGAGGATCCAGGTTGCCAGCAGGAACACGAAGCCCACGAAGGTCGCGACGTACCGCTCGGGGACGAGGCGCATCGACGCGAGGGTCACGAGGCCGGTGACCGCGGCGGTGACCCCGATGACCTCGCCGATCGCGCGGCGCGCGGGATCGGCGGCGCGCTCGTGCATCAGCGACACGCGATGCGCGCGGCGTAGGGCTCGGCGTGGCCGGCCTCGGTGTCCTCCCAGGCGAGGAGCCACTCGCCCTTCGTGGCTCCGGGCGCGATGGCGGGCCTCGGCTGGTTGGGCTGGATGTTCACGCGGGCGACGGCGGAAGCGGGACCGATCCCTTCGCGCGAGAGGAGCGACACCTTGAGGCGCGCGCCCTTCTCGCCCTTCGCTGGCTCGTAGTACCCGACGATCACCTGCCGGCCCTCGCCGGGGACGCGCTCGACGCTCGTGCCGAGCGCGGGGTGCGACGCCTTGTCCCCGATCTTGCGCGACCAGATGACCTTGCCCTCCTTCGCGTCGACAAGGGCGGCCATCGCGGTCGGCGTCTCGTGCCATACGATGAAGCAGGCCTCCGATCCGCAGGCGATGGCGGGGGCGTCCGCGGAAGCCTGGGGCCCAGGCGTGGAGATCGGCTGGACGTCACCGAGGAGGCGGTCCTTCTTCGCCGCGTCCTTCGTCTCCTCGAGGCCCTTCAGGTCCGCGATCGGGATCTTCATCCGGTGGATCACGCCCTTGCCGTCCTTCTCGAGCTTGTAGACGATCATGACCGTGGTGCCCACCACGGTCACGCTCGGGAAGCGGACGTTGGGCCCAAGCCGCGGGCGCGCCGCGTAGTCGGTGAGGCGCGTCTCGGGGCCATCGGTGTCCAGGTCCTCGTTGAGCTTCCGGATGAAGAGATCCTGCCCCTCCTTGTCGCGGTCGTCCTCCCAGACCACATAGAAGCCGAGCGGCGAGCGGTCCATCGTGGGCCAGAAAGCGCCCGGACGCGCCCCGCCGACGTGGACGTTCGCCCCGACCGCGTTCGTGGTGTCGAGCCGCCCCTCGGCGTCGAGCGCGCGCACCCGCACGCCCGGGTTGGGACCCAGCGAGTCCCAGTAGAGGAGCGCTGTGCGATCGTTGCGCGCGGGCGCGAGCTGCGGGCGCGCGATGCTCGTGGCGTCCGGCGTGAGGTCGCGCGGCTTCGTGATCGGCCTGCCGTTTGCGTCGATGACGACGGACCAGGCGTGGTCGCGGTTGGGCTTGTCGCGGCTGTCGGCCCACACGACGATCGCGCCCTTCGCGGCGAGCGAGATCGCCGGACGGCTTCCCGCGATCGGCCCGTTCACGGAGGTCGGGACGGGGATCCGCGGATGGGAGAACGCGGCGAGCCTGCACGGCTGCGGCGGCTCCTTGGTGGCCGCCGCCAGCGACACCTGATCGAGGAACGCCTTCGCCACGGCGACCCCGACGGCTGGTGTCTGAGGCGCCTGGACCTCCTGCAGCTTCTTCTGCGCACCGGCGAGATCGCCCGCCGTGAAGAGCTTCTGACCCTCGACGATGACGGACGCCCACGGGGGCTCGTCCTGATCCGCCGGCGCGATCGCCGAGGCGGAGGCCGACGGCGCGACCGCGCGCGATACGACGACGGCCGGGAACAGCTGGATGCTCAGGTAGTGGTGATACACGAGGCCAGCTGTGGTGAGCGTGGTCGCGAAGAGGAGCAACGCGCCGCCGAGCTTCAGCGGTGACGTGGGCGGGGGCGCCGGCTGGGGCGTCGCCTTCATGGCGTCGGTCGGCGGCCGCGGGGGACCCTGCTGCACCAGAGGAAACGGCGCGGACGGGTGCGAGGCCGCAGCGCGGAACGGGTGCGAAGGGACCGACGCGTTCGAGGTCGGCGGAACACGCGCGCCGGACGCCGCCGCGCCCGGCAGCACCTGCGGCGCGCTACCCGCCCCCGCGAACAGCGCTCCCCCGCTCGAGGGTGCGGGCGGGAGGGCCTTCTGCGAGAGCATCCCGCCGCTCGACAGCTCCGTCGCCGCGAACGATCGGGGATCGCGCGTCGAGTTCGACTGCGAGGTCGGTCCGTTCCCCCAGACCTCGCCGAGCGCGTCCGCCAGCTCCTTGGCCGACTGGAAGCGCCGGTCCGGATCGCGCTCGAGGCACCGCTGGAACCAGCGGTCGAACGCGACCGGCAGGTCGGGCCTGAGCTTGGACGGCTGAGGGAGGACGCCCGTCGCGATGGCCGCGAAGGTCATCGCCACGCCCTGGTCCGTGTTCCACACCGGCCTGCCCGTGAGGCACTCGAACGCCATGCACCCGATGGCCCAGAGGTCGGCGCGTGCGTCGACGTTCCCCTGCCCCTTCACCTGCTCGGGCGACATGTACGCCGGGGTGCCGAACACGGCTCCCTCGCGGGTGAGCCGCTTCACCTTCTCCTCGCCCGGGTTGACGGGGGCGTAGAACTTCGCGAGTCCGAAATCGAGGATCTTGGCGACCTCCTCGCCCGACTCCTCGCTCCTCGTGATGAAGATGTTCTCTGGTTTGAGGTCGCGGTGCACGACGTTCGCCTCGTGCGCCTTCGTGAGGCCGCGGGCACAGTCGGTGATGATCCGGACGGTCGTCCTGGGATCGATGAGCCGGATGCGCGCCATTCGATCGTACAGGCTCTCGCCGATCAAGAGCTCCATCGCGATGAAGGGACGTCCGTCCTCGATCCGCCCGGAGTCGTACACGTCCACGATGTGCGGGCTCTTGACGGCGGCCGCGGCCCGAGCTTCGCGGAAGAAGCGCTCGATCACGATCGTGGACTGGGCCAGCTCCGACGCGAGCACCTTGATCGCGACCTTCTTGCCGAGGGTGAGCTGCTCCGCCTCGTAGACGGCCGCCATGCCCCCGCGGCCGATCTCGCGTACTATCCGGTACTTGCCCACCAGGATCGTCGAGACGGCGATCTGCGTTTCACTCGGCGCGGCGGCGGGCATCCCGGGGACTCTCGACCTTCGAGGGTAGCCGACCAGGCCCCGGATTCCGAAGCGATTTCTCCGAGACCACGCTTTACAAGCACCGGCGTGCGGACCGACACTGTCGGCGGGCGATGAACGGAGACGACCACCGGCAGGCGTCACCCGGCGAGACGGCGCAGACCCTGGGCAGCGCCAAGCTCCCGACCCCAGAGGAGCGGCTCCGGGCCATCGGGGAGATCTCCGCTGGAATCGCCCACGAGCTGAGGAACGTGCTCCAGATCATCGGAGCCAGCGCCTACGTCGCCCAGAAGTACCCGGCGCAGGCCGCCGTCCACCTCGCCAAGATCGAGCGAAATGCGCGGCACGCGCAGGGGATCGTGGACGATCTCATGGCGCTCGCGCGCGGGGAGCCGGCTCGGGAGGAGCTCGTGCCGATCGCGAAGCTGGCGGCGATGGCGCGGGAGGAGCTCGAGCCAGGCGCGGCCATCTTCGAGGACGACGTCGGCCTGCTCAGCGTGCGTGCGCACCCGGGCCTCCTCTGCCGCCTGCTCCACGTCCTCTACGACAACGCCATCCAGGCGAGCCGGCCCGCCACGCCCCGGATCGTGACCCGAGGCCGGACGGCGGGCGATCGCGTGATCGTCGAGGTCTCGGACGACGGCCCGGGCATCCCGGAGGACATACGGAGCTCGCTGTTCGACGCGCTGGTGAGCCGGAGACCGGGTGGCACGGGCCTCGGCCTCGCCCTCGCGCGGCGCATCGCCGACGCGCACGGCGCGACGCTGCGGCTCGCGGAAGGCGGGGACCGCGGCGCGACGTTCGAGATCACGTTCGAAGAACAGGACGGCCCCTGATCCCGCCGCCCGGGCCCGAGACATCAACGGAGGAAGACCCGGTAGAAGAACCAGCCAGTGAGGCACCATGCCATCGCGAGTACGACGCGCCGCACCCGGGCGGGGTCGACGATCCGGGCGACGCGCGCCCCGCCGTAGCCGCCCGCGAGGCTGCCGAGCGCAACGGCCATCGCGGCGGGCCAGGCCACCTTTCCGCTCGAGACGAACAGCGCGATCGCCGCGCCGTTGATGCAGACGCTCAGGATCGTCTTCACGCCGTTCATCGCGTGGAGATCCTTCATGCCCCGTAGCGCGGTGAAGATGGCGAGCATGAGGATGCCCATTCCGCCGCCGAAGTAGCCGCCGTACACGGCCACGGCGAGCTGCGCCAGGTACGGGACCATGGCGGGAACGGCCGTCGCTGTCGTGTGCGATCGGAACCGGGGGCCGGCGGTGAGGACGAGGGTGGCGAACAGGACGAGCCACGGAACGATGAAGAGGAAGGACGCGTCGTTCGTGCGGAGGAGGAGCAGAGCGCCGGCCGCCCCGCCGCCCGTGCTGACGATCGCGAGCGTGGCGAGGAGGCCTCGACCCACGCCGCGAAGGCTCGAGCGGTAGGCGATGGTGCTCGCGACCCCGGCGGGCCAAAGGCCAGTCGCGGCTGTGGCGTTCGCCGCCACGGGCGGGACGCCGAGCAGCATCAGCGCGGGAAAGACCACCAGGCTGCCCCCGCCTGCCACCGCGTTGATCGCGCCCCCGAGCGCGCCGGCCAGGAAGAGCGCTGCGAGCGCAATACCGTGCATGATTTCAATATGTTATACCCTCGCACGGCCCCCTCTGTACGGCCGCGTGTTTTGTTGCGCGAACCTTGCGCGCTCTGTTAGGACTCGTCTCAGCCATCGACTGTGTGCGGGGCGGGCCGTCGAGACGCGCTCACGAGCCGAGGGCCAACGAGCCGCGTGTGAGTTCGCACGTCGTCCAACCAACAAGGATTGCATCATGAGCGAGACCAAAGAGAAGAAGCCTGACTACGTGATCATCGGGCTCATCGCGCTGCTCGTCAGCGTTTTCGTCGGCGGACAGTATCTCGTGCTCACCACGATCGATGGGAAGCTCGAGACCATGCAGGCAGCGCTGACGCAGTCCATCGAGCACAACGCGAAGGGCACCACCGCCGCCGTCAAGGAGAAGAGCACCGCCGGCACGGCCGCCGTGACGGCCACCGCGGCCGCGCCCACCCCGCCGCCGGCGTCCGCGTCCGCGGCTCCGTCCGCGTCCGCGGCTCCGTCCGCGTCCGCGGCTC
>SXNL01000205.1 GCA_005777185.1 Myxococcales bacterium
CTCGCCAGTCCGTCGCCGTCGCCGTCGCCGTCAACGTCAACGCTCACGTCAACGTCAACGTCAACGAAGGGCAGCCCCGGGCAATTGTTGGACAGCTCCTGAGCGCGCGTAGCGCGCGATTTGGGGGAGACCGACGCGCGCAGCGCGGCGAGTGGGGGCACCCCTTCTCTTGCGCTGGATCGCGCCTAACCGAACGGCATTGGGACTAATCGCCGGGGCGCAACGGCAGTCTCAGCACGAACGTCGCCCCTCCGCCCGGCGTGGGCTCCACCGTGATGCCCCCGCCGTGCGCCTCCGCGATCCGCTGCACGAGGGGCAGGCCGAGTCCCGTGCCGCTCGAGCGTGTCGTGAAGAACGGCACGAAGATTCGCTCGGCGAGGTCCTCCGCCACGCCCTCGCCGTCGTCGACGACCGAGAGCACCGCCGTGCCGTCCTCCGATCCAATCACGAGACGGACCGGGCCCTTGCGGCGGGGCGCGGCGAGCGCGTTGTGGACCAGGTTGATGACCGCCTGGCGCAGAAGATCGGCGTCGCACGTCATGGTCAAGGCGTCGACGTCGCTCTCGACCACCACGGTCTCGGGCGGGACGGCGGTGCTCTGCGTGACGGCGTGCGCCGCGCTCCGGACCGTCTCGACGAAGTTCGCGTCCGCGAGGCGCGTGGCGCGCGGGCGGGCGAACTCGAGGAGCTCGCCGATGATGCGGCGAAGACGGAGGGCCTCCTCCTCGACGATCCGTACGACCTCTCGCGCCTCGCCCTCCTGCGGCGTCGTGCGCTTGAGCGCGGCGAGCGCGTTCAGGATGACGCCGAGCGGGTTCCGGACCTCGTGCGCGACCACGGCGGAGAGCTCGCCGATCGCCGCGAGACGCTCCTTCTGCACGAGCTCGGCCTGGGCCGCGCGGAGGGCGCTCGAGTGGCGATCGAGCGCCCGCGTCGCGTCGACGAACCGCCGCGTCACGCCGAGCCCCACCACCGTCACCATGACGAGGAAGCCGAGGTCCAGGATGTACGGAAGCTCCGCGAGCCCTGCGCCCGCGATGGTGTCGTTGGTCGCGCCCACGAGCAGCGCGCCGAGCCCGATGGCGTGCGCGCGGGCGAGCGCGTCGCCCCGGAGCCACTTCCTCGTGTACCGCACCGTGAGCACGACGAAGCTCGCGACGAAGATCACGAAGAGGATCTCGCCGACGCGCGTGGGCCTGCCGTCGCGGTACGTCAGCCCGAGCCACGTCACGTCTCGCGTGGTGACGCGCGCTATCACGACGCCGGGGACCAGCCCGAGCAACCCCCCGATGAAGCCCGACGCCACGAAGAACCACTCGTAGCCTCGGATCTTGCGCCCCTCCTGCTCGGCGGCGTAGATGAACCAGGCTGCGGCGTGCAGCCCTCCGAACAGGATGTTGAGGCGCGCCGCCCAGCCCTGGACCGCCCCGTCGAGCGGCAGGATCGCGCACGCATTCGTTCCCGCGTAGAGGGACGCGAGGAAGACCACGCCCGCGAGGTACCTGAGTTCGCGGAAGCCGCGGCTGGCCGCCAGACGGAGCGTGAAGAGGGCCACGATCAGCCCCGCGACCAGCGCGGTCGCCGAGAGATTGGTGAAGAAGATCGCCACGGGAGCTCTCCGCTGTCAGAACACGCCGCGGGCGCCGACCCCGTAGGCGGGGACCGAGCCCGACGGCCCGGCGCTCTCGCCGATGACGCCGCCCATGGGGAGGATCCGCGCGGCCTTCCTGTCGCCCTCCTGCCCCTTTCCACGGGTCAGGTACCAGGCGACGCCGGCGCCCGCGAGCGTGCCCGCGGTGGTGATCCCGAGGAAGCCACGCGTCTTCTCCGGGGTGACCTTCTCGAAGACGAGCGGGCTGCCCGCGGCCGCGCCCGCGAGGGCGCCGACGCCCGCGCCGAGATCGACGAGCAGCACCCGCGACGCCGAGGTGCGCGTGAAGACGCTCGCCGCTCCCGCGCCGAGGGCGCCGATCGCCGTGCCGTAGCCCGCCCCCGTGAAGGGCCTGGCGTCCAGGGTGCCCCGGTAGAAGACATCGCCCATCGATCCGAGGACGAGCCCGAACGCGCCGCCCGAGTTGGTGAGGGTCGCGTCCCCCTCGTCCATGGTCTTGCGCGTGAGGGCGAAGATGCCGGCGCTCACGCCGACGAGGCCCCCGCCGATCCCCCACGCATAGCGATCCGAGAACGGCATCACGTGGCGCCCGTCCGCGATGAGCAACCCGGACGCCGTCCCCCACCACGCGCCTCCCGCGAGGGTCCAGGCGTCGCCGGTGGAGATGTCCCACTCCTCCGCCGCGAGGAGCGTGATTCCGAGCCCCGCGCCCGTGCCGAGCGCGAGGAGCGGGTAGAGGAGCCGTGGATCTTCCGAGCTGCTCGAACGCTGGATGCCGTATGCGACGAAGCCCCCGAAGAGGGCGCCGTTCGCGGCCAGCACCGCTCGCCCCGGGGAACGGATGGATGCGACCACGCCGAGCCCGGCGGACTCCCGCAGGAGGTCGGGCTTGGCGCCCAGCGGCGCCTTCGTCGTCACGAGCACGAGCTCCCGCAGCATCACCAGCCCGCGCGCGGCGACGTCGGCGGCGGCCACCTTCTCGACGCGGACGCGCAGGGAGTGACCCGCGGGCGGCACCGCGACCATCCGGATGATGTAGCTGCCCCCTCCCGCGTACTCGATCCGCGGCGAGAGGACCCACACGCCGTCCTTGTGGGTGTCGTCCTTGGCGGCGCGCTCCACGAGGTCGAGATCGCGGGTCTTCCCGGGCGCCGGATCGACGCCGGCCACGTCGAGGGTGAAGCCGAGATCCTGCGCGCCATCGCGCAGCGTGGCCTCGAGCTCCTGCGCGCGCTCGAAGAGCTGGGTCTCCGTCGCCCTCGGCTTGTGGAGGACGACCGGGCTCGCGTCGTCGCCGAGGGGCGTGAGCACGGGCCAGATCACGACGGCGCCGCGGCCCTCCGCGAGCGGGGCCCCGGTGTCGCGGTCCTTCGGCGCAGGGGGCTGCTGCGGCTTCTCCGGCGCCGCGTCCGGGGCCGCCGCACCCGCTGCAGGTCCGAACAGGAGACCCGCGACGACCAGCGAGGCGAGCCTGGCCTTCATCGTCAGAACATCACGATGCCCGTCGCGAGGACGTCGAACACCATGGTGTCGTCGATGCTGAAGCGGCGCCCGGGCGAGTCGATGAGCGCGCGGTAATGCGGGTTGGGGATCCCGGTGACGAGCGTGGGCGTGTTCGAGACCTGCGCGGCGCGACAGGGGCCCGACCCGCCGAGGTCGTTCTTCACGTCCGGGTTGCAGGCGTCGGCGGTCGTGACGATGTGGTTCTGCGCAAAGGTGAGGCCGAAGCCGAGGGAGAAGCGCACGTACTCACCGGCCTGCCACGTGGCGCCGGTGCGCATGGCGAGCGAGCCGAAGCTCTGCTGATCGGTGATGCCGTTGAAGAAGGCGCGCTGCCCGTTCGGGTCGGCGACGCTCCGCACGCCGTCCGACGCGAGCGTGAACGAGCTCGGGTTGCCGCTCCGCAGGGCCGGGACCTGCGACGAGCCGAGCGCGTCGAAGAGCTCCGTGTAGTCGCGGCCGCGCGAGTGGTAGGTGCCCGACACGCGCGCGTCGATGGTGAGGCGCTGGTACCGCTCCTTGTTCTCCCACGGGAAGATCTCGGTGCCCAGCGTGACCGTGCCGAGGAGGGGAGGGCGCGTGAGGAGCGCGCCGCGCAGATCCGACGTGGCGCCGAAGTCGCTGTTACCCTGGGGGATCTCGAGGAGTGACCGGAAGCCGACGAAGGGCTCCACGTAGCCCTCGCGGCGCGAGAACGTGGTGTGAAGCACGACGGCGTGCATGCCACGGCTGATCCCCGGATCGCGCGACAGCGAAGGGTTCACGGGGTCCGGGCACCTGACGGGGGCGTTGTCGTTGCACGCGTGGATCCGCGGGCCGATGGCGAAGCGGCCCTCGCCGCCGATCACCCACGTGGGCTTGCTGGGATCGCGCCGCTGGTTGGTGACGGCGTACTGCAGGCCCACGGAGAACCAGTCGATGCCGCTCCGCGTGGGGCTCTTGAAGGGGACGCTGAAGATCGGGTTGCCGTCCTGGTCCGAGCGGCGCGCCACGTTCTTCGCCGCGCCGTCGAGGTCGGAGAGCTCGCGCGAGTCGGAGACGATGACCGGAAAGCGTATGGTGAGCCCCAGGTCCTTGTAGATGCCGATGTCGGCTCCGAGATCGAGGATGCTGCGGCTCTGGGAGTACGACGCGATGTTCTCGGTGGGCGCGACGAAGCCACCCGTCGAGAGGCCCGGCTGGTTCAGCGAGGTCTCGCGCCGGACCTTGGCGCTCTTCCACTCCTGGCGGAACCCGAGGAGGAAGTGCACGTCAAACGCGTTGTTGCGATCGAACGCATCGACGACGCGGGTGGTCTCGGCGGTCTCCTTCATGAGCTCCGGCTCGCCGACCGACACCGGCTCGTCGGCGGACGCTGCCCGTGCGACCGCGACGACGAGCATCCCCGCCAGGGGGCCGATGAGCCTGTTCACGCTCGATTTCGCGGAAGCGACCACCACGCCGACGCTACGGCAGAAACGGCGGTCATGGAAGACCTTTCGTGGATCGCGGATCCAGGGAATCACTCGCTTTTTCCAGGCGCTGGAGGAGGCTGGAGGGAGGGCGTTCTGCGGGCGCCGCGAGTGCCACGCGGACCCTCGCGATGGCGCACCGCGCGCGCGCGCGGGCGATCGCGTCGCTCGTCCGTGCGACGAGGCTGCCCTCCGATCCGCGCGTCTTCGTCAGCGCCGACGCGTCGGTCGCGGTGTCACGCGCCGCCTTCTCGCACGACGTGATGGCCGCGGCGATGGAGCGAGCGTCGATGGGAGGTCCCTTCGCGAAGAGCAGGGTGCCGACGCCGACCTCCTCGAACCCCGCAGGCACGTCTTTCCGGGGCACGAGCGCGCCCGCGTCTCCACGTCGCTCGCCGATCGCCACCGTGCTCGCGTCGTCGGCGACGAGTACGCGCGTGACGCCCAGAGCCGACTCGACCTCGACGAGGGTGCCGATCTCGTTGAGCACCGCGCTCGCCTCCGTGCGGGCCCGCTGGGAGAGGATGAACGCGAGGGGGGTGACGATCCAGGTCGCCGCGCTCGGTCCGGCGTCGTCCGTGCCCTCGGTCGCTACGTGGCCGCGCGCCACCCATGCCTCGTTCGTCGAGGCGCAGGGTCGCGCCAGGGACTTCCGGGAGAAAGAGAGCTGCAGGTCGGTTCCGCCCCACCGGACGACGTATCCCGGGATCGAGAAGCTCTCGGCGGGCGCCACCGTGACCCAGGCCCACGGCTCGAGGACCCAGCCAGCCTCCAAGCCCTCCGACGGTGTGGCGTCCCCGGCATCGGCCGCGACGACGAGGCCGCCGTCCCGCGGCCCCGCGTCCGGGTCGTGAAGGCGGGCGGTCGCGGGCGGGGAGCGGTGGAGGCGCACGTCGCCGTCGGCGGCCGTGACGCGGCAGCCCACGACACCCGCGACGCGGTCCACCGCCGGCGGTGCGGGGACGCTGGGTGCGGGCGGCGGTGGAGGAGGAGGTGGCGGGACGTCCGGGGGAGTCATGAAGACCCACGCCAGCCCGCCGAAGAAGGCCACTCCGAGGGCGAGGACGCCCGCGCTACGGGCGACGCGGGAAAGGCGATGCATGCTCGGACTCGCTCACCGCGTAGATCTCCACCGTCTCGTCCTCGACGTGGGCGTTGATCTCCTCCTTCGCCTGCCGGAGCTCGCTCGACGTGTGATCGAGCCGGTCCGCGAGGACACCGAGAAACTGCCAGAGCATCTTCACGGCGATCTCGTGCTCGTTCCGGAGGATTTCGAAGAAATCCAGCCGGCGGATCGCGATGAGCTCGCTCCGACCGTCGCTCACGACCGTCGCCGATCGCGGGACGCTGCGGATGAGCGCCATCTCGCCGAAGTGCTCTCCCGCGCCGAGGCGGGTCATCACCTCGCCGCCCCGCATGATCGTCACCTGGCCGCGGAGCACGATGAACAGCTCGTCGCCGCGGTCGCCCTCGGTGATCACGATCTGGTTGTCGACGAACTCCCGGACCTGGACCGCCTGCATCACACGCAGGAGCTCGCGCTCGGTGAGGCGCGCGAACAGCGGCATCTTCGCGAGGACCTCCCGCTTGAGCGCGAGGCGCTGGGCGCGATCCTCGCTCGCGTCACCGACGAGGCGGAGGTTCACGCACGTGATGTTGTCCTTGCCACCCCGCTGGTTCGCGAGCGCGATGAGGGAGGCCATCGACTCGTCCCCGTCCCGTTGCAGGAGGGGCGCGAGCTCGTCGGGGCTCTCGAGGTAGCCGGTGAGGCCGTCGCTCGCGAGCAGGAACTGGTCCCCGGGCAGGAGCTCCATCACCAGCGTGTCGACCTCGACGCGCTCGTAGACGCCGACCGCGCGGGTGATCGCGTTCTTCTGCGCGACCTTGGCCACCTGCTCGGCGGTCAGCTTGCCGCGCTTGATGAGCTCGTTGAAGACCGTGTGGTCCTCCGTGACCTGCTGCACGCGGCCGGCGCGCAGCATGTAGATGCGGCTGTCCCCCACGTGGGCGATGAAGCCCTGCTGCGCGAGCACCAGGATGAGCGACATGGTCGTACCCATGCCTCGCTTCGAGGGATCGGCCTGGGCCTCCTCGTGGATCTTGGAGCACGCGCGCTGGACGGCGTGCTCCAGGAGGGTCACCACGTCGGTGGTCGTCACGCGCGCGGTGCCGCGGTTGCCGCGGACGAAGTCGTTCAGCATCTCGCGCTCGCGCTTCACCTCCTCGTGGATGATGCGCACGGCCATCGCGCTCGCGACCTCGCCCGCGGCGTGGCCGCCCATGCCGTCGGCGACCATGAAGAGCTGGAGCTTCTTGTCGACGAGGAAATTGTCCTCGTTGTGCTCCCGGATCCGCCCGACGTCGGTGGCGGCGAAGAATCGAATGCCCTCGGCGGCCATCTCCCGGACGAGCATACAGGTCAGGACGGGGCCCTGTCTCCCGTTTGTGATCGCCCCTCAACCCGCGGTCGGGGCGACCGTACCCATGTTCCATGGAATCCCTCTCCGTCCCACCCCAGGTCCGGTCCCTGATGCCGCCCACGCCGCTCGACCCGGAGATCCTCGCGAGCCTGGACGACCTCGCGGACGACGGAGAGGACATCGTCGGCGAGATGGCCGCGCTCTTCCTGGTCGACGCGCGCGACACGCTCGCGGACGCGATGGCTGCGGCCATCACGAGCGACGCGGGCGAGCTCTACCGTGCGACGCACAAGCTCAAGTCGTCGAGCGCGTACCTCGGCGCGCTGCGCGTCTCGAAGGTGGCCAGCGCCCTCGAGCGCTGCGCGCGTGACGGGGACCTCGAGGACGTGCCCCGCCTCATGCGCTCGCTGGAACGCGAGCTCGAGCACGCCTTCGCTGCCTTGCGCGCGCTGCGACCAGCGCCGTGACCGCGAGCGCGACGGCGGCAGCGCCCTCGGAGCCGCCCCGGACGGACGTCACCGTGCAACCGCTCTCCGTCGCAGGCGGCGCCGTGGGCTCGTCGATGGGCGGCGGGTTGCCCACGGGCGCGGGTGCCTGCGGCGGCGGGCTGGGATCCGGCGGCGTCCCGGGCGTAGGGGGCGGGACGATGGCGTTGCAGACCGCGTCCGCCTTCCCCGCACCCGGCTGGCAGGGGGCGTCGCACACCCGCAGGTCGAGCCTGTCGCCGACGCAGCGGAAGGCGCTCTTCCGGTCCTGCGAGCACGTGAGCACGGCGGTCGCGTCGTTGCACTTGCAGGCTCCGCCGAACCTCGCCATGTAGCCGCACCACTCCCAGATGCCGGGGTCGGTGTGGCGCGAGGAGCCGCCGTAGTTGGGGCTCGACTGGCACCCGCCGGGTGAGAGCGCGCAGGCGGGAGAGCTCTGCGGGATCTTGTTGCCGTTGGGGATCTGGTCGTGGCCGATGATGTGGGCGCGGTCCTTCGGGATCGCGTACTTGTCGGTGAGGTACTTCAGCATCTGGGCGCTCTTCGCGTACTGCGCCTCCGGGAACGGCTTCGTGCTGTAGCCGACGTGCTCGATGCCGACGGATCGGTTGTTGTAGTACGAGTTTCCGGCGTGCCACGCGTTGACGCTCTCGGCGAGGAACTGCGCCGTGCGCCCGTCCGTGCCGATGATGTACTGGACGCTCTTCCCGGGGTCGTTCTGCAGCGTGGCCACGCTGGCGTCCCAGCCGCCCTCGGTGTCGTGGACGACGACGTACGCGATGGGCCCGTTCCGGGTCATGTTGCACTTGCTGTTGCAACTCGTCGTGATCCACTCGGCGCCGGGGAATTCTGGCGTGTTCGCGGACAGGCGGAGCGTGCCCCGGAGATCGACCGTGAGCGCGATGGGGATGTCGTGCGGCGACACCGTGATCTGCTCCCCGTCGCGGGCCTCGAACGTTCCGCCCCGGGAAAGGACCGCGAAGACGCGGTGCATGTACTCCGTGCGCCGCGGGCCGTCCGCGTAGCCCGAGAGCTCCTCGACGGCGCGTGTCCACGTCGTGAGATCGTCGGCACGGGCTCCGGTCCTCTGGCCCAGCTCGGCGACGACGCGCGCCCCTGCGTCGAGCGCGAGGTCACCGTCCCGGCGCAGGTCGAGCTCGGATCGCCCTGCGAGCGCGGCGCCGAGGGCGAGCGTGTCGAGCTTGCCGCGACGGAGCTGCATCGGGCCGGCGGCGGGGACCTCGTTGTCCACGTCGATCTCGCGGGTGCGCGGGATCTCGAGGCCGCCCTCGACCCTGGCGACCGCGACGAGCAGATCCCTCGGCACCGCCTGCGCGCTCGCGTGCGCGTCGAATGCGCGCGCCATCGGTCCGGCTCCGGGACCCGACGAGGATCCCCCGCACGAGACCGCGATCGGGACCAGCGCGAGGAACGACCATGAGACGGAGCGCGGCGCCACGGGGTTCGTGTAGCACCGTTTCCAGGGAGCGCCCCCACGAACGGGGGTCGTGGCGCGGCGTCACACGTCGTCGTCCTCGGTCTTCTCCGGGCTCCTGAGGCCGAGCGCGCGTGCCTTCTTGTAGAGGTGGCTCCGCTCCAGGTCGAGCCCGCGGGCGGTCGCCGCCATCTGGTTCTTGTGGTGGGCCATCGCGTCCACGAGGATGAGCCGCTCGGCCTCCTCCACCAGCACGCGGAAAGGGACGCCGGGGCGGAACAGCCCAGCGGTTCTCGCGCTCGAGGGACCGCCGGGCAGGCAGGTCCGCACGTCGTCCGCGGAGATGACGTCGTCGGGGGTCAGGATGACCAAGCGTTCCATCAGGTTCCGCAGCTCGCGTACGTTTCCAGGGAAGCTGTACGCGACGAGCACGGGGATGGCGGCGTCCTCCATGCGGATCGTCGGACGATCGTTCGCGCGACCCGCGAGGGCCAGGAAGTGACGCGCCAGGAGAGGCACGTCCTCGCGTCGGGCCCGCAGGGGCGGGATGTGGAGCGGGACGACGTTGAGCCTGTCGTAGAGGTCGGCGCGGAACGTCGCGCCCTCGCAGGCCTGGACGAGGTCACGGTTCGTGGCGGCGACGACCCGCGTGTCGACGTGGATGGTCTCCGTGCCGCCCACGCGC
>SXNL01000206.1 GCA_005777185.1 Myxococcales bacterium
GCCTTCTGGGGAGGACCGTCGCGATGACCACCAAGCTCTGCCGGTGACGGCGGACAGCGATGCGAGACGAGACCGCTGCACCCACCGTCGCCGTCGCCGTCGCCGTCAACGACCACGTCAACGTCAACGTCAACGTCAACGACAACGTGAGTCGGACGGCACCCGGCCGCTCCTGGCCGGCGATCGCGACCGGAAGCGCGCTTCCCGCATTCTTGGACAGCTCTTGAGCGCGCGTAGCGCGCGATTTGGGGGAGACCGACGCGCGCAGCGCGGCGAGTGGGGGCACCCCTTCTTTTTCGCTGGAGCGCGCCTAACCGAACGGCATTGGCCCTAGACGGCGCGCCAGGTCGTCCCCGAGGGGCCGTCGCGCAGCTCGATGCCCTTCGCGACGAGATCTTCGCGCACGCGGTCCGCACGTGCGAAGTCCTTCTCCTTGCGGGCCTCGGTCCGCTCGACGACGAGCGCCTCGATGGCTGCGCGGTCCAGGCCACGGGCCTCGACGCGGCGCGCGGTCACGCGCGCGAAGAACGCGTCGGAGTCGCCCTCGGCGACGCCGGTGATCGCCGTCACGTGGGCGATCGCCTGGACCAGCGCCTCGAGGTCGTCGCGCGGCGCCTTCTTCGCGTCGCACAGCTCGTTGGCGCGCGCAAAGAGGCGGTTCATCGGGTCGAGCGCGCCCGCGGTGTTGAGGTCGTCGTCGAGGGCGGCGTCGAACGCCTGCACGAGCTCCCCGGCGAGCTTCCCGGGTGTGGCGCCCGAGACCCTCGCCGTGGCGAGCTTCGCGGCGAGCTTCTGTCGCGTGTCGTGGAAGTACTCGACGCGCCGCTCGGCCTGCTCGAGCGCGGGGAAGCTGACCGCCCCGTCCGGCGTCTCCGCGAGGTCGAACGCGAGCGGCGAGCGGTAGTGCGTGCCGAGGATCCAGTACCGGATCGCCTCGCCGTCGACCCTCGTGCGGAGGCGGCGGAGCTGGAACCACTCCGCGAAGCGGACCTTCCGCGCGTAGATCTGCGTGAGGGCGCGCTCCTCGGCGCTCCGCGCCTCGCCCTTTGCGAGGAGGGCCTCGAGCTTCGGCCGATCGGACTTGGAGATCTTCCGCAGGTCCGGATCGGCGTGGAGCACCGTGAGGACGTCCTCGGGGAAGGCCGCGTTCTTCTCGATGTCCATCTCGATGAAGCCGTTGTGCATCCACGCGCCGGCCATGGGCGCGCCGTACGCGGCCTCGCTCTGGGCGATCTCGTTCTCGTGGTGGGGGAACTTGAGGTCCATGCCGCCGCCGTGGACGTCGAAGCCGTCGCCGAGGTGCTCGTGGGACATCGCGGAGCACTCGATGTGCCAGCCTGGCCGCCCGTCGCCCCACGGCGAGGGCCAGCGCGCCCCTGCCGGCTCGTGCGGCTTCGCAGACTTCCACAGCGCGAAGTCCTGCTCGTTCCGCTTCGCCTCGCCGCTCTTGCCGCGCCCGTACTCGGCCTTCTGCACGTCGAGGCGCCGCTTCGAGAGCTTGCCGTACTCCGCGAAGGTCGCGACGTCGTAGTACACGTCGCCTGCCTCGGTGACGTACGCGTGGCCGCCATCGATGAGCTTCTGGACGATCGCGACGATGCCCGGGATGGTGGTCGAGACGCGCGGCTCGACCGTGGGCGGGCGGCATCCGAGCGCGCCGACGTCCTCACGGTAGGCGGAGACGAACCGCTCGGCGACCGCGCGTGGATCCTCCCCAGCCTCGATCGCGACGGCGATGATCTTGTCGTCGACGTCGGTGTAGTTGCGCGCGTAGAGGACGCGATCGCCTTGCCCCTCGAGGTGGCGCACCAGCACGTCGAAAACGACGGGGGGCCGTGCGTTGCCGACGTGGATGTAGCCATAGACGGTGGGCCCGCAGACGTAGATCGACCGCTCGCCCGGTTTCCGCCGGGGGATGGGGATCGTCGCGTCGGTGAGGCTGTCGTGGATGCGAGGCGCCATCGGGGGCAACTCTCGTAACCCGCACGAAGGATCGTGGCAACAGGCGGATCGGCAAAGATCCACCTGGTGGACGAGCGTGCATCTTTGCCGACGCAAGCCTCCCGCGAATTCACTCGGGATCTGGGCGGAAAGTACGGTGACGGCGTACAGGATGCGGGGCAGGGTTCTTGCGTAGGTCCAGGTGGGATGAGCGCGCGCGCCTTCAAGTCGGGGCTCTTCGTGGCCGCGGTGCTCGTCACACCGAGCGCGCGTGCGACGCCACGCTCGCCGATGGTGGCGACGGCGGCCGACCCCGGCGCGGCCGCGGTGCGCACCAACCTCGTGGCGACCTCCGGACGCGCGTCGGGAGGGAGGACCTCGGGCGCGAGCAGCCTGACCGTGACGTCCGCGCGACCCATCGTCGCGCTGCCGACGCGACAGGCGCCGATGCCGGGGACGGAGGACAAGGCCACCGACGCGCACGACGCCGTGCGCGTGGGCGCCCTCGCGGGGATCGGCTTCCCGAGGCCGCTCGCGTTCGAGGGGATGGTGAAGCTCCACGACTGGGTGGGCCTCGGCGGGGAGTACGCGATGATGCCGAAGATGACCTTCGGCGACGTGGACGCGCGGCTGTCCTCGTACGCGCTGGACGCGCGGGTGTTTCCCTTCCGTGGCGCGTTCTTCGTGGGGCTGCGGGGTGGCCACCAGCGCTTCGACGCGACGGCGACCGTGACGATCCCGACCGTGAGCAGCCAGCAGGTGACGTCGATACAGACGTGGTTCCTGAACCCGCGGATCGGGCTCCTGCTCACGACGATGATGGGCTTCACGGTGGGCACCGAGATCGGCGTGCAGGTGCCTGTCTCGCGAAAGCTCACCACGGACGCGCCCCCGGAGGTCGCGGCTCAGCTGGCGAAGGACAGCACGATCAAGCTCTTCGGCGGGACGCTCCCGACGGTGGACCTGCTGCGCGTGGGCGGGCTCTTCTGACGCTCATCGCATCGCGAGCGCCAGCACGCCCGCCATCCGGTCCATCACGACCGCGAAGATCGCGAGGATGCCCATCGTGCGCGCCGGTCCGGAGAGCGCCTGGACCTGGGCGGGTGACGCGGCGCGGGCCGTCAGCGCGACCGCGACCTCGAGCACGACGGCGGCCGCGAGGAGCGGGCCCGCGACGGCGACCGCCAGCGTGATCCCGCCCGCGAGATCGCGCGCGACGGCCTCGATCGGGCTCGCCGGGAAGTCGCCGCGGGCCAGGGTCGCCGCGAGGCGCGAGGGGCCGCCCGAGGCGAGGAACATGAAGCTCGCGAAGAGCGACATCGGGACGCCGAGCGTCGTGGGCCTGCCCTCCACGATCGGCGCGGCGGCGCCATCGTTCGCCCCGCGCAGGCCGTCGACGATCCCGCCCGCCATGGTCGCTGCCCACCGCGGCACCGCCCCCGCGATCGCGACGGGCAGTCCGCGGAGCACCTCGAGGAGCAGCAGGGCCGACCAGGGGAGCGACGCGTCGACCGGTCCCACGGCGCCGATCGCCGGGAAGACGGCGAGCGCGAGCGTGACGCCGAAGATCGCCCGCGCTCCGGCCGGCAGCGCGCGGAGCCCGAAGGCCGGCACGATCGCGACGGCGGGGGCGACGCGCGCCCAGGCGAGCCCGACGCGCGAGAGGTCGACCCCGGCGGCGCCGAACGCCCGCGCGATCTCGTCGACGAACGGTGCCACGCCGCGTCCATTAGCAGGTCTTTCGTGGTATCCACCACCGGCGATGGCGCTTGATCTCTCCTCTGTCGGCAAGACGACGGCCCCCACCGTCACGCGTTACGGGTGGAAGGACGTCGTGCTGTACGCGCTCGGCGTCGGCGCGAAGCGGGCCGAGCTCGATCTCCTGTACGAGGGCCGCGGGCCGAAGGTCCTGCCGAGCTTCGCGGTGGTGCCGATGTTCGCGCCCATGCTCGCGGCCCTCGAGACGACGAAGGGTGACTTCGCGTCGATCGTCCACGGCGGTCAGAAGGTGCGCGTCCACGCGCCGTTCCCGCGCGAGGGTGAGCTCTCGACGACGGCGACGGTGCGGGCGATCCACGACATGCGGAAGTTCGCCTTCGTCATCTGCGACATGCAGACGAAGGATGGCGACGGCAAGGTCCTCTCCGACACGACGGCGAGCATCATCTACCGGGGCGAGGGAGGCTTCGGCGGACAGCCGCCGCCCAAGGAGGACAAGGTGGCGGAGGCGCCGAAGGATCGCGCGCCCGACTTCCGCATCGAGGAGGTCACGAGCCCGGAGCAGGCGCTCCTTTACCGCCTGTGCGGGGACGTGAACCCGCTCCACGCCGATCCGGCTTTCGCTGCGAGCGTCGGCTTCTCGCAGGGGCCGATCCTGCACGGGCTCTGCACCTACGGGTACATGGTGCGCCACGCGGCGCTCGGCGCGTGCGGCGGCGACGCGACGCGCATCACGGAGATCGGCGCGACGTTCCGCAAGCCTGTGTGGCCGGGCGACACGCTGGTCACGGAGGGGTGGAGGCTCGACGACGCCAGGATCGCGCTCAGGGTCGGCGTGAAGGAGCGGGACGAGCAGGTGCTCACGGGCGCGTGGGTGCGCACCGGCTGACCGTGGCGTAGACTCCGCGGGTGCCCCACGCCCGCGCTCTCGCCCTCCTGGTCTTCGTAGCGCCACAGCTGGCGTTCGTCGGGTGCTCGAACGCGGCGAACGCGGTGCCCCCCTCCTCGTCGTCGGGCGACGCGTCGCTGGGAGGCGCGAGCGACGCCTCCCTGCCGCTCGATGGGGCGCGTGCCGACGCAGGTGGCCTCGCGAACGGGCCGCTCTGGGCGTTCACGGGATCGAGCGACGGGAAGATCCGCTCGTTCGTCGTCGACGTCGCCGCCGCCACGCTCACGCCGCGCGGCATGGTCGCGGCCGGGACGAACCCCTCCTTCCTCGCGGTGGACGCGAAGCAGTCCCGCGTGTTCGCCGTCGACGAGTCGTCGTCCGAGGTCCTCTCGTTCTCGTTCGATCCGAGGGACGGATCCTTCGCGCCCACCGGCAAGACCGCGACCCTCGGCGCGGGGCCCGCCCACGTGTCGGTCTCGCCGTCGGGCGCGCACGTGCTGGTCGCGAACTACACGGGCGGCACCGTGTCGGTGTTCCCCGTCCGGGGTGACGGGTCGCTCGGCGCGGCGACGGACACGAAGTCCCCTGGCGCGAAGGCGCATATGGCGATCACGAGCGCGGACGGAGCCTACGCGTTCGTGCCCTGCCTCGGCGCCAACCTCATTGCGCAATACACGTTCTCGGCCGGCAAGCTGTCGCCGAACGCGCCGCCCTCCGTAGGCGCGCCGGCCGGCGCGGGTCCACGCCACCTGGCGTTCCACCCTTCGGGGAAGTGGGCCTTCGGCATCAACGAGACGGCGAGCACGATGACGACCTACGCGTACGATGCCTCGAGCGGCAAGCTGTCGCCGGCGGACACCGTGTCGACGTTGCCGCCGGGCACGACGACGGCGAACACGTGCGCGGAGGTCGCCGTGCATCCATCGGGCGGGTTCGTCTACGGGTCGAACCGGGGCCACGACTCGATCGCGATCTTCGGGATCGATCCGGCGACGGGGAAGCTGACGCTCGCGGCCACGGAGCCGTCGCGGGGCCAGACGCCGCGGAGCTTCGCCCTCGACGACGGCGGCACGCTGCTCGTCGTCGCGAACCAGAAGTCGGCGACCGCGGGGGCGGGCAACCTCGCGGTCTTCAGGGTCGGGGCGGGTGGGAAACTCGCGGCGGCGGGGCCTCCGATCACCGGGCTCGGATCGCCTGCGTTCGTGGGGGTTTCCAGGTTCCCTTGAAGGTCGTCGGCGTCAGCGAGCCAGGGCGCTCACGCAGGCCCCCATCATGCTCATGCCGATGATGACGAGGATCGCGACGAGGCGGATCGTCCAGAACGTGTTCCATCCGCTCCAGCCGGACGCGCGGAAGGCCGCGCCGCGGAACGGCTGCACGGGCGGGTACGCGCCGTAGCCGCCCCCGAAGAGCTGCACCGGCGGATACGGGCCGGGAGGCTGTCCGTAAGGCGGAGGCTGTCCGTAAGGCGGAGGCTGTCCGTGAGGCGGAGGCTGTCCGTAAGGCGGAGGCTGTCCGTGAGGCGGAGGCTGTCCGTGAGGCGGAGGCTGCGCGTAGGGCTGGGCCCCCCAGCCCGCGGGCGGGGGAGGCCGCGGAGGTGCGGGCGGCGCGAGGTGCGCGCCGCAGAAGTGGCACTGCGTGGCCGCGGGGTTCGTCTGGATGCCACCGCAGCCCGAGCACGTGGGAGCCTGCATCAGGAGAAAGGTTACGACTCGACGCGGGGAGCGACAAGAGCTATGAACCCGCACGAAATCACGCCAGACCTCGAGGAGCTCCCATGTCGAAGCCGCACCGCAACATCGTGATCGTCGCCGCCAAGCGCACCGCGTTCGGCACGCTGCAGGGCGCCCTGAAGGGCGTTTCCGCGAATGACCTCGGCGCACACGTGGCGAAGGCCGCGCTCGCGCAGTCGGGTGTCGCGGCGGAGGACATCGGGCACGTCGTGATCGGCAACGTGATGCAGACGAGCTCCGACGCGATCTACTGCGCGCGGCACGTCGGCCTGAAGGCAGGGCTCCCCATCACGACGCCCGCGCTCACCGTGAACCGGCTGTGCGGCTCGGGGTTCCAGGCGATCGTCACGGGCGCGGAGCAGCTCCTCCTCGGCGACGCCGAGGCCGTGCTCGTGGGCGGCACCGAGAACATGTCGCAGGCGCCGCACGTGCTCCGCGGCGCGCGCGACGGGTGGGCGTTCGGCAAGGCGCCCCAGGTGGAGGACTCCCTGTGGGGCGCGCTCACGGACTCGTGGTGCAACACGCCGATGGCCATCACCGCGGAGAACCTCGCGACGAAGTACGGGATAACGCGCGCGCAGTGCGACGAGCTCGCGCTGTCCAGCCAGAAGCGCTGGGCTGCTGCGAACGAGCGCGCGGCCTTCTCGGACGAGATCGTCCCCTACGAGATCACGACCAAGAAGGGGACGACGGTGTTCGCGACGGACGAGCATCCGCGACCGCAGACCACGCTCGAGACGCTCGCAAAGCTGCCGCTCGTCTTCAAGAAGGACGGGACGGTCAGCGCCGGCAACGCGTCAGGCATCAACGACGGTGCGGCCTGCCTCGTGCTCGCGACCGAGGAGTTCGCGAAGCGGAAGAGCCTCACGCCTCTCGCGCGCCTCGTGCAGTGGGGTGTGGCCGCTGTCGAGCCGAGCCTCATGGGAATCGGCCCCGCCCCGGCGATCAAGAGCGCGCTCTCGCGCGCCGGTCTCGAGCAGAAGGACATCGACCTCTTCGAGGTGAA
>SXNL01000207.1 GCA_005777185.1 Myxococcales bacterium
GATCGAGGCGACAGCTCGCCGAAGTTGATCGCTGAGGTAGGCGCGGCCCCTCGGAAAGCGGTCCGCGAGCTGGTCCGCCCCCGCCACCAGCTCGATGCTCGCACGGTAGACGTCGAGTCGCTCATGTTCGAACCCGTCCAATCCCGCCAGTCGGCACGAACCGCGGGTTCGTTGCGGAGGAATCGGGCTCGGGCTCGGGCTCGGGCGCGGGCTCGGGCTCGAAAATGAGGGGATTCCTCGGGGGCGGGACGCCGGGGCGTGATGACAATCACGCCCGGTGATCTAGAGTGTCTGCCATGGAGGTCCGCCTCGTTCACGAGTTCCGCTTCGAGTCCGCGCACCGCCTGCCGCGCGTGCCGGAGGGCCACAAGTGCGCCCGCTTGCACGGGCACTCGTTCAAGGTCGAGATCGCGTGCACGGGAGGCGTCGACCCGGACACGGGGTGGTTCATCGACTTCGGCGAGCTGTACGAGATCTGGAGGCCGATCCACGACCGCCTGGACCACCACTACCTGAACGAGATCCCCGGCCTCGAGAACCCGACGAGCGAGGTGCTCGCGAAGTGGATCTGGGACGCGCTCCGGCCCGGGCTGCCCTCCCTCGAGCAGGTCACCCTCTTCGAGACGTGCGACGCGCGCTGCGAGTACAGGGGCCGCTGACGTGGCGAAGGTGCTCGTGTGTCGCTGCGAGGACGTGACCCTCCACGAGCTGGAGGAGGCGATCCGCCGCGGGTTCGGCGACATCGAGTCGCTCAAGCGCTACACGGGCTTCGGCACCGGGTTCTGTCAGGGGAAGTCGTGCGTCGCGCTGTGCGCGCGCCTGCTCGCCGAGGCGGGCGGCGACGCAGCGCAGCCGATCACGCCGAGGCCACCCTACCACCCGCTCAGGCTCTGCGATCTGGCGGGCCTCGCCGAGCTCGCGGAGCCCAGGTCGTGAACCGGGGAAGCTGAAACCCGTTCGGTGTTCGCCTCGCCCAGGGCCGCGAGGCCGAGCAACACGAACACGATCCACACGGCGTCCGCCGAGAGGAGGTGGACGAGCTGCATCCACGCCGGCGCGCGCAGGGAGAGGTTCACGAGGCCGAGGGCGAGCTGGAGGAAGAACAGGGCGGTGAGCGCGCGGGAGAGGTTCTGCACGCCCCGGCTCTCCGCGCGGAGGGCGCGGACCGTGGCCCCTGCCACGACGACCACGAGGCCGGTGATCACGGCCAGGAGGGGGTGGAGGGCGCGGAGGCGCACGAGGAAGTGCGCGGTGGGAGAGAGGTCCTCGCGCAGGCCCTCCGCGAGGGACCGTGCGGGGAACAGCGTGTCGCCCAGCGCCGCGACGGCCCCCGTGGTCGACAGGAGGAGCAGCGAGAGCGTGACGGCGCCGACGATCCACGCCACCTTGCGGCGCGCTCGGACGGCGAGGGGCCGTCCTCCCGAGGCGAACCACGCCGTGGCGGCGAGGCAGGCGAGCAGGATCATCGTGTTGTTCAGGTGCACCGCCATCGACACGGCGCGCTTCGCCGACGCGTTGTGCGCGACGAGATCGAAGAGCACGAGCCCCGCGCCGACGAGCGCCTCGGACACGATGAAGGCGAGCGAGAGCCAGCCAGCCCGGCGGATCGCGCGGTGGCGATCCGCAACCGCGGGCCTGGGGTCGGGCCGGTGCAGCACGTGGCCGAGGACGGCCAGGGCGAGGACGAGCGCGAGCGCCACGCCGCTCGTCGCGCGGTGGGTCCACTCGACCAGGGTCTGCGCGGACGGCGCGCGCGGGACGACCTCGCCGTTGCACATCGGCCAGTGGCTGCCGCAGCCGGCGCCCGAACCGCTCGCGCGCACGTACGCGCCCCAGAGGATGACGCCGACGTTCCACGCGAGCACCGCCCACGCGAACCTGGCGAAGCGGCCGACCTGCATGGCCCCCGAATAGGCCCGGGGCGCGCCCCGCGCAAGGGGGAGATGGTCTGGATGCACGGGAGGAGCCTCTGCTATGGTCCGGTCCGCGCGCGTGGAAGAAGCTCCGGAGATCGACTATCGCGGCGTGCTCGGGCGCTATGCGCTCTACGGCGAGATCGCCGCGGGGGGCATGGCCACCGTCCACTACGGCCGCCTCCTCGGCGCGGTGGGCTTCGCGCGCACCGTCGCGATCAAGCGCCTCCACGCGCACCTCGCACACGATCCCGACTTCGTGAAGATGTTCGTGACGGAGGCGAGGCTCGCCGCGCGCATCCAGCACCCGAACGTCGTGCCCACGCTCGACGTGCTCGAGCTCCCCGGCGATGACGCGATCCTCCTCGTGATGGAGTACATCCCGGGCGACTCGCTCGCGCGGCTGCTCCGCGTCGCCAAGAGGGAGGGCAAGGACGTGGGCCCCCGCGTGGCCGTCGCGATCATGTGCGGTGTGCTCGACGGCCTCCACGCCGCGCACGAGGCGAAGAGCGAGAAGGGCGCGGTCCTCGGCATCGTCCACCGCGACGTGTCCCCGCAGAACATCATCGTGGGCGTGGACGGCGTCACGCGGGTGCTCGACTTCGGCGTGGCGAAGGCGACGAGCCGGCAGTCGGAGCATAAGAACGATCACATCAAGGGCAAGCTCGCGTACATGGCGCCCGAGCAGCTCGAGATGGGCGAGGTCGACCGGCGCACCGACGTGTTCGCCGCGTCGGTCGTGCTCTGGCAGGCGCTCACGGCGAGGAAACTCTTCCCGGGCGACGACGTGCCGTCGATCGTGGCGGCGATCGCCACGGCGGAGATCCCGTCGCCGCGCTCGGTGAACCCGGCTGTGTCCCCGGCGCTCGCAGAAGTCGTGCTGAAGGGTCTTCGCCGCGACAAGGACGAGCGGTGGCCCTCCGCGCGCGCCATGGCGGTCGCGCTCGAGCAGGCCTGCCCGCCCGCGACGACGCGGGACGTGGCGGCCTGGGTCGAGGAGGTGTCGGGGGACGCGATCCGTCACCGGGCGGCGATCGTCGCGGAGATCGAGCGACGCTCGACGGCGTCGAACCGCCCGGATCCGGCGCCTGGGGAGGCGACCATCGAGGTGCCGCCCGCGCCGGACGTACCCGAGGGCGTGCGGTCGGCGATGGGCTCGTCGCCCGAGCTGACGCCGGGATCGTACGATCCGACGCCGCTCATGGTGCGCGTGTCGCCGCCGACGCAGGCGGCGACGGCTTCTCCCGCCGCGCCGCCCGCAGCGGCGACCGCGACCGCGGCGACATCGACCGCGATCGCGGCAAGTACGACTGCGCCCGCAGCGGCGGCGACGCCTCCGGCGATCGCCAGGGCCAACCGGGGGCGCTCGCCCGGCCTCTGGGTGGCGGTCGCCGCGGTGGGGCTGCTGCTCGCGGTCGGCATCGCGATCGTGCTCTTCTCGCGCCTCCGGCCCTCGGTCGAGGCCATCGACGCGCGGCCGGTCCCGGAGGCGGGGGGGGCCCCTGCCGCGTCGGGGGACCCGGGCGCGGACGAGCCCGCGATCGGGATCCCCAAGCTCGGGCCGCGGACGCGACCGGCGCCGTCGGGACGGAAGCGCTGACCCGACTTACGGGCGGAGCGACTTCGTGAAGACGATCCTCTTCCTCCCGGTCCCCGCGTAGTCCTCGACCTCCTTCGCGTTCCAGCCAACGCCCACGTGGAAGCTGATCGAGCCCTCGTTGCTGAGCGTGCTGATGGCCTTCATCTGCTCGCAGCCGGCGGCGCGGCAGGCCTCCGTGAAGGTCTCGTACAGGACGCGGCCGACACCGCGCCGGCGGTGATCGGGATGGATGCCGACGAGGTGCACGTAGCCCCTCGGCGGCGCGGTCGGCGTGGTGAACCCGAGGAGGAAGCCGATGAGGCGCCCGTCCTTCTCGACACACAGGGCGTGCTCGCCGAGCTCGTAGAAGAAGATCGTGTGCGCGAACGTGCTGATGGGGCCGCCCCACCAGCGATCGATGACCTCGACGATGTCGTCGAAGTCGGCCTTGGTGATCTTCCGCGGGACCATGCCGAGCCCCCATCGCACTGTTTGTGCGTTTGTGCAACGGGGTTCTCGGCCGTATGCTGCCTCCTCCGATGCCCGGCCCGCAAGCACCTTCCAGCCCGATCGTCGCGCCGTCCGTGCTGTCGGCGGACTTCGCCCGGCTGGGCGCCGAGGTGGCCGCGGTCGAGGAGGCGGGGGCCGACTGGATCCACGTCGACGTGATGGACGGGCGGTTCGTGCCGAACATCACGCTCGGGCCCGCCGTGGTGAAGGCGCTCCGGGGCGCGACGCGCCTCCCGGTCGACGTGCACCTCATGGTGGTCGAGCCCGAGCGCCACGTAGCGGCCTTCGCGGAGGCGGGCGCGGACGTGATCTCGGTCCACGCCGAGGCCTCCGTCCACCTGCACAGGACGCTCGCGCTGATCCGCTCCTTCGGCAAGCGGGCGGGGGTCGTCCTCAACCCGTCCACCTCCGAGGAGGCGGTGCGGTGGGTGCTCGGCGCCGTCGATCTCGTCCTCGTGATGGCCGTGAACCCTGGCTTCGGGGGCCAGTCGTTCATCCGGGAGGTCTTGCCCAAGGTGGCGCGGTTGAGGCGCATGATCGACGAGGGCGGCCACGCGGTCGACCTCGAGATCGACGGCGGCATCGCGCCCGCGACGGCGCGAGAGGCGTGCGCCGCGGGGGCGAACGTACTCGTGTCCGGGAGCGCGGTCTTCGGCGCGCCGAGCTACGCCGCGGCGATCGCCGCGTTGCGCCACGAGGGTGCCCTCGGCCTTGCGGGAGGCTCCGCGGCCGCGCCGATCGAGGGCGCCGGTCCTTGAGGCGGCGAGCGTGCGCCGCGGGCTCGCTGACAATCGTGTGCATCTTACACGGATGTAGCCCGGGCCCGAAGCCGCCCGTCGAGCCGGCCAGGCCCGCGCCCACCGTCAGCGCGAGCGCGAGCGCCCTGGCTACGGCGCCGCCCTCGCCCCCGCCGGTGGGCGAGACGGAGGACGCGAAGCTCATCGCGAAGGCCCTGAAGAAGCTCGCGAAGACCCGCGGACTGGTCGCGAAGAGGCCCGTGCCTGGCGTGGCGCTCGAGCGAAAGGACCTCATCGCGAAGATCAAGGACAAGGTCGCGCGCGAGATCCCGCCGGACGCGATCCGCCGCGAGGCCCAGTGGCTGGCGCTCTACGGCTTCATCCCCACGTCCTTCGACTACCTCGACGCGACGATGAAGCTCCTCGAGGCGCAGCTGGCGGGCTTCTACGAGCCGAAGGGCGGCACGATGTTCCTCGCGATGGACCTCGATCCCCTGAACGCCGAAGCGACGCTCGCGCACGAGCTCGTCCACGCGCTGCAGGACCAGTACTGGGACCTCGAGTCCCGCTCGAAGTACCGGCCCGGCGAAAGCGACGCGCAGAGCGCGATCTCCGCCCTCGCCGAGGGCGACGCCACGAGCGCGATGACCGACATCCTGATGGCGAAGCTCGGCGGCCGGACCGCGATCGATCTGGACGACGACGACTTCGCAGAGCAGATCCTCGCAGGGATGAACACGGGGCCCTCGGCGCAGGCGCCACACATCATGCGGACGTCCCTCGCCTCCGCGTACGTCGAGGGGATCCGCTTCGTGAACGCGCGCCGACGCATCGGCGGATGGAAGGCCGTCGACGCGGTGTGGGCGCGTCCGCCGACGACGACCGAGCAGATCCTCCACCCCGAGAAATGGGACGCCGACGAGCGCGCGATCGCGATCCCGATCCCGCCCGGCGCGGTCCTCGGCGCGGGCTTCAAGAAGGTGGACGACGACGTCTCGGGAGAGATCGCGCTCGCGCTCGCGTTCGACGAGTGGGCGCCGGGGCGCGGGACGGAGGCGGCCCGCGGCTGGGGCGGCGACCGCGACGCCATGTACGTGGAGGGCGACAAGGTGGCGGGCGTGCTGCACCTCCGCTACGACGCGGACACGAAGGGCGGTGCCGAGCGCGCGTTCCGGATCGTCACCGACGGGTGGGCGAGGACGGTCGCGACGCCGACGCGCAAGGAGGCGGCGTTCGCGTGCGTCGAGCGCAAGGAGCTCGGGCCGCTCGCGATCGCGTGGCGCAAGGACGATCTGGCGATGGCCGCGGGTCCCGCCACGACCGCACCCAGGTGGGCCTCGGCGAGCACGTGCGCCGAGGCGAAGCGGTGGCTGGACGACGTGCTCAGGTGATCTTCTGCGCGATCTCCCGGACGACGGAGAGACCCCAGTAGGCGGCGATCGTCTGGATCTGGTGGCGATCGCCGGGCAGCTGCTTCACGCGCGTGGTGGTCGGGAGCCTCGACGCGACCGCGACGTGGACCGTGCCCACGGGCTTCTCGTCCGATCCCCCGCCGGGCCCCGCCACGCCGGTCAGCGAGAGCGCGAGGTCCGCGCCGGACACCCGACGCGCCCCCTCGGCCATCTGCGCGGCGACCTCGGCGCTCACGGCGCCGTGCGCGCGCAGGACGTCGCCGTCCACGCCGAGGACCGCGGTCTTCGCGCTGTTGGCGTACGTGACCGCGTCGAGGAGGAGGAAATCGCTCGCGCCGGGCTCGCGGGTGAGCATGTGCCCCACGAACCCGCCGGTGCAGGACTCCGCGATCGCGAGCGTGAGGCCGCGCGCGCGGAGGACCCGGCCGATCATCCCCGCGAACGTCTCCTCGCCCTCGCCGAAGAGCACCTCCGCGAGACGTGCGCGGACCTGCGCGGCCGCCTCCTCGGCGAGCGCGCGAGCCTCGGTGTGCCCCTTCGCGCGCGCCAGCACCTTGACCTCGATCTCGGGGAAGTGCGCGCGGTACCCGATCGTCACGCCGGGGAAGGACACCTCGACGCCGTCGAGCCGCTCGCCCACCGCGCTCTCGGTCCAGCCGAACGTGTGGAGCTTGATCTGGTGGTGGTCGTTCGGCGCGAGGACCCGGATGCGGGGCGAGATCTGCTCGTCGAACATGCGGTGGAGCTCGCGCGGCACGCCCGGCGTGAAGAACACCAGGCACTCGGCCATTTGAACCATGAACCCGGGCGCGGTGCCGATCGGGTTCGGGAGGACCTCCGCGCCCTGAGGGAAATCGGCCTGCTTCTCGTTCGAGGCGCTCATCGCGCGGCCGAGCCGCTCGAAGCGCCGGCGGATCGCCTCGAGAGACGCCTCGTCGCGCACGAGGGGGACGCCCAGGCAGTCGGCGACGGCCTCGGTGGTCACGTCGTCCGTCGTCGGGCCGAGCCCGCCGGTGCACACGACGACGCGCCCCTTTCGCGACAGGCGCTGCAGCGCCGAGGCGATGCGCGCCTTGTCGTCGTCCACGACCGCGTGCTCGACCACCTCGAAGCCGAGCGCCGTGAGCGCCGCGGACACCCACGACGCGTTCGTGTTGACGAGCTCGCCGCGCGTGAGCTCGGTGCCGATGCAGAGGACCGCGCACGTCATGGGATCCGCGAGCGTACCCCAGAACGCGCGACGGGGTCACCGTTCGACCACGTCGTGGTCGTAGGCGCACCGCGCCCCCACGTCGGGCTCGTGGGACGAGGCGGGGAGCTCGCGGCGCGCCCAGATCCGGAGCTCCGTCGCGAGGCTCGAGCGGAAGGAGCCGCCGCGGACCTGCGGGGGATCGTCCGAGACCCACTCCGCGACGTTCCCGGCGAGATCCTCGACGCCGAGTGGCGTCGCCCCGTCGGGGTGCGCGCCCGCCGTGTCGGGGCCCGTCGCGGAGAGGGCGCAGGGCCCCGCCTCCAGACCCCACGCGGCCCGGCGACAGACCGCGCCGGTGTCGCCCCAGGGGTATCGCGACCCCTTCGGGCCGGTCGCCGCGACGATCCACTCGGCCTCCGTCGGGAGGCGGCCGCCGCGGTGGGCGCAGTACGCCGCGGCCTGGTCGCGAGAGAGCCGGCCCACGGCGCGCGCGAGGTCGCCCGTGGCCATGCGCGCGGGATCCGGCGCGACGCAGGCGGGACAGTGGTACGCGCGCACCGTGGCCTCGTGGGCGTCGAGGAAGAACGGCCCGGCGACGATCGTGCGGGGCTGGACCCGCCCCTCGCCCTCCCAGTCCGAAGGGCCCACGACGAGGCTCGTCCGCGGGACGAGGACGCGGCGCTCGAGGACCGGGGCCGACGCGCACGACCCGAGGGAGATCTCGGCGCCGGGACAGCAGCGCGGACCCCGGGCGACGAGCCCCGCGCCACACCGCGCCTCGCCGTCGCCGCTCGTGCGCGAGGGTCGCGACGCCACGGCGAACACCGCGCCGGCCACGAGCAGCACCCCCGCTGCGAGGCCGATCTCGCGCGCGCGCTCGCCCCGCGCCATCACGGCGAGGCGCGCACGGAGACGGAGAGCGCACCCACTCCGGCGACCTCGATCGTCAGGAGATCGCCGTCGACGAGAGGCCCCACGCCCTCGGGCGTGCCCGTGACGAGGAGATCTCCCGGCTCCAGCGTCATCACGCGGCTCACGAACGCGAGCAGGCTGGCCACAGGGAAGATCATGTCGCGCGTGTTCCCGTCCTGGCGCAGCGCTCCGGAGACCGTGCAGGATACATGCAACGCCGAGGGATCGAGCTCGGTCTCGATCCACGGTCCTACGGGGCAGAACGTGTCGAACCCCTTCGCGCGGGTGAACTGCACGTCCTTCCGCTGGAGATCGCGCGCGGTGATGTCTCCGACGCACGTGTACCCGAACACGTGGGCGATCGCCTCGCCCTCGGACACGCGGCGGCAGCGCGCCCCGACGACGACGCCGAGCTCGGCCTCGTGCTCGACGCGTGCGCTGTCGGACGGAAGCACGATGACGCCGCCCGGATCGAGCAGCGCGGAGGGCGGCTTGAGGAACAGGAGGGGGGACTCCGGGACGGCGTTCCCGAGCTCCTTCGCGTGCGCGGCGTAGTTGCGACCGACGCAGACGATCTTCGACGGTGCCACGGGCGCGAGCAGGTCGGCCGTGGAGAACGGCCGACCTTCCGCGCCGAGCACGCCCCCGAGCCAGGGCGCGCGTGTGAAGCGCACCGCGTGCTCTCCGTCGATGGCGTACCAGGCCCCGCCCGCCGTTCCAGGCTCACGAAGACGCGCGACCTTCACCCGCCGGACGTTACCACGTCCGGGCCCGCGGTCCGCCGTCCGCCGTCCGCTGGCCGCTGTCTCGTGCTAGCAACGGCCCGTGTCCCCCCTCCGCCTCGCCTTCTCCCCGGACTCGGACGACATCTTCATGTTCTGGCCGATGCTCCATGGCGAAGTGGACACCGAGGGGCTCTCCTTCGATGTCACGCGCGCCGACACCGAGTCGCTCAACCTCCTCGCCGAGAGCGGCGACGTCGACATCGTCGCGATCTCGATGGCCCAGTACGCGCGCGTCGCGCAGGATTTCCTCCTGCTCCCGCACGGCGCGTCGGTCGGGCGCGGGTACGGGCCGGTGGTCGTCGGGCCCGCGCCGAGCGGCCCGGAGTCCTTGCAGAACGCGCGCGTCGCGATCCCCGGGGCGCGGACGACGGCGTTCCTCGTCCTCTCCCTGCTGGCGCCGCCGTTCGTACCCGTTCCGATCGCGATCTCCCCCTACGAGGCCGTGTTCGACGCGCTCCGCGCCGGCCACGTGGATCTCGCGCTGCTCGTGCACGAGGGCCGCCTCACGTACGCGCGCGAGGGCTTCCACCTGGTGCTCGACCTCGGCGCCGCCTGGGCCGAGTCCACAAGCGGCCTCCCGCTCCCGCTCGGCGGCAACGCGATCCGGCGCGCGCTCGGGCCGGAGGTCATCGCCCGCGCGTCGCGGGTGTGCCGCGCGTCGATCGCGTGGGCGCTCGCGAACCGCGAACGCGTGATGGACGCGCTCCTCCGCGAGGAGGTCCGCACGGGCGTGGGCCTCGGCCGCGAGATGCTCGATCGCTACCTGGCGATGTACGCGAACGAGGACACGCGCGCGCTGGAGGCCGACGTGCGGCGCGCCCTCGCGGAGATGTTCGCGAGGGCGCACGCGCGGGGGCTGCTGCCGGCGGTGCCGCCGATCGATCTCGCCCCTTGATGGCGCAGGAGGCGACGTCCGGGCGCGCCTCAGCCGGGGCTGGCGCCCGCGTCCGTGACCGGGGCCGGAGCCGGGGTCGTCGTCGCGGGAGGCGGCGTCTTCTCCTTCTCCTTCGGCGCGTCGCTGGAACCGCCGCTCCCCTGGGAGGACGACGACGACTCGCGCACCGCCGCCGGGGAGGGGTTCGGCTCCTCGTCCCCGGTGATCGGGGACTCGTAGCCCCCGAACGGCGTCGGCGGATTCGCCACGCCGCCGCTGCACGCCGCGAGCACGAGACTGCATGCCACGAGAGTCGAGCGCAAGGTCAACATGGGCGGGCTCCTCACGGGAAATAGTAGAACGCCGAGATGTTGTTCGTAAAGAGCGCCCACGGCGTCGACTCGACCGTCGTCGCGAAGCGGCTCGTTCCGTCGGACGCGGAGTTCTGACCCTGCACGAGGCGCGTCGCCTCGCGCCGGAACGCCAGCCCGATCGTCGCCTGCAGCGATAGTTCGGGCAACCCGATGAAGCCGAACTGCACCTCCGCGCCCACGCGCCCGCCGAGGTCGAACTTGATGCCGCTCAGCTCGGTGTCCGGCGTGTTCGCCGGCGCCCCCGCGCCCGGCTTCACGGTCTGGGTCGCGCGGCCGAAGTTGAGGAACGGGTTGATGAGGAACTTGTAATGCCGCCCGTAGCTCGGGACGTAGAGGAAGCCTCCGTGGAGGAGGAACCCGAAGGCCGTGGCCTTGTCGGTCGTGGTCGTGGTGGTCCCGGTGACCGTCTCGGTGGAGCCCCCCTGCATGCCGAGCCCGATGCCCACGTCGGCGCCCATGCGATCGGCGAACCAGTAGCGAATGCCGACGGCTGGCGCGGTCACGTTGTTGCGCGTGAGCCCGGTGCCCGCCCCGGTCCCGCCGACGCCCGCGAGCGGGATCTGCGAGACGCCGAAGTAGCCGACCGCGAGCTTCTTGATGACCTTCTCGTGATCTGGCGTGGTGTCCTCCTCGCCCTTCTTCGTGGCCGCGCCGCCGCCGCCCGCACCGCCCGCGGCGTGCACCTGGGCGCCTCCCGTGCCGACCGTCGCGCCCGCCGCGCCTCCTGCCGCGGGCGGGTCGTCGGCGCGCGCCTGACCGGCCCTCGACAGCGCCACGAGCGCTCCAGAGATCCCCAGGACAGTCCTCGTCGCGTTACCCATATTTCAGCACCTCCGTGCGAGCGATGGGGCCACAGGCGAGGCCTGCGGGCCAAGTTCGCGGGGGCGCGGACGGCGGACAGCGGACACCCGCGGGTGGCGTGTCTTCGCGGGAAAGTTACACTTGCAAGGTATCGTCCGCCGCCACGTTGCGGGCCGCGCGATTCTTCGTATGCTCTACCCCCCGATGCTTCAACGCGGACTCGTCCTCGGCGCGACGCTCGGCATGCTCCTCGCCGTCGGCTGCTCGACGAGCGGGCCGGCTTCCAGTGAGGCGGGCGAACGACTGGGCGTCGCGAGCCAGGCCATCCAGGGCGGAACGGTGGATCCCGCCCACCCGTTCGCGGTCGGCATCGCCTACGACGCGAAGACGAAGGCGGCGATCCGCTGCTCGGGGACGCTCGTTCTCCCCAACATGGTGCTCACCGCACGGCACTGCGTGGAGACGGTCGCGAAGACGATCAAGTGCGGCGAGACGGAGTTCGAGGGCGGGGCGGTCGCGAGCAGCATGCACATCACGACCTCGAGCGTAGGCTCCGGCGGGTGGCACACCGTCAAGTCCATCATCCGGACGCCGGGCACCGACGCGTGCGGGAACGACCTCGCGATCCTGATCCTGAACGACCTCGTCCCCTCCGCCGAGGCCGTCCCCGCGATCCCCTGGGTTCACCGCCTCCTGACCGACCGTTCGGTCATCTCGAACACCGCCGGCGAGACGGCGATCGGCTACGGCGTCACGCAGGTGGGCGGCAACGACGCCGGCACGCGGCGGATCAAGCAGGGCATCAAGAACCTCTGCGTGAAGGGCGACAAGTTCATCGACTGCACGACGCACCCGAGCTTCCCCGCCAACGTGATGGACGTCGATCGGGAGTTCATCACCGGCCCCGGGACGTGCTCCGGCGACTCGGGCTCGGGATCGTTCAACCAGCCGTTCTTCGACAAGGGCGAGTTCGTGACCGTCGGCGTCCTCTCGCGCGGCGGCGAGGACGGCACGAACTGCACCGACGCGATCTACACGCGCCTCGACGCGTGGCGTGACCTCATCGTCGCGGCCGCTGGCGCGGCGTCGAAGGGCTGGACGCTCTACGGCAAGCCCACCCCCGACTGGACCGTCTTCGTGCCGCCGCCGCCCGCGCCGGCGGACGCGGGCGCGCCCAGGCCCGACGCGGGGAAGCCGACACCTCCGGTGGCCTGCGCCGAGCAGGGGTCCGGCGCCATGGGCACGGCCTGCGCGAGCACCTGCGACTGCCAGGCCGAGCTGGCGTGCGCCGAGGGCGTCGCGATCTGCACGAAGAGCTGCGCGGACACGGCCGAGTGCGGCGTCGGCTTCACGTGCGTCGACGCCCTGTGCCAGGTCGCCGCGCCCGCGCCGAAGGCGGCCTCCTCCGTGCAGACCGTGAAGAGCGGGTGCAGCACGGCCGCGCTCGATCCCACGAAGCCCGTCCCTTGGCGCGCGCTCGGGGCGGGCCTCGGCCTCGCGGCGGGCGCCGTGGTGGCGCGTCGACGACGGCGCAGGTGATCCGCCCGTCGAGGCGCGCGTTCCTGGGAGCCAGCGCCGCCTTTGCGATCGGCGCGTGCCGACGCCCACGCATCGAGCCCGCGGCGGGCCCGGCGCGACGCGTCGTGTCGCTGTCGCCGAGCACGACCGAGGCCATGTGCGCGATCGGCGCGTGCGGGGCGCTCGTCGGGCGCTCGCGCTACTGCGACTTTCCCCCCGAGATCGAGCGGCTGCCGCAGGTGGGCGGGTACGTCGATCCCAACGTCGAGGCCATCCTCGCGCTCACGCCCGACCTCGTCACGGGCGCACGCGGCCCCGCCGGCGCGCGCTACGCGGACGTGCTCGAGGGCCGCGGCGTGCACGTGTACGCTCCCCGGACCGAGTCGCTCGCGGAGATCCACGAGATGATCCACGGGCTCGGCGAGCGCACGGGGCACGCGGACGACGCGCGGCGGGTGAGCGAAGCTCTCGCGCGCGACGTGGCCACGGTGGAGGAGCGCGCGCGCGCGTCGACGCGGCGCACGGTGCTCCTGGTCTTCGGTCTGCGGCCGATCGTGGTCGGCGGACCCGGGTGCTTCGTGGACGAGATGCTCTCTCGCGCGGGCGGGGTCAACGTGGTGACGGAAGGCGGGGCGTACCCGACGCTCGGCTTCGAGCGCGTGCTCGCGCTCGATCCCCACGTGGTGCTCGATCTCGCGGCCGTGGGGTCGGCCGGCACGGAGCGCATCCTCGCGGGCGATCCGGTGTGGAAGAAGCTGCGCGCCGTGCGCGAGGGACGCCTCCGCGCGGTGCGCGACGCGGCGGTCCTCCGTCCGGGGCCACGCGTCGCGCAGGGGATGCGATCGCTGTTCGACGCGGTGCACGGGGCGGGGTAGGCCATGCCCAAGCTCCGCCTCGATCAACTCCTCGTCGATCGCGCGCTCGCCCCCTCCCGCGCGAAGGCGCAGGCTGTCGTGCTGTCGGGCAACGTGTACGTCGCGGGCGTCCGCGTCGACAAGGCGGGCGCGCTCGTGGCGGCGGACGCCCCGATCGAGTTGCGCGGCGAGGCGCTCCCGTACGTCTCGCGCGGGGGCGTGAAGCTGGCGGGCGCGCTCGACGCGTTCGCGGTGGATCCGGCGGGGAAGCGGTGCCTTGACGTCGGCGCATCGACGGGCGGGTTCACGGACTGCCTCCTCCAGCGGGGCGCCGCGAGCGTGGCCGCGGTGGACGTCGGTTACGGTCAGCTCGCGCACCGACTCCGCACCGATCCGCGCGTGCTCGTGAAGGAGCGCACCAACGCGCGCACGCTCGAGCCGGCCGACCTGGGCGGCCAGGTGGACCTCGTCGTCGTGGACGCGAGTTTCATCGGGCTCGGAAAGCTGCTCGACGCGATCCGCCGGTGCCTCCGGCCAGGAGGAGAGCTGGTCGCGCTCCTCAAGCCGCAGTTCGAGGTCGGAAGGGAGGAGGCCTCGCGAGGGCGAGGCGTCGTACGCGACGAGAACGTGCGGCGCGCCGCCATCGAAGGCGTGGTCGCCGACGTCCTCTCCGCAGGGTTTGATGTGAAGGGGACGTGCGACTCGAGCCTGGCAGGACCGAAGGGCAACGTCGAGGCGTTCGTGTACGCGATCCGGGGGGGGGGCGGCTGAACCGTCGTCCGCCGTAGGCGCGCATCCTCTGCTCTCTGCGGCCCAGCCGCCCGCTGTCCGCTGTCCACCGTCCGCTGTTCGCCGTTGTCTGCTAGAGGAGTCGCGTTGAAGAAGCCCTCGCTCGCCGCGATCTTTCTCACGGTCTTCCTCGACCTCCTCGGCTTTGGGCTCGTGCTCCCGTTCCTCGCCGAGCAAGCGCGCGACACGTACGGCGCCTCCGATTTCGTCGGGACTCTCCTCGCGAGCGTGTACTCGCTCGCGCAGTTCGTCTTCGTTCCGGTGTGGGGCCGGCTCTCCGACGGGGTCGGGCGGCGGCCCGTGATCCTGTGGTCCGTCGCGGCGACCTTCCTCGGGATGGCCTTCCTCGGGTGGTCGCTGGTCGCGCACCTGGGTCTCTGGGCGCTCTTCGCGGCGCGCATCTGGAGCGGGGTCGCGACGGCGAACCTCGGCGTGGCGAGCGCCTACATCGCGGACGTCACCGAGCCCAAGGATCGCGCGAAGGGCATGGGCCTCATCGGCGTGGCGTTCGGGCTCGGCTTCATCCTCGGGCCCGCGATCGGAGGCGCGCTCGCGCACGTGGAGATCGGCGGGCGCGCCGGGGCTGTGCCGTGCTTCGCGGCCGCGGCGTTCTCGCTCGTGAACCTCGCATGGGTCGCGTTCGGCCTCGGCGAGTCGCTCCCCGGCGACAAGCGGAGCTCGCGACGGCGCAGCCTGAGCCCCCTCGACGTGAGCGCAGCCCGCGAGGCGTTCGCGCGGCCGGGGATCCTGCTCAGCGTGATGGTGAACTTCGTGATCGTCCTCTCCTTCACGAACCTCGACCAGACGTTCCGCTACTTCAACAAGGACCGCTTCGGGATGACGGCGCTGGAGACGGGCGGCGTGCTGGCGTTCATCGGCGTCGTCGCGGCGCTCGTGCAGGGCGGCCTCATACGCAAGCTCGGCGGCAAGGTCGACGAGACCCGCCTCATCCAGGCCGGCTCGTTCATCCAGGGCGTCGCGTTCGCGGGCCTCTCGGCGTCGCCGCTCCTCGGGAGGTGGGCGCTCTACACGTTCGGTGCCGTCCTCGCGCTCGGCAACGGCCTGACGCAACCGAGCATCTCGGCGTTCATCTCGCGGCGCGCGCCTGCGAGCGAGCAGGGCGGGACGCTCGGCACCAACCAGGCGGTCGCGAGCCTCGCACGCATGCTCGGCCCGGCGACCGGCGGCTTCCTCTACGGGCACATCGGCCCACGCGCGCCCTACACGGTGGCCGCGGTGGGGATGATGATCGCGACGTTCGTGGCGTTGCTGTTGCCGACCGCGCCGCGGCAGCCGGAGGGGTGAGGGTCGAACGAGACGCGGCTCGCCTCAACCCCGCAGCACCAGCACCCACACGTCGTAGATCGCGTGCGTCCACACCACCGTCGCGAAGCCCCGCGTCGCGAAGATGAAGGTCAGCGCGAGCCCGAGGAAGAAGCGCGCGACGAACGATCGCAGCTGGAACGCGTCGCCGAGCGCCCCCACGTAGTGCACCGCACTGAACACGAGGCTCGTCGCCACGGCCCACCCGAGGAGCACCATGAACGAGCTCGCGGTGAGCTTCGTGGCGCTCGTCGCCGCCTCGCCGATCACGCCCACCTGCTGCTCGGCGAGCAGCCAGACGAGGAGCTTCCCGCCGAGCCCGAACAGGACCACCCGGAACGTCAGCTCCTCGTAGAACCCCGCGCCGAGTGACATGATGACGCCGGCGAAGCGCCCCTGATCCCCGATGCCCGTCGCTGCGAACAGCGTGCCGACGAGCATCGGCACGCCGACGCCCATGAACGTCGCGTACACAGATCCCTCGATCGCCATCTGGCCGAACTTCGCGGGGTAGAACACCTGCCGCCTCGCGAGGAACAGGAGCGGCACGGCGAACGCCGCGCCGATCCCGAGCGTCGCGCCGAGGTACGCGACCTTGCTCCCCTCGACGAGGTGGAGGAGCCCCTCCGTCACGAAGTCCGTGCCGTTCTTGACGCCGAGAAAGACGACGCCCAGGTGGTACACCACGAAGATCGGCAAGGTGAGCCCGAGGTCGACCCACGCGCCGCCCTTCGTGCGCCAGCCCGGGGCCGCCTGCTCCTTCGTCGCCGTCACGGTTCGAGAGGATTCCGCGATCCGGCCCATCCTGTCGAATTTCCGGGTGAATTCCCCTCCCTCAGCCAGGACGCAGCCGGTACACGAGGGCGAACACCACGATGCCCCATGCCACGAGGTTGAGCACGAAGGGGACGTCGCGCAACATCTCCTGCGTCGGGGACTCGGCTCGCCGCCCGCGCCCCACCTTGCCCGAGACGAGCATCAGGAAGCGGATGATCCCGAACACGGTGAACGGCGCCGTGAGGAAGAGGTAGTTCGACTCGAAGAACGTCCGCGTGCGCGGGTCGAGCGTGTAGGCGACGTAGGTGCCCGCCGTCGCCACCCCGGTGACGATCAGCGCGACGGTGAGCGACCCCTTGCTGTAAGCCTCGAGCGCCGCGCGCTGCTTGCCCGCATGCTCGCTCGAGAGCTCGTGGCGGCGCTTGCCGAAGCCGAGAAACAGGGCGAGGAGCGCCGTGCATGCGAGCATGTACTCGCTCACACGGGTATCGGTGGCGAGGCCGCCCGCGATGACCCGCAGCACGAACCCGAACGCGATGAGGCCGACGTCGAGGAACGCCACCTTCTTCAGCTTGAACGAGTAGAGGATGTTCTCGACGAAGTACCCGAGCGCGACCAGCGCGAAGCCGAGGTTCAGCCGGTAGGCCAGGAGCAGCGACACGATGACGAGGCCCACGGCCGCCACGCGCGCGATCGGCATTGGTACGACGCCGCTGGCGATCGGGCGGTGGCGCTTCACCGGGTGGACGCGGTCGGCCTCGACGTCCACGAGGTCGTTGATGGTGTAGACCGCGCCCGCGAGGAGGCAGAACACGAGCGTGGCCCCGGCCGCCCGCCCCGTCACCGCGAGATTGAGCGCGGGCGCGCCGCTGGGCGCCGTGACGAAGACGTCCTTGTTGAAGAACATCGGCGCCATCACGAACAGATTCTTCACCCACTGGTGCGGGCGGATCGTCTTGACGAGGCCGCGCAGGAGGCCCTTCGACACGGGCCCGATCATGCTCTTGGGGGCGGCGGCGTCGGCCCCCTCGTCGAGGGCTTCCCCGCTCATCGCCGCGTCGGGCACCCGTGCAGGCGGGCTCTCGGGATCGGAGGCGGCCACCCTCGATGCATAACATGACTTCGCCGGCCGGGGCGTCATCGATCCGTCGCCCGTGCGGCGGGGAGGCGTCGGCGCGCCGGCGCTCGCACGCGGATAGCTCGGGTATTTCGCCGCTCCCTCGGCCGCGCCCGGCCGGTACGGGGCGTGCGTTGGCCGGCCTCGTGACCCCGGCGAGCGATCTCGGTTACCTCCTCAGGACGCGGGGCTGGGTGCTCCTCGACAGGGTCGTCCCGCCGGGCCGGTGCCTCGCGCTGGCCGAGGAGCTCAGGATCGCGGCGGACCGCTGCGCGGCGGTGCGGCGCGCGAGGGGACTCGACGATGTCGCCCGTGGCACGGCGCACCACCTCGTGGGCGAGGGGCGAGAGCTGGACATGTTCCTCGAGGACCTGCCCGCGATGGATCTGGTGGCGGACCGCCTCGGCGCGGGTTTCGTCCTCAACTCGTACGGAGGCGTGATCAACCGCCCGGGCGAGCGCGCCTACGTCCACGCGCCGCACCGCGACGTCCGTATCTTCACGCGGGACGTCCCGCTGCTCGTGAACATGCTCGTCATGCTCGGCGATTTCACGCTCGACAACGGCGCGACGATGGTGCTCTCCGGATCGCACGAGGTCGACGAGCCGCCGGAGCGCGCCGCGTTCGAGCGGTGGGCCGATCGCCTCGTCGGGAAGGCGGGCTCGGTGGTCGTGTTCGACTCCTGCCTCTGGCACGCGGCCGGTCCCAACACCTCACCTCGCGATCGCCTCGCGTTGACGCTCACGTTCAGCCGGCCGTTCGTGAAACCCCAGCTCGACTACCTGCGAAAGCTCGGGGACGAGCGCGTCGTCGCGCTCCCCCCACGGACACGCACCCTCCTCGGCTACCGCGCGCGCGTCCCGTCCACCCTCGACGAGTGGTACCGGCCGCGCGCGGAGCGCTTCTATCGACCCGACGCGGAGTGAACCATGGCCCTCGAGTACGTACGCGAGACGATCCACCTCGATCAGGTAGCCGGCGACTACCTGGAGTCACCGTTCGACCGGCGCATGCGCGGCTACATGATGCGCGCGCTCGCGCCCTGGATGCCACCGGACCGGGGCGACCGCGCCCCGAGGGCGCTCCAGATGGGTTGCTTCCACGGGGATCTCACCGTGAACCTCGCCGCGGCGTACGGCGACCTGACGGTCGTGGACGCGCAGGAGACCTTCCTCGAGCACACGCGCAAGCGGGTGCCCTCGCGCGTCCGTTTCGCGCGGAGCCTCTTCGAGCGGTGGCGCCCGGCGGAGCGATTCGACGCGATCTTTCTCGTCCACACGCTCGAGCACGTGATCGATCCGGTGACGGTCCTCGCGCGCGCTGCCGACTGGCTCGCCGACGGCGGCAGGCTGTTCGTCGTCGTGCCGAACGGAAACGCGCCGTCGCGCCAGATCGCCGTGAAGATGGGCGTGATCCCCGATCTCGCCGCCCTCACCCGATCGGACATCCAGCACGGCCACCGGCGCACGTACTTCATGGACACGCTCGAGCGCGACGTTCGGGCCGCAGGCCTCGCGGCGGTCGGGGCGGGCGGCGTGTTCTTCAAGCCGCTCGCCAACTTCCAGCTCGACGCGCTCGATGGCTCGGCGATCGTGTCGGAGGGCTACATGGAGGGCTGCTACGAGCTGGGCAAGAAGTACCCCGACCTCTCCGCGAGCATCTTCGTCGTCGCCGAGCGGGGGACGCCGTGAGCGGCATCTACCTCCGCGAGCTCGGCGAGGCCGACATGGCGCTCGTGAACGCGTGGCGCCGGGACCGCGAGGTCACCGATCTCCTGTGCGGGCCGTTCCGCCACGTGAGCATCGAGACGGATGTCGCCTGGTTCCGGGGCTACGCCTCGAGCCGCGCCAGCGCGACGCGGCTCGCGATCTGCCTCCGCGAGAACGATCGCCACGTCGGCAACCTGTACCTGCTCGACGCGCAGCCGATCGAGCGCGCGTGCGAGTTCCACATCCTCATCGGCGACCGCGCCCAGCGCGGAAAGGGGCTCGGCAAGGAGGCCACGATCCTCGGCCTCCGTCACGCGTTTCACGACGGGAACATGCACCGCGTCCACCTCAGGGTGCTCGCCGCCAACACGCGCGCCGTGTCGCTCTACAAGAAGTGCGGGTTCACGCTCGAGGGCGTGTTGCGGGACGCGGCGTTCAAGAACGGGAAGTTCCTCGACGTGCAGCTCATGAGCATGCTCCGCGACGAGTTCGACGCGCGCCACGGGAACGGGTGAACCCGCTCCGCGCGCGCGCGGAGTGGTTGACGTCCGCCCTCGCCTGTACGAGAAGGGCCTCCCCATGCCCCGCAACGTCATCTTCGCCGCTCCTTTCCCCGCCGAGACGACCCTGCGCTTCGTCCGCGCCGTCGCGCGGCTCGACGACGTGCGGCTCCTGGGCATCGTCGCGGAGTCCCCGCGCGGGGACGACGCGAAGATGTTTCACGACATCGTCCGCGTGACCGATCCCCTGTCCGTGAACGACGTCGTCGACGCGACCGACATCCTGCGGCGCCGCCACGGCCAGCCGCACCGAATCGTCGGCGTCCTCGAGGCGCTCCAGGTGCAGCTCGCCGTCGCGCGCGCGCGGTTCGGCGTCGAGGGCACACCGCCCGGCACCGCGGAGCTCTTCCGCGACAAGTCCCGCATGAAGGCCGCCCTCGCGGCCTCCGGCCTCCCCGTGGCGAGGAACGCCCTCGTCCGGGGCGAAGAGGACGCGCGCGCCTTCGCGAAGCAGGTCGGCTTCCCGATGGTCGTCAAGCCGCCGGCGGGCATGGGCGCGAAGGCGACCTTCCGCGTGACGGATCTCGACCGCCTCCTCGACGCCGTCCGGGGCATGCGCGCCAGCGAGGCGAACCCGCTCCTTGCCGAGGAGTTCCTCCGCGGGCGCGAGTTCAGCTTCGAGACGGTGACGGTCGGCGGCGACGTGAAGGCCGACTCGATCTCGCACTACCTCCCGAGCTGCCTCGAGGCGCTCGAGAACGACTGGGTCCAGTGGTGCTGCATGCTGCCGCGGGAGACCGCGGGCCCCGAGTACGACGGCGCACGCGCGATGGGACACGCCGCCGTGAAGGCGCTCGGCCTGGACGACGGGATGACCCACATGGAGTGGTTCCAGCGCACCGACGGCACCCTCGTCATCGGTGAGATCGCGCAGCGCCCGCCCGGCGCGAACATCACCCGCATGATGGGCCTGGCGTGCGACGTCGATCCGTACCGCGCCTGGGCGCGCGCGGTCGTGGACGGCGTGCTCGACGCGCCGTGGCACAGGCGGTACGCGGTCGGGTGCGCGTTCCTCCGCGGGATGGGCCGCGGGCGCGTGGCGGGCGTGACGGGCGTCGCGAAGACGCACGATCTCATCGGCAAGTGGATCGCCGAGGCGAGCCTGCCCACGCTTGGCGCCATGAAGAGCGACAGCTACGAGGGCGACGGCTACGTGATCGTGCGGGACGAGCGCACCGAGACCGTCAAGGAGCTCCTCTCGGTCGTCATCGACACGATGCGCGTGTACTACGCCTGATGTCCCGTTATGATGCCGGGCGTGTCCGACACGCCCGATCCCGCACGCGCCCTCCGGCTCGCGCGCCTCGCCGCCACGCTCGCGGAACGCCTGAGCCACGCGGACGCGGCGCTCGAGGTGCTCGTGTCGGAGGCCGCGATCGGCGCACCCCAGCGGGACCTGTGGAAGGCGCTGCACGCGGCGGCCCGGCGGGACGGGGCCGTGCAGGCGCTGCGTGGGGCGTATGACAGGGTCATCGGCGGGCGACGCCTCGGGCAGCTCGAGCCGGAGGCGCAGAGCGAGGTGCTCGTGCACGCGGCCGACTTCTTCGAGGCGAGCGGCGACGGCCCCGCGCTGGAGGCGGCCCTGTTGCGGGTTCAGCAGACGATTCCCGGCCACAAGGACTCGTTCGCGCGACTGGAGCGGCGCCTCGAGCCGCTCGCCGACGGCCGGCGTGTGCTGGAGCTCTACTCGCTGGCCGCCATCGCCGAGCCGCGCGGATCCATCGCCCTCGCCTCGAAGGCCATCGCGCGCCTGCTCCCGCTTCCCGCGAGCGCGCCGCTCGGCGAAGACGCGTGCGAGGGGCTCGTCGTCCTCGCGGCCGCGAGTCCGCGCCTGCTGGACGCGCTCGTGGACCACGCCAGGAAGACGCAGCGATTCGCGCTCGCATGCCGGCTCATCGAGAGGGGGCTCGAGGATCCCGATCTCCCGGAGGCGAGCGTCCCGGATCTCCAGCGGAGGCTCGTCGAGCTGTACGTCGGCGACGCGAAGGTACCGGCCAGCGCCATCGATCACGTCGAGGCTCTTCTCGCGCTCGATCCCTCCGATCCGGCGATGCGCAAGGCCGCGCAGCGCCTGCTCTCCGTCCGGGAGGTCGCGAGCCGCGCGGCCAGCGCCTTGCAGGGCGCGCGCCGGAGCACCATGCCGCCGCCGCCCGTGTCGCAGCGACCGCCACCGCCCGTGTCGCAGCGGCCGATGCCGCTGTCCCAGCCTCCTCCGCCGTTGCCGCTCCCACCACGACCGCCGCGCTCGGAGGAGTGAGGCCCTACGCGAGTATACCCCGGTACACCTCGAGGTACTCGCCCACGCGGTGCTCCCACGACAAGGGCAGCCTCATCCCGTTCGCCTGGAGCTCCCGCCAGCGCGCGCGGTCCTCTCCGCGGCCGCTGCCCCACACGTCCAGCGCGCGCTGGATCGCCCACGCGAGGCCGGCCTCGTCGAAGTGCTCGAACACGAACCCGGTGCCCCTGCGGGCGCGGCCGTCCCAGGGGCGCACCGTGTCGACGAGCCCGCCGGTGGCGTGCACGATCGGCGGAGTGCCGTAGCGCAGGCTGTACATCTGGTTGAGTCCACACGGCTCGTAGCGCGATGGCATGAGGAACATGTCGCTCCCCGCCTCGATCTGGTGCGCCAGGTTCTCGCTGAACGCTGGGCGGTACACCACCTGCCGCGGGAACGCGCGCGAGAGCGCGTGGAAGAATTCCTCGTACCGCGACTCGCCGGTGCCGAGGACCGCCAGCTGAACGGCCCGGCGTCGCAGGATGCGCGGGAGGACCCCCATGCAGAGGTCGAAGCCCTTCTGCCAGACGAGCCGCGAAACGATGCCGACGACGGGGATCTCTTTCTTGTGGGGCAGACCCCCTGAGGCCAGCAGCGCCTCCTTGCAGCGCGCCTTGCCCTCGAGATCGTCGACGCCGTACCTGTGCGAGATCCGGGCGTCGGTCTCCGGGCTCCACTCGGTGGGGTCGATGCCGTTCAGGATCCCGAACATGACGTCGGCGCGCATCCGCAGGAACGGGTCGAGGCCGACGCCGTGGGCAGGCGTCATGAGCTCGCGCGCGTAGGTCGGGCTCACCGCGGTGATCGCGTTCGCGTGCAGGATGCCCGTCAGCAGGAAGCCGAAGCGGTCGCTCCTGAGCTCGTCCTGGTGGACGTACCCCGCCACGTCGCCGAGGCCGATCGCCCCGAGCACCCCCGCGCCGAACGTGCCCTGGTGCCCGAGGTTGTGGATGGTGAGCACCGATCGGGTGCGGCCGAAGATGCGCTGGTCCCAGGCGAATTTCGTCTTCAGGAGGAGCGGCACGAGCGCGCTCTGCCAGTCGTTCACGTGCGCGATGTCCGGCGCGAAGCCGGTGTGCTGGCACATCGCGAGCGCCGCGAAGGACAGCACAGCGAACCGCAGGTGCTCGTCGCGCGCGTACCCGTAGATCGAAGGGCGATCGTAGAGCCCAGGGCAGCGCACGAAGTACACGGGGAGGTCCGTGCCCGGGAGCTCCGTCCGCACGATCGACACGAGGACGCGGTTCCCGCCGAGGTCGAGCACGATCTCGGGCACGACCTCGGTGAACGTGCGACCGGGGGCGTGCACGCGCGCGTACATCGGGAGCACGACCCGCACGTCGTGACCGAGCGCATGGAGGTGGCGGGGCAGCGCCGAGGACACGTCGCCCAGGCCGCCCGCCTTCGCGAACGGAGCGACCTCCGAGGAGACGAAGAGGATGTTCACGCGGGTCGCACCCTTACTAGGCCCTCGCCCCGAATTCCACGTGCCCGTGCCCGCGCCCGATTTCGGCGGCACCGAGCGGTACGGCCCGGCACGTGCACGTTTACGGACGCCGCCACCCGGAGTAGGGTCCCGCGCAATGCCGGTCGACGTCGTCTTCCTCGAGCCATGCTTTCCCGCCAACCAGCGCGAATTCGTGCGTGCACTCCACGCTGTCGGCGCGCGCGTGACCGGCATCGGCGAGCGACCCAAGGAGTCGCTCGACCACGAGCTCCGCCACTGGCTCACCCACTACGAGCAGGTGAACAACGTCACCAACGTCGGCGACGTCGAGCGCGTCGTGCGGTGGCTCCAGGGCCGCGTCCGCGTGGATCGCCTCGAGGCCGTCGTCGAGGCCCACGTGATGTGCGCGGCGAAGGTGCGCGAGGCGTGCGGCATCCCCGGCACGAGCGTGAGGACGACGTTCCTCTGCCGCGACAAGCCCGCGATGAAGGACGCCCTCCGCGAGGCCGGCGTCCCTTGCGCGCAGTCCATCGGCTCGAGCGATCCGGACGAGATCCGCGCGTTCGCGATGAAGGTCGGCTTCCCCCTCATCATCAAGCCGCGGGACGCGGCGGGCGCGTCCGGCACCGAGCGCCTCGAGAGCCTGCGCGATCTCGAGCAGGCGCTCGTGACCTTCCACGTCACGAAGGGGCGCAGCGTCGCCATCGAGGAGTTCATCGAGGGACACGAGGGCTTCTACGACACGATCACCATCGGCGGCGAGGTCGTCCACGAGTTCGTCACGCACTACTACCCCAACGTGCTCGAGGCGATGCGCACGCGGTGGATCTCCCCCCAGTTCGTGACGACGAACCGCATCGACGCGGCGCCCGCGTACGCCGAGCTGAAGGTACTCGGGCGCAAGGTGCAGCAAGCCCTCGGCATCGAGACGTCGGCGACGCACATGGAGTGGTTCTTCGGGCCGAGAGGGCTGAAATTCAGCGAGATCGGCTGCCGCCCGCCGGGCGTCCGCGCGTGGGATCTCTACGCCGCGAGCAACGAGATCGACATCTACCGCGAGTGGGCCATGGCCGTCGTGCACGGGCGCCAGAGCCAGTCTCTCTCGCGACGGTACGCGGCGGGACTCATCGCGCTCCGCCCGTCGTGCGACGGCCGCATCGTGGGGTACTCGGGGCTCGACGAGATCCGGCAGCGGTTCGGCGGCTGCATCCTGGACGATCACATCCCGCCGCCCGGCACGCCGACGCAGCCCGTCGACGCCGGCTTCATGGCGAACGCGTGGATCCGCATGCGCCACCCGGACTACGACGAACTGCGCGCGATGCTCGACACGGTGGGCCGTACGGTGAAGGTCCACGCGGAGGGGTGACGGTCGTGAGCGAGGCAAGCGGCGTGTTCGAGATCACCATGAACGCCCCGCGCAAGAACGCGCTGGGCAGCGAGATGATGGCGTGGCTGCGCGCGCGGCTCGTCGAGGCCGCCGGCCGGCCGGTGCTGCTGACAGGCTCGGGGGACGCGTTCTCGGCGGGCCTCGATCTCCGCGAGGTCGCCGCCCTGGACGAAGCGTCGGCACCGCCGTTCCTCGCGGCGCTCGAGACGACGATGTGCGCGCTGTACCAGTATCCCGGCCCGACCGTGGCCCACGTGAACGGTCACGCGATCGCGGGGGGCTGCGTCCTGGCGCTGTGCTGCGATCACCGCGTCGCCGACGCGTCGACGCGCGCCCGGATCGGCCTCAACGAGGTGGCGCTCGGCGTGCGGTTCCCGCCGCGGATCTTCGAGATCGTGCGGCGGCGCGTGCCGGCCCCGCGCGTGGAGGAGGTGCTGCTCGGCGCGGGCCTCTACCGGGTGGCGGACGCGGCGTCCGCCGGGCTGATCGACGTGGCTGCGGAGGACGCGGGGGCGCTCGCGCGGGCGCGCGTCGCGGCGCTCGCGGCGCTCCCGCGGGACGCGTACGCGGCGCACAAGGCAGACCTCCGCGGGAGGGTCGAGCAGGATCTCGTCCCGGACGCGGCGGAGGCGCGCTGGATGGCGGAGAACGCGCGCGTGTGGACCTCGCCCGAGGTGAAGGCGAAGGTCCTGGCGGTACTGTCGCGGTGAGGTGGCGGGCGCCGGCGCGCCGATCTCGAGGGGCGAGCGCAGCGCGGCGGGGGTGGGGCTCCCGCTAGGTCGGGACGTCCTCCTCCTTCAGGCGGATCGGGCCGAACCCGGAGGGCTCGTGCGGGATGGGGTTCTTCTCGGCGTAGAACGCGCGGATGCGGTCCATGTCGGCGCGCACGTCACCGGTCATCCGCATCGGCGAACCGAGCCCGCAGCGCTTTCGCGCGTAGTCGAGGTAGCCCGGCACCACCGGCACGTCCGCACCGAGCGCGATCCGATAGAAGCCCGATTTCCAGTGGGCGGCGCGGGAGCGCGTACCCTCCGGCGGGATCCCGAGCACGAAGCGATCGCGCCGCCCGAACTCCTCGATCATCTGCCCCACGACGTCGTGGGCGCGGCCGCGGTCGATGGCGATCGCGCCGAGCCGCTTCATGATCGGGCGCATCGGGCCCTTGACCCAGGAGTCCTTGATCATCCACTCCATGTCGAGGCCGATCTTCGCGAGCACCGTGACGAGCACGAGCCCGTCCCAGTTGCTCGTGTGCGGCACGGCGAGGGCGACGTACCTCTTCTCGACGGGGAGCGGCGTCTCGAAGGCCCAGCCCGCCAGGCCGAGCGACGTCGACGCGAAGCGGCTCTTTCTCTTCACGACGATCAGTCCTAACAGACGTTCGCGCCCGGGCGAAGGTCGCGCCGGAACGTCCGCCTTTGCTATCATCCTCGCCCGGAGGACCTTCGACACTTGGCCGCCGCCTCTCCCGTCGCGGTGAATCAGCCGCAGGTGCTCCGCGTCGCGGCGGTGTGGGGCACGACCGTGATCGCGCTCCGCACGCTGTACCGCGGGCAGTCGTTCCTGATGGGCGATGGGGCGGGTGCCGTGCTGCCGATCCCGGTCGGCGTCGAGATGTCGACGGCGCCGATCCGCGCGTCGCTCGGCGGGTGGGAGCTCGACGCGCGGGGATCGCTGGCGGGCACGCTGACCCTGCGCGGCAGGCCGGAGGATCCGACCGCGCTCGCGCGGACGGGCGCGGCGGTGCCCGTGATGCCGGGGGATCACGGGCTGATCCAGTTCGGGCAGCTGTCGATCTTCTTCCAGTACACGCCGCTGTTGTTGCCGCCTTCGGGGCGAATCCGCGTGGATCTCCTCGCGGGCCTTGCCCTCTGGTCGAGCGTCGTGCTGCACGTCGGCGTGCTGGGCTTGCTGCGCGCGCTCATGACGCCGACCCCGCTCCCGCGCCCGCTCGAGCTCACGGACCCCGACGAGTACGCGGCGCGCTTCGGGATTCACCGACCGATGTTCCAGCCGCCCGAACCGATCCTAGACACCGGCGACGACAAGAAGACGCCTGCGCGGGCGTCGAACGACCGGTCCTCCGGAGGACCGAGGTCCGCCGCGAACGAGGGGGCGCACGGCGCGCGCACGTTCAGGGAACCGCACCTTCAACCCAGCCACACGCGCCCGAGCGTGGGCGGGCTCGCCGAGGTGCTCGAGGGTGACACGGGCAAGGAGATCCAGAACACGCTCAAGTCCATCCAGACCGTGTCGCAGGCGCTGGGCGGGCTCGACGCGTCGAAGCTGGTCGTGGGAGGCGGTCCGGGCGCCGGGCTCAAGGGAGGAGGCTCTGGCGGTGGAGGCTCCGCGGGCATGTACGGCGCCGGCCCACTGCAGACCGGTTCGGGGGCCGGAAGAGGCGCGGGGGGGGGAGCAGGAGGGACGGGCGCGGGCGCGGGCGGGGCCGGAGGCACGGGCGCGACGCCGGGCGAGACCAAGGTCGGGGTCACGACGGGCGCGGCCGCTGCGAAGGGGGGCCTTTCCGCCGATCAGGTCCGTCGCGTGGTGGTCGCGCACATGGGTGCGTTACGCGCGTGCTACGAGACGGAGGCGCTGAAGAACCCTTCTCTGAAGGGTGGCATCACGGTGGCGTGGCAGATCGATCCGAGCGGTGGCGTGTCGAGCGCCTCGGTGATCGGATCGAACGTGGGCAACGGCCGCCTCGAGGGCTGCGTCACGCGCCAGGTGAAGTCGTGGAAATTCCCCGCGAGCGACTCCCCGACGACCGTGGCGAGCTTCCCGTTCAAGTTCGGCGTGGGGGGGTAGCGGCACCCGGCCTGGCTAGTCGCACGGATCGGCTGCCCGCCCCGCCGAGGGCACGCGCGGCGCGCCGCGCGCGAGGCCCTCGAGGAAGCAGCGGTAGGCGTGCTTGGGTCCCTCGGTCTGGAAGACCACTTCGTGACCGTCCTCGATGCCGTCCTCCAGGTGTTGCGTCACGACGGCGGTGACAGGGGCCGATGCGGTCTGCACGTTCCTCTCCACCGGGAGCGCGACCCTCTTGCGCGCGGCGAGGCCGAGCAGGGCCTCGATCCCCGTGAGCCCCGCGAACGCCGGGCTCTTCACGTCGAGCGCGGGCCCGGCGAGGTCCAGACCGAACGAGAGGCTCGTGGCGTTGGCGACCGGCGGTGGGATGTACGTGTCCGCGATCCCCTGCATCATGAGGACGTGCCGCGGCTGCCCGACCGGCTCGGCGAGGATGCGGCGGCCGTAGACCGGCGGATCGGCCTCCTCGCCGACCCACTGGTAGAGGGAGAGCGCGGGATCGTGGGCGGTCAGCGGGTAGCCGGAGCCGGTGATCCCGAGGAGCAGCTCGGCGAGCGGCTTGACCGCGAGGGGCTTCTGTTTGTGCATCACGTTCGCGATCCAGCTGCCGCCCGCGCCCGAGAGGAGGAGCGCTCGGAAACGCGGCTCGACCGCGGCCGTGAGCGGCGCGATCGTGGCGCCCATCGAGTGCCCCATGAGCGCCATCATCCCCGGATCGAAGCGCGCCGTTTGGCCCGGAGCGGTCGCCCCGGGGCAGAGGGAGACGTCCACCGTCACCTTCTCGAGGATGTGCGCCTGGAGCGCGAGCTCGGCCGCCGATTGCCGCACGTTGTCGCGCAGGGCGGGCGGGTTCGCGACGTCGAACATGAGGAACTGCTCGTCGGCGCGCGTGACGTTGCGGAGACCCCCATGCGGGCCGTCTATCGAGGAGCCGGCCCAGCCCGCCTTCGCGAAGGTGAACGCGGGGCCGGTGCCGGGCGCGAGCGGCGGTCCCCCGGACGCCGCCTCGACGCCGCGATCGACGAGCGGACGCTCACCGCCGCCGCCCGTGCGGCTGAAGACGACGATCGGGTAGCCCGCCGCCGGCATGACCGTGCGCGGGACGGTGACGACGAAGTTCGACTCCTCCTCGCGCTGCACGAGGGGCGCGCCCTTCGCGTCGAGCACCCAGGCGCCGCCGCCGCCGGTGTACGGCGGGACGCCGCCCTGGTACTCGGGCATGGGGATCCTCGTCTGGTAGACGCAGAACGTCGGGAAGACCTCGGCCGGCGCGAACGGCCTCCGGATCGAGGGGACCTTCGCGCGCATCGCGGTCGTCACCTTCGTGAGATCGTCCTCGGGGGAGCCGGTGGTGAAGACGGTGAGCGCCGCGAGGCCCTTCGCGTCCACGCCCGCCTCGCCGAGGGCGACGAGAGCGGCCTTGTACGATTCGTGCGCGGTCTCGCTCATCCCCGGTGGACGCCGTCCCGCCGCGAGCTGGGCCATCGACGGCCCGATCGCGAGGGGATCCCCCGAGGCGGCTCTCACCGCGGTGCGAACCGCGACCGCGTACCGCGTGCGCGGGCGGAGCGGGAAGCCCTGGTAAGGGAGGGCGACGAGCAGGTTGGGCGCGCCGAACGGGCCGCCGTCCGGGAGGAAGCGCGTGGAGATGGGGTAACGGCGACCGCGATCGGGTGCGCCCGGGTCGACGCCCACGAGGAAGACCGACGCGTCGCGCCCGACGCTCGCATGGACGTCGGGGAGAGAGGCCGGATCGATCGGCGCGCTCGCCGCGAAGAAGATCCCCGAGGTCAGCCCGAAGCCGCGCGGCGAGGCGGTGAGCATGCGCCGGACCGTCTCGATCAGGGCGAGCTTGCGGGGGTTGGGGAAGTCGTCGAGGCGAGGCCGCCCGTCGTCGCCGACGCGCGTGTCGCCCGGAAAGGGAGACGCGTAGAAGCCGGCCGCGCCCGTGAAGTCCATCCGGATCGTGGTCGCGGCGGGGCAGGTGGTGTCGTCGCAGGGGACGGACGAGCGGCTGCACGCCGCGAGGGCCGTCGCGAGCAGGAGGAGGATCGCGCGCGGCCGCACGGACGCAGTGTACAGCGGACGGCGGACGCCAGACAGCGGACAGCGGTCGGCGGGCCGGCGTCCCGTCACGCCCCGAACAGACCCCTCGCCTGCGCCCGCTCGAAGCTCCTCCGCAGATCCCCGTAGTTACCCTCCACCCGGGTCCGGAACTCGTCCGCACCGAAGATGGTCTGGATCCACGCCTGCGCCTCGGGGTCCTCGTTCATCGAGACGAACGCGTGCTCCAGCATGGAGATCGTGGGGCCGTCGAGCGTGGAGCTCACGCAGATCGTGTCCGGCGGGACGGGGCCGAACCGCTGCACGACCTGCACCTCTGCGCCCTCGACGCGGCGCCACCCCCCCGTCCGCGGCTCGTCGCCCTGGGCGAAGCGCGCGAAGGTGCCGGCCACATCGGCCACGCCGTCGACGACCGCCGTGATCGCGAGCGTGTGTGTCCCGAAGAAGACCTCCGAGCGGAAGAGCCGCCTGGGATCGTAGCCGTTCTGGTCCAGCCAGATTCGCGGCACCACGAAGCCCGCGGCGCTCCACGGATCCACCCACGCGGCGCGCCGCTGGGCGAGGTCGTCCATCGACTTCACCGGGCCTCCCTTGCGCGCGACGAGCACGGACTCGTAGGAGTCCTCCCCGCCGCGGCGCGCGCTCACGAGCGGGATGGCCGCGCGCGGATCGGTCTTCATGTGAAGGAGCGGGGGGAGCCACGCGACGTGGGTGGAGCGGGACTCGAGCGCCTCGGAGAGCTCCTCGTACTTTGCCAACTCCAGCGCGACCACCTCGTCCCCCGTCTTCGCCGAGAGGCGCGCGCAGAATTTCTCGAGAGCGGGGCCCATGCCCTCGATGTCGTCCTGCTTCAAGAGACCGAAGACGAGCCGCATGCGAACGCATATTGCCAAGTCCCGGCGACGAACGCCAGACGCGCGTCTCTCGGCGCCTCCGCCGCCCTCAGCCGATCAGGGCGAGCGAGAGCTTCACCACGAGCGCCGCCACCACGAGGAGCACCACCACCCGGACGAGCCTGTCGCCGACGTGGAGCGCGAGGCGCGAGCCCGCAAGCGCGCCGAGCGCGTTCGCGACCGCCATGACCAGAGCGATCCGCCACAGCACCGCGCCCCCGTACGCGAAGACCGCGAGCGCCGCGACGTTCGACGCGAGGTTGCCGACCTTTGCGTTCGCCGACGCGGGCGTGAGCGGATCCCGGAAGACCACCACGTGGATCGCGATGAGGATCGATCCGGTTCCGGGGCCGAAGAAGCCGTCGTAGACGCCGAGCGCGAGGCCGAGCGGCGCGAAGACGCGGAGCGGGCGCTCGAGCCCGAGATCCGGCAGCACGCGGCGCGGCACCGACACCAGGACGGCGGCCGCGACGAGGAGCGCGATCACGAGCGGGCGCAGCGGCTCGGGCCGCATCCACAGGAGGAGCGCCGCGCCGCCGAGCGCGCCCACGAACCCGGTCGCGAACGCGAGGGGGGCACGCGTCGGATCGATCGCGCGACGACGCCAGAACGATACGAAGGAAGCGACGGCGCCGAACACGGCCTGCCCTTTGTTGGTCGCGAGGGCCACACGCGGATCGAGGCCCGCGGCGAGAAGGGCGGGCAGCGTCACGAGACCGCCGCCTCCGGCGATCGCGTCGACGAACCCGGCGAAGAAGGCCGCGGCGCTGAGGAGGAGGTAGGTGGTGGGGCTCGCGTGGGGCTCGGGGATCACGGCGGCGCGGAGGGGACCGCCTCGGCCTGCGGGTCGACGGCCGGCGCGCGCTCCGCGGCGTGGATCGCCCGGGTGCGCGCGAGATCGAGGGGCGACACGAGCTCGCCGTCGGCGGAGATGGTTCCCAGACCGACGCGCACGGCGCGGACGGGGAGCTCGCCGTGGGAGGGGAGCACCTGGGTGATCGCGCGGACGACCTCCGAGATCTTCACCGAGCCCGAGGACAAGACGTCCACGTCCACCCCGATGGCCGCGAGATCGCCCGCAAACCCCGCGAGCTCGACGTGCGCCGCGGCGCGCGCGTCCTGTGCGCGAACGGCGCGCGTGAGGCGCCGCGCGTCGACCCACTTGCCGATCCCTTCGATGGTGCGCCGGACCCGCACGCTGTCCGCGCGCACGAAGGCGTCCACGAGGGCGTCGAGCCCGGCGTCGCCCCCGATGGGCCCCAGCGCGGATCGGGGGATCGCCACCGCGTATCGCGCCGCGCGGATCGCGCGCGACACGGATCCGTCCTCGGGCCCGAGGCGCGCGCCGCCCGTGAACGAGAGCCCGTCGGGGCACGTGTCGCTCAGCCGATCGAGCCACGCGACGGGGTCGATCTCCGCCGTCAGCTTCATGTCGACGATCTCCTCGAGGCTGCTCACGCCGAGGGAGAGCGCGGGGCCGTACGTCATCTCCGGCTTCGGGTGGTAGCCCGAGGAGTGGTACATGCCGATCCCCAGCCGGCGGAAGGCGCGCGAGAGTACCCGGATCATGTCGAGGTGCGAGAGGAAGCTCGCGCGGCCGATCTTGCGGTACGCGAAGCGGTAGCGGATCGGATCGCCCTGCACGACGCGGGGCGGCGGCCCCTTCTTCTTGCCGGGCGTGAGCGGCCGCTCGACGCGCGGCTCCGCCTCGCGCCGGTGCTCGGCCCCCAGCCGCCGGAGGTACACGAGGCGCTCCTCGCGCATCGCACCGAGGTCGCAGGCGACGCCGCAGTCGTAGCAGACCAGCTTGCGCGCGTCCGGGGCGGCGTCGTCCAGGTTCGTGTGGTGGATGAACATGCCGGCCGCCTTGCCGCACGGCAGGCTGAGGCGGCTCTTCAGGGCCTTCCGGTACTCGTCGAGGAGGAACCCCTCCTCGAGACCGACGTCGATGTGATCCCACGGGAGGCGCGCCGTCACCGGGATGGTGCCGAGGTACTGACGCACATCGATCCCGGCGTGCGCGAACGCCTCCTCCCACACGTCGAGGCGGAGCCGTTCGGACCACGAGTCGAAGCGCGCGCCGTTCGCGTACGCGCGCGCGAGGACCGGGCCGAGGCGCCGATCACCACGCGCGAAGACGCCCTCCAGCCACGACGTGTTGCCCTCGTGCGTCTTCAGGACCACCTTCGCGCGGCGCGCCTCGTCGCGCAGCCAGGACTGCTTCGCCAGCACGGTGTCGTGCGCGTCCATCGCGCACCACTGGAAGGGCGTGTGCGGCTTGGGCACGTGGGTCGACACGCTCACGGTGACCGTGGGCGGGCCGTGGCCCTTCGCCTTCTTGATGCGCCGGCCGACCTCGCGCGCTCGGGCGCCGACGGCGACGATCTCGCGCACGTCGCTCTCCTCCTCGGTCGGGAGGCCGATCATGAAGTAGAGCTTCATGCTGTTCCACTCGCGGGAGAACACCCGCTCCGCGGTGGTCATGAGCTGCTCCTCGGTCACGTTCTTGTTGACCACGTCGCGCATGCGCTGGCTTCCCGCCTCGGGCGCGAAGGTGACGCCGGTGGCACGCACCTGCCCGAGGTCGTCGAGGACCGACTCCTCGAGGCCGTAGGCACGCAGCGACGAGACCCCGAGCGAGACCTTCTCGGGCGTGAGGCGGCCTGCGACCTCCCGGATGAGGGGCGCGATCGCGGAGTAGTCGGCGGTCGACAGGGACGTGAGGCTCGCCTCGTCGTACCCCGAGCGCCGCACCGCGGACACGACGGTCTCGACCACGGAGCGCGGATCACGCTCCCGCACGGGCCGGTAGATCATCCCCGCCTGACAGAAGCGGCACCCCTCCGTGCAGCCTCGCGCGATCTCGATCGACATGCGATCGAAGATCGCTTCGGGTCCGCCGACCGGGCCGTCGTCGGGGACCGGCCAGTCGTTCAGGTCGGGGACGAGCGTCCGCACGACCGGGAACGGCGCCGCGCCGTCCGCCGGGGGGACGACGACCGCGAGGCCCGTGGCTGGCTCCTCGGCGACGCCATACAGGGACGGGACGTACACACCCGGGCGCGCCGCGAGCGCGCGCAGACGATCCGTGCGATCTACACCCTTCTCGCGGAGGTCGGTCCACAGGAGCGCGAGGTCGCGCGCGCGATCCTCGCCGTCGCCGATCACGAAGGCGTCCACGAAGTCGGCCAACGGCTCGGGGTGGGTCGCGGTCGGCCCGCCCGCCAAGACGAGCGGATCGTCCTCGCCGCGGTCCCGCGAGAGGAGCGGCAGGCCGCCCAGATCCAGCATCAGCAGCACGTTGGTGTACGTGAGCTCGAACTGGAGCGAGAACCCCACGACGTCGAATTCGCGGAGGGGCCGGGCGCTCTCCAGCGACACGAGGGGGAGCTTGCGAAGGACGAGCTCGCGCTCGAGATCGCTCCATGGGGCGTAGCAGCGCTCGGCCAGCGTGCGCGGGTCGTCGTTGAGGATCTTGTAGAGGATCTTGAACCCGAGGTGGCTCATCCCCACGTCGTAGAGATCGGGAAACGCGAGGCACACCTTCGCGCGCGCCGCGCCCCAGTCCTTGACCACGGCGCCCACCTCGCCACCGAGATAGCGAGCGGGCTTCTCCACGGCGTGGATGAACGGCGCGTAGGGGTGCTCGGCGGGCGCGGCCACCGTGGCGTTGTAGCACGGACAGCTGTGCTACGATGTGTGGTTGGTGGTCTGCCCCGGGAGGAGCATGCGCGGAGCGACGACGACGACCGGAGCCTCACCGACGAACGGGACGCGGCGCGCGCGGCACGTGCTCACGCTCGCGCTGGGTCTGGCCTTCTCCTGCTCGACGGGCGAAGATCGCCCCGTCCCCGGCGCGGTCGGGGCGGATGGGGGCGCCACGACGACGCCGACGATCGACGCCTCGGGCACCGCGCCGGACGCGCGAAGCCGTGCTCGCGCAGGGCCGCGCGCGTCGCGGGGTCGAGGCGCGTGTACGCGGGTTGATCGGCCACGGTCGTCTCGTCGAGGGGCAGCTCGTGTGCGTGCACCGGCGGCGGACGGAGCGCGAGCTGGATCGGCTCCCAGTGGGCGAGGCTCCGTGGGTGCGTGTGCTCCGGCGGCGCGGGCGCACGCACGGGTGGGAGGACCGGTACACGGGCCGCGGCGACGGGGCGCCCGCAGGCCGCGACGCACGTGGCCGCGAGGAGGTACGGGGCGAGCTCGCCGGCGAGCACGCGAACGGACCCGGGTGAGGCGCGGCGCACGGTGGCGTCCAGGCTACCCGGGCGGGACGGGACCGGCCAAACTTGCGCTAGATTGGAGGCGTGCCTGGAACGAAGTCGCGCGCGCGGCCCCGCCCTGTGTCCGCGGGGAGGCCATGGTGGCCCCTCACCCGGGTCGTCCTCCTCGCGTCGGTCGGCGTGATCGGCGCGGCGTACGGGCTTTGGCGCGCGATCCACTTCGTCCCGCGGCCGATGATCGTCCCGGCACCGAGCGGGACGGAGATCCCCGCGCCGGAGCTGGAGCGATGAAGGCCGAGCGGAAGGAGCCGGTGCGATGAGCCGCGAGGACTCCCTCGTCATCCACGAGATCTACACGAGCATACAGGGCGAATCGACGTTCGCCGGGCTCCCCTGCACCTTCGTGCGTACGACGGGGTGCGATCTGCGGTGCGTGTGGTGCGACACCCCGCAGGCGTTCCAGGGGGGCTCGCGGATGACGCGCGCCGAGGTGCTCGAGCGCGCCCTCGCCGGCAACACGCCGCTCGTCGAGCTGACGGGCGGCGAGCCCCTCCTCCAGCCGGGCGTCTTCCCGCTCATGCGCGAGCTGTGCGACGCCGGGCGGACGGTGCTCGTCGAGACGAGCGGCGCGGCGGACGTGTCCTTCGTCGACGCGCGTGTGCACAAGATCATGGACCTCAAGCCGCCCGGCTCCGGCGAGGAGGGACGGAACCGCTGGTCCAATATGCTGTCCATCACGCCAAGAGACGAGATCAAGTTCGTCCTCGCGGACCGCCGCGACTACGAGTGGATGCGCGAAGCGATCGCGCGCCACGCCCTCGTCCGGAGGACGCCCAACCTGCTCGCGAGCACGGTGTTCGGGGCGCTCGCGACGAGGGATCTCGTCGCGTGGATCCTCGAGGACGCGCTACCCGTGCGCGTGCAGCTGCAGATGCACAAGTACATCTGGGGGAAGGACGCGGTCGGGGTCTGAAGGCACGGTACCCTGGGACCGGGCTCGTTCTCCCGACGATCCCGGTGAGGCGTTTCTGGTAGGCTCGACCCATGCGTCGCACCGGCCTCGTCGCGCTCGCGGCGGCACTCCTGGGGGGAGGCTGCGCCGCGGTCCTCGGGTTCGAGGACACGTCCGTTCGACCGGGTGGGGACGACGCGGCGACCCCGGACGGCGCGCGGCCCGGCGACGACGCGAGCGTGGGGTCGGACGGCGCCGCCTCGCCCTCGCTGACGCTCGCGCCGCCGAGGATCGCGGTGCTCCGCGGCGGATCGACGAAGGCGACGGCGACGCTCGCGCGGAACGGCCTGTCGGGGCCCGTGACCCTGAAGGCCTCGAGCCTCCCGGCGGGCGTCACGATGCCGGACGGCAACATCGCCGGTGGCGCCGACTCCGTCGAGCTCACCTTCACGGCCACGGCGGCGGCCGTGATGGGGCCAGCTCCGGACGTGAAGATCGGCGCGGCCGGCGTGCCGGAGGTCGCCGTGGACCTGGTGGTCTCGGGGCCGCCGGGCGCGCTCGACGAGTCGTTCGACGGCGACGGCATCCTGTCGGACAACGTGGCGGGCAACATCGGGGTCGTGAACGCCATCGCGATCCAGCCCGACGGGAAGCTCCTCGCGGGGGGTACGGGCGCCACAGGGAACTGGCTCATCCGGCGCTACAACGCGGACGGCTCGGCAGACGCGGTGTTCAACACGAAGGCCGGGGCCGCCCAGCAGGCGGGCGGCGACGTGCGGGCGATCGCCCTCGACCCGGTCACGCAGAAGATCATCGTCGGTGGCCCGTCGCTCGGAGGGACGACCACGCAGGCGACGATCGTGCGCCTCAACGCGGACGGCTCGGCCGACTCGGCGTTCGCGAACTCGGGAGTCACGCGCCTCGACACGGTGGGGTACCCGAACGGCTCCACCGTCGAGGGCGTGGTGGTCGAGGCCGACTCGAGCATCGTCATCGCGGGCAGCAAGACGCTCGCGGCGCCTTTGCTCTACTCGGGTTTCGTCCTGCGACTCGACAAGAAGACGGGCGCGTACACGTCCCTCTTCATGGGCGGGGAGAGGACGCGGCTCGTGGGCGTGTCCCTCGAGCCGGGCAAGATCGCGGCCGCAGGCGAGGACGGCTCCGTCGCGCCGCCAGGGAGCCAGATCGTTCGCGTCCTCGCGGGAGGAGGGCCGGACACGACCATCTCGGCGACGGGCGCGTTCACCTTCCTTCCGACGTGCAGCGCGCTCGGGTACGCGCGTCGCCCCGACGGCGTCTACGTGGTGACCGGCAGGGACATCACGGGACCGAACTTCTGCTCCGGCGCGGCCGTGGCCGCCAGCGGGAAGTTCCTGTGGGACTTCCGGCGCGGCCTCGGGAACAGCGCCCAGTACACGGCGGCGGCCGCGATGGCGGACAACCGCACGGTCATCGTCGGGTACGGCGGCGGCTCCCAGGACAGGTTCGCGCTCGTGGCGCGCGTCGGCGTGGACGGCAAGGCGGATGCGACGTGGAACGGCGGGAGCGCGATCGAGTTCGCGGATCCCGCCACACCGGATACGTACATCTACCAGTTCAGGTCCGTCGCCATCGATGCGCTCGGCAGGATCGTGGTGGGCGGCAACAAGAACAACGCGGGCTTCACCCTGATCCGGATGTGGCCATGAGGCCCAGGGTTCCGAGGCCCGCGGCACGGCGATCGCCGACGTGCGGACCGCTCGCCGGCGCGCTCGCTGTGGCGGCCGCGATGAGCCTCACGATGGCGGACGCCCACGCGCAGGACGCCTCCGCGCAGGCCGAGGGGCGCGCCCTGTTCGACGAGGGCGTGAAGCTGCTCGCGGCCAAGGACTACGCGCGGGCGTGCCCCAAGCTCGAGGCCAGCCTCAAGCGCTATTCCGGCCTCGGCACGCGCGGGAAGCTCGCCGAGTGCTACGAGAAGGCGGGCAGGACGGCGAGCGCGTGGGCCACGTACAAGGAGGTGGCCGCGCTCGCCTCAAAGGCGGGCGACGCGACACGCGCCGAGGTCGCCGCGTCGCGGGCCGCCGCGCTCGAGGGCAGCCTCGCGAAGCTCGTGATCGCGCTCCCCCCGGCGAACGACGCGAAGGGGCTCGTCGTGAAGAAGGACGGCGAGACCGTGGAGCGCGCGGTGCTCGGCACCGCGGTCTCGCTCGACCCCGGCGAGGTCGTGCTCGAGGTGAGCGCGCCTGGCAGGAAGCCGAGGAGCGTGACGGTGACCATCGAGCCGGGGAAGACCACGACCGCGGAGATCCCGGCGCTCGAAGGGATCCCGGTCGTGGAGGAGCCGCGGCCACTGCCCGTCGTCGTGGACGAGGGGAACACATGGCAGCGCCCGCTCGGCCTCGGCATCGCCGGGGCGGGCGTCGTGTCGCTCGTGGTCGGGAGCGTGCTCGGTCTGTCCGCGCGGTCGGCCTACGAGGGCGCGTTCGACTCGGGCGCGTGCGAGCGCGCGACCAAGCTGTGCTCGCAGGCCGGACAGAGCCAGATCGACGGTGCCCGCGGGAAGGCGACGCTGTCGACGGTGTTCGTGATCGCGGGCGCCGCGCTCGCCGGCGGCGGGGCGGTGCTCTACTTCACCGCGCCGTCGCGGAAGGATCGCGCGAGCGTGGGCGTCACCCCGATCGCCGGCGGCGCCTCGGTCTCCGTGTCGGCCGCGTTCTAGGCCGTTCCAGGCCTCCGCGGAGCCCCCTGAACGCCCAATCAGCCGCACGGATCGCCCTTGACGATCCGGGGCGGAGGTTCAATAGTTCGCACGCTAAACGTTCGCCCGCGACCGTCGCGGGCCCCGGAAAAAGAGGCTCTCATGTCGGATCTCCGCTTCGACGGTCGCGTCGCCATCGTGACCGGTGCTGGTAACGGTCTCGGACGCGCCCACGCGCTCCTCCTCGCGTCGCGCGGGTGCAAGGTCGTGGTGAACGACCTCGGCGGTGGCGCGACGGGTGGGGGCAAGTCGAGCGCCGCGGCCGACCAGGTGGTCGCGGACATCAAGGCCGCAGGCGGCGAGGCCGTCGCCAACTACGACAGCGTGGAGGACGGCGCCAAGATCGTCCAGACGGCGCTCGACACGTGGAAGCGGATCGACATCGTCGTCACCACCGCCGGCATCCTCCGTGACACGTCATTCCCCAAGATGAGCCAGGAGGACTGGGACCTCATCTACCGTGTGCACGTCCTCGGCGGCTTTCGCGTCACGCACGCGGCGTGGCCCCACATGCGCGACGCCGGATACGGTCGGGTGATCTTCACCGCGAGCGCGGCTGGCATCTACGGCAACTGCGGCCAGGCCA
>SXNL01000208.1 GCA_005777185.1 Myxococcales bacterium
GATCTTCGTGAAGATCCCGCCCGCGATGCGGAGGGCGGAGGCGCCGAGCGATTCGCCGATGGCGAAGCCGATGAAGCACGGCCCCGCGTACTCACCGGGGATGAAGAGGAGGATGCCGAGCATCAGGATGAGCTCGACGGAGATGAGGAGCATGCCGATGCTCATGCCGGCCTTGAGCGGGATGGCGTACGTCGGGAAGGGCTTGCCCTTGAGCGAGGCGAACGCCGTGCGCGAGTTCGCGAACGTGTTGACCCGGATGCCGAACCACGCGACCGCACAGCTCCCGGCGATGCCGACGAGGCTGAACAGGAGGATGATGGCGACCTGGAAGGCCTTTCCCTCGGCGAAGTAGTGCTCCGCGATGCCGAAGTAGTAGACGATGATCGCGCCGATGAAGAGCTCGAGGATGGCGATGAACTTGATCTGCGTGACGAGGTACGTCTTGCACGTCTCGTAGATGAGCTCGCTGATCTCGAGCATCGACTTGTGAACGGGCGCGTCCTGCAGCTGCTTGTAGATCACGCCGGCGAGCGCCATCCCGAGCAGGGAGACGAGGATGCCGGCCATCAGCAGCGTCGAGCCCGGCGTGCCGCCGAAGAAGCTGGCGATGGCGGGATCGCCCAGCTTCGGCACGATGAGGTTGGCCTCGCCGCCTCCCGTGTGCGCGGTGGCGACCGGGGCGGCGGTCTCCGTGGCCCACGCGGGCAGCGCGAAGAAGACGAACAGGGCGGAGCTCAGGGCCTTGAGGGCGAGCCTCTGGCCCCAGGCGTTGGCTTTCGCGAGACTCATGACGATGGACCTCTCCGAGTTGGTGGGGTGGGCGCCCGCCGGGAGTGGCGCGCGCGGTCACCCGCCGCTCGAGGGGTTGGCCGCCTGCCTTTGCAGACGCTTCAGCACGCCTCGCTCCGCGCGGCACCCCGGAAAGTCCGGAGGATCCGCGAGAAGTGGCGCGGCTCATACCAGGAATTTCGCACCGCGGCAATGGAGGGAACGTGCTGCCGTAACCAGCAGTAACAACTGAGCATTTTCGGCAAACGGCGGCAGTGGAGAGCGGACGACGGACCGCGAGCCGCCGTCACCACACGCCCGGGATCGCCTTCCACGGCACCTTCTTCTTGTACGCGACATAGTCCGGATCCTGGCTCAGGTGCCGCTCCTCCGTCCACGCCCGCAGGCCGTACCACCCGCAGGTGCACGCGAGGAAGAACGCGCTCTCGGGCGTCAGGTTCGGCAGGCGCTCGAGCCACCAGGCGATGCACTTGCACACGTAGGCGGGGTGGCGGATGAAGCGGTAGGGCCCCCGGGTGATGATCCCCCGGTTCGTGAGGTTCGAGAACTTGAGCCCGAAGGAGACCGTCGCCGAGGCGTAGATCGCGAAGAGCAGCACGATGCCCGCCTTGAGCACGAGCAGCCACGTCTCGCTCCGGATGATGGCGCTTCCACCGTTGATCGGCAGGTACGTGCCGAGGACGTTGTTGAAGGGCGGGTAGCACGTGACCGCCACGAGCCACCCGAACCCCGTGGGCTCGGCGCTCCTCGTCTTGTTCCCCAGGAAGCGCGACTCGGTCATGTAACCGAGGACCGCCACGCCGCAGTCGGTGATGAACACGAGATCGTAGGCCACGTCGAGCCCCCAGCGGACGTCGAGCGCGCTCCACCGGTGGGGCGACAGGAGCGAGGCGAGATCGGAGCCGTTCGGCAGGAGGGCCGGGAGCTTCTGCGACACCGCCGCCCACCACTCCTGAACGGTCGCCGTGGCCGGGAAAAGCAAGGGTTCCAACGCCTTGCGGCGTAGCCACGCGTTCGACACGGAGTTGAGGTGGCCCGACAGGAACGACACCATGAGCGGCGTGAAGAAGAACTTCACGCCCATCGACCGCAGCGTGTTGGTGATGCGTCGGTTCTTCCAGATGTGGAGGCTTCGCCTCCGCTTCTTCGACCCCTTCGGGACGCGCGGGTCCAGCGCCGCGACGATTCCCTGCCCCAGGAGGAGCAGGTGCAGGCCGATGTCGGTGAACCATAGCCGGCGCTCCGGAAAGCGCCGCAGGGCGGCCGCCATGTAGGGGAGGCCGAGGGCGAGCCAGACGACGAACACGCCGCGGTAGACCGGCCGCCACGGCGCGAAGAGGCCTCCCTGCCAGTAGGGGTGCCGGGTGTAGATCACGAAGACGAGCGTGAGGACGAGCGAGACCGCCGCCCAACGGGCCGCGGCCCGCGTCCAGAGGCCGAGAGGCGCCCTGCGCGCGTGCGCCTCCTGGCCCGCCGCGACGGCGCGCGCGCGAACCGGCGGCTCCTCCTTCACGTCGTCCAAGGCGCCGGTCATTGTCGAGAAGATCGGCGGAAATGTCACGCCGCCCGAAATATCGCCCGATTCTCGCTACCGCGCCGCACGTGGCTGGTACTATCGTCGGCGGCTCATGGGCATCGAGCGGGAAAGGGGTACCACGGTCGCGGGAAAGTACGTGATCGAGGCCCGCATCGGCGTCGGCGGAATGAGCGAGGTGTACCGGGCGCGCAACGAGCTCCTCGATCGGGCGGTCGCGATCAAGTTCCTCCTCCCGGAGCTCGCCACGGACGCCCGCGCCGTACGCCGCTTCATGAAGGAGGGCCAGCTCGCCTCCAAGGTCCGTCACCCGAACGTCGTCGACATCCTCGACGTCGACAAGGACCCGACCGGCGTGCCGTTCATGGTCCAGGACTACCTGCGTGGGGAGGACCTCGACGCGCACGTGCTGGTGAAGGGCGGACGCCTCACCGCGGACGAGGCCCTGGAGATCCTCACACCCATCGCGGAGGCCCTCGGGTACGCCCACGGGTGCGGCGTGGTCCACCGTGACGTGAAGCCGGCGAACATCTTCCTCTCCCTCGAGCACGGCAGGTGCATCCCGAAGCTGGTGGACTTCGGCATCGCCCACATCCACACGAAGAACGCGACCGCCACCGCCACCGCCGTCGACACCGGCACGCCCGCGTACATGTCGCCGGAGCAGATCTACTCGCCGGCGGATGTGGGCCCCCCGACGGACGTGTGGGCGTTCGGCGTCGTGCTCTACGAGGTCCTCACGGGCCTCATCCCCTTCACGGGGAGCACGTTCGCGGACATGTTCGTCCAGATCGCGAAGGCCGCGCACCACCCCGTGCGGCACTACGCCAAGGACGCGCCCGCCTCGATCGAGGCTGTGATCGAGCGTTGCCTCAGGAAGAACAAGGCCGACCGGTACCCGACGGCCTCGGAGCTGGCCGCCGATCTCAACCGGGCGCGCTCCGCGAAGGACGAGGCGAGGATCGCTTCCGTCTCCAAGCACACGCCCAAGCCGGCCGTCGACAGCGGGCGCCCGGAGGCCGAGTCGCCCCCCGCCGCTGCCGCGAGCGCGCCGGGGCTCTCGCCCGCCCTCGAGGGCGACGCCGTGAAGCCGCCCGCCCAGCCGAAACAGCTCTCCGTCCCCGAGCTCAAGCGCCCGCTGCGCGGGCAGACGGTGGACGTCCCGGACCTCGCCCCACGCGAGATCCGTTCGGATCGGGCCCGCTCCCCCCCGCCGATGCCGGCCGCCGAGGCGCTCGATCAGCCCTTCGACGAGGCGCTGATCGAGCGCACCTCGCGCGCGCCCGCGACTCCGGCGCCCGGTTCGGCGAAGCAGACCTTCTACAAGCCCCCGATCGCGGCGGAGACGCACGCGCCCGCCGCCCCGCCCGCCCCACCGCCCGCCAGCGCGGGGAAGGCCGAGCGCGGCGCGGACATGGACGACCTGAGCGCCGAGGACGACCAGCCCCTCGACATCGACGTGGCGCCGCGCTCCGCGCGCGAGAAGCCCACCGTCGTCACGAAGGGGATGGGCCCCATCTCGGCGCAGAAGGTCTCGGTCCCCCAGGCTCCGCCGCAGAGCGGACGCGACGTGAGCGAGCTCTCGCTCGGGGCGGCGCGGGCGTCCGCACCGTCGGGGGGGAAGAGGGCCGCAGGCCCCGCGCCCGTGCCGACCTCCACGACGGTGCTCCCCACGCCCAAGGAGTGGGGGTTGTTCGCGGGTGCGTTCGCGGGCGCTATCGTGTTCCTGTTCGCGGTGGTCCACCAGCCGCTCCACAAGGCGTGGGTGGCCTCCACGAGCGGGCATTCCATCGTGGCGAGCGGCGTGGCCGCGCTGATGCTGTTCGTGATCGCGGCCGGCCTGGGCTGGACGGCCTCGCAGGGTGGCGTGTCGAAGTCGGTCTGGGTGAGCGCCGGCGGCTGCCTCGCCGGCACCATCCTCCTCGTCATCGTGGCGTTCTCCATCGACGAGGCGGCGAAGGAACCGCCCGACGTCGCGCACGTCTTGCCCTACTGCATGCCCCTCGTCCCCCTCGGCGTGGCGTGGGAGATCTTCGAGCGCGCGCGCGACGAGTGGGTCGAGCGGCGCAAGGTCTCGACGGGCATGGTGCTGTCCGCCCTGATGGGCCTCTGCGTGTTCCTCTTCTTCGAGTGGTCCCCGCTCGCTGCCGCGCTGGCGTACGTCTCGAAGTAGGATGCGCCTCCTCGCCCGCGCCGCACTCGCCTCCCTCGGCCTCGCATGCCCGAGCGCCGCGGCGAGCGGCTGCGCCCGCGACGTGCCGCCCGCGAAGGCGCCGCCCGCGCAGGAGCCCACCCACGCCGTCTTCGACCGGGTGGTCCCGTCCGTGGTGGCCGTCCTCAACGATGATCACGATCTCCGCGAGGACGAGGTCAAGCGCGCCATGAAGGCGATCGGCGTCGGCCACGCTCCGAAGACCGTCGTCGACGTCTCGCTCCGCCGCGAGCCGACGCCGCACGGCACGGGCTTCATGATCGAGGGCGGCCACATCCTCACCGCGGCGCACGTCATCCAGACGCCCGACCGGCTCAAGGTCACGACGCGCGGAGGCCGGACGGTCGAGGTCGATCTCGTCCGCATCGACGAGGTGCGCGACGTCGCGGTGCTCGCCCCGCGGGTCCCGCTGCCCGAGGTGCCGCCCCTCGCCCTCGATCAGGGTACCGCGCGCGTCGGGCGGAAGGTGTACGCGCTCGGTCACACCGGCGGCGGCCTCTGGGCGCTGTCCTGGGGCATCACCGAGGGCGTCACGAGCGGGGTCGTCGAGCTCCTCGGGGCCGAGCTCGTGCTGCACGACGCCGCTGTGTACCCCGGGTTCTCGGGGGGTCCCGTCCTCGTCGTCGGGGACGACCATGTCGTACGCGCGATCGGCGTCAACCACGCCATCCTGTTCACCGGCGGCGCCGCGCCCATCGCGACCATCTCGAGCGCCTCGTCGGTGAAGGACATCCGCGACGTGCTCGCGGCCAAGCCCGCGCCCATCCAGGCCAAGCTCCACGCGTATGTGAAGGAGAAGAGCGCCGAGGCGCACGCCGAGCTCTTCCTCACCAGCAACCTCTCGGTCCACCGCGATCCCGAGACGCTGACGACCGCCGCGATCATGGGCAACAACCACACGATCGCCACGTCCGACGAGGCGCGCGTCCCGGTCGTGGCGATGCTGTTCGGTGTGCAGCCCGGCCTGAAGGAGGACGTCGAGTTCAGGGTCATCGATCCGGACGACCACCCTGTCGCGAGCCTCCGGCGCACGCTCTCCGTTCCCCGGCACGAGCGCATCGGGTTCGTGAGCGCCGACCTCCGGTTCTGGGCCAAGGAGCCCGGGCGCTACGAGATCCTCGCGTTCAAGAAGGGGGTCCAGATCGGTCACACCGACGTCATCGTGAGGGATCCCGACGACGACTCGAGCCCTCTCGCCGACGAGGGCGGCGACGTGGACGGCGGCGATCCCAAGGTGAACGTCGTCGTCGCCCAGGCGGGCGTCGCGAACCCGCTCACCCTCCTCGGCATCCGCGCGGGGTGGAGCGAGTGGCGTTACCCGCGCCGCGTCGCGTTCACCTGGTTCGCCCGCGGCTCGCGCGGCTGGACGGGGCAGAACGTCGCGATCAGCTCGTTCGTGCTCGACGAGGCGGGTGTGATCGTCGGTCGCGGCGTCGGTTGCATCCGGCCGGAGCTGAGGCCCGAGATCACCTGGAGCTGCATGGGACAGGGCGGGACGCCGCTGCTCGGCGGCGCGGGGCGCTACGACATCGTGTTCGCCATCAACGACCGGCCGGTGGCCACGTGGCCGATGGAGGCCGTGGTCCGGGTGGACGGGCAGAACAGCGCGCTCGAGCGGTGGCTCGACGAGGTGAAGAAGGGCGGCGGCGTGCGAAAGCACGATCACGGGCAGCCCAAGGCGGCGCCCGAAAAGAGGCGGTAGGCGGACGTGGCCCGGGTGCGGCGCCGCCTCGAGCTGGTCGACCAACACCGCCCGGCGTACGTCGTGTGGGAGCTGACGCTCGCGTGCGACCAGCCCTGCACCCACTGTGGCTCCCGGGCGGGCGACGCGCGACCGAGCGAGCTGTCGACGGAAGAGGCGCTCGGCGTCGTGCGCGATCTCGCCGCGCTCGGCGCCGAGGAGGTGGCGCTCATCGGTGGCGAGGCCTACCTCCACCCCGGCTTCCTCGACGTCGTGCGGGCCATCGTGGCGGCGGGCATCCGGTGCACGATGACGACCGGCGGGCGCGGGATCGACGCGCCGCTCGCGCGATCGATCGCGGCCGCAGGTATCTACAGCGTCTCCGTCAGCGTCGACGGCCTCGAGCCCACCCACGACCTCATGCGCGCCCGGCGCGGCAGCTTCCGCGCGGCCACCGGCGCGCTCCGCCACCTGGCGGAGGCCGGCGTTGCGATCACGGCGAACACGAACTTCAACCGCCTCAACCTCGCCGAGGTCGAGGCGCTCTACGACACGCTGAGGGCGCTCGGGATCGAGAGCTGGCAGGTGCAGATCACCGCGCCGCTCGGTCGCGCGGCGGACCGGGCCGACCTCATCCTCCAGCCGTGGGATCTCCTGGAGCTCCTCCCGCGTATCGCCGCCGTCAAGCGCCGCGCGTTCGACGACGGCATCCTGGTGATGCCCGGCAACAACCTCGGGTCTTTCGGGCCCGAGGAGGCGCTCCTCCGATCGGTCACGCGCGACGGGACCGACCACTTCCAGGGGTGCCTCGCGGGGCGCTGGCTCATGGGCATCGAGTCCAGCGGCGACGTGAAGGGGTGCCCCTCGCTCCAGAGCGCGCACTACGTGGGCGGCAACCTGCGCACGCGCCCGCTGTCCGATATCTGGCGCGACGCGCCCGAGGTGGGCTTCACGCGCGCGCGAACGGTCGACGATCTGTGGGGCTTCTGCCGCACGTGTCCGTTCGCGGAGGTGTGCATGGGCGGATGTAGCTTCACGGCCCACTCGCTGCTCGGGAAGCCGGGCAACAACCCCTACTGCCACCACCGCGCGCGCACGCTCGCGCGCGAGGGCAGGCGTGAGCGGCTCGTTCCCGTGCGCGCGGCGCCTGGCACCCCCTTCGACAGCGCGCTCTTCGACGTCGTGATCGAGCCGATCGACGCGCCAGACCCTGCCCCGCGCCGCCCGCTCGAGCTCGTCCAGCTCCGCCGAGCGCGGCCTGATGTCAAATAATGAATTCAAACGATGTAGTCATTCGCATTTCGCTCGTTCAATGACGATTGTTTGACCCGGACCCGACGCCCGCCGATCGCAAAATACCGACAAAAACGGCGCGAAATGCTCGTTTCATCGAGCGGCTCGGAGAAACCTGTGGATAACCTTGTGGAAAAAATATTTGTTTGCCCATGCGTTTTTTTTCTTGCGAGGCAGGGCGACCTGTTGCATAAAACGCATCACGAAGTTCGCGGCACATCTCCCGCGAGCTCTCGATCGTAGAAGCCACCGGGGCGCTGCGGTCGGGGTCGGGGTTTCACGGGCAACACCCGTGGGGCACCGGACCTGACCGGTCCTTCCAGACCTGCTTGGGACGTCAATTCCAGGCGGGCGAGGAGGAAGAAAGGCGCTCGTACTCCAACCCCACCACGGCTTGCCGCGGCGGGGCGCTTGCAAGGCCCATCTCAAGCATGTCTCGCTCTGGACAGCGAGCATGTGGGCGGCGTGAGCGGGAGGCCGACCGGGGCGGCGCGCAGGAGCGATCCTTCGTGCCCGTCCTCGTCGCTTGTGGTGGAAGGCACCTCGGTGCTCTGGAAAGCGTCGCCCTTCGCGGGGCGCCGCCGGAAGGTGCACCTCGTCTGGCCTGCTCCACGCGTCGCATCATCTCCAAGTCGCGGCGCGAGAGACCATGCCAGAGACCCGGGTGTCCGGAGACCGCCAAGGAGGGGAACCTTCGTCGGCCATCGCCATGCGATGGCAACCTGCGTGCGTCCGACAAACCGGTCGCGCATACGGTGACGGGTCCTTCGCTTGGTCCTCCGACCTTCACGCCTTTTCGCCGGGCATTTGCCTGGCCGACCAGGCGGTGTCGCACACGTCAAGCCACCTTCCGTGCGCGTCGGCGAAAGCCGCCGGGCGGGGCAGGTGGGGAAAACGGGAGCGAGGCCGTCCGCTCGAAGGCGCGTCGCCCACACGCGCGGAGCACTCCCGAAAGGGGGTCGCACCGAGCGTCCGAGAAGAGGGTCGCGGCCCTCGTCCCGTGGGGATTCATGAGCTCGATCGGGTAATGCCCGTAAGTCGTGTGATTGCAGAAACGAACAGGCGGCATCTGGCCTCAAATAAGCCCGCGAAACGCACCTCGAAAAAGGTGGCAGGCGCGAGTGAACGGTGGCCTAGCCGGTCTCCTTTTCCCCGGGCAACCAGGGGCGAGGGCATCGGCGAAACGATGTCCGGATGCTCACTCTGCGGCGGTTCCGCCTCGGAGTTCAGCAGAGGTTCCAGGCCAGCGTGACAAGCGTTGGCTGGCGGTCGGCTCATCGAGAGGTGCGCCGGTCGCGTGCCCCGCGTATCGTCTCCCCTCTCGAGGTGGCGGCGGTTTCGACGGGAGCATGTGAAGGGTCCCTGTTCGCGGAAGGTGTCTCGGTTCGCCACAAGGCGTCCCCTTTTCACGAGGTGGCGCTGGCGGCGGGCTTGGCCGTCTCCCTCGTTTCGAGCTGCGCAGCCCTCCCGAAGGGGGTGGCGCAGAGTGGGTCGAGCGAAGGCTCCACCCCCTTGGGACGTAGGCGGGCCGGTGACGGAGGCATCAGAGGTTCGATCGCGCTGTCGCCGTGGGAACAACACGCCCACGCCTCCTGGGTCCCGGTTCGTCCGGCCCCGCGAGGATCTACGCTCCAGCGCAATCCACCGAAGCGTTCATCGTGGCGTGAAACCACGGTCTACCTCGGGTCCTCGCAAGAGGCGGCAAGTCATGCCCCAGAGCACGGCGGGTCGACATCCCGGGAACACACGAGATGCGGGTTTTCGTCATGACATGTCTGGATGGCAGAAGTCGGTCCGTGACATCCTGGCAGGCAACGCCCTCCGCGAAAGCGATGGGAAACGCGCCTGTCTAGCCCGAAGGAAGCCTCCCCCCCAGCTGACGCAGTGGGGCGAGCGCGGAGAGAGGGCGAATCGGTGTTGCTCGGCGGCGCTCTCGAGGCAACTCGAGACACGTCGACCTCTCAGGTGAGCGATCACCTGCGAGACGAGGCACGACGGAAGGCACTCAGGTCGCACGTACGCGCTACCCTAAAAAGTTGGCGTGTGGCGACGGCCTCTATCTCGCGGTCAACGGCCCCTCCCCCGTCCCTCACGGGATCTGCGGAGGATCGCCCAGCGATTCGGGTCGGCTTGGAGCCGAGCTCGGACGTGCCGCGGGACGAACACGAGTGTCAGAGGGCGGAGATACCCGGGTAACGGCTCGACAACGCTCCCAAAAAGGGCGACGGCGGGTCCGGCATCCTCGGCGCTGAAAAGGCGTCGGTGAGAGGTGCGCTGCGGGTGTGGTCGTCCGAAGCTGGCGATTCGCGAATAGCGACGCTGACCCCGCTTCCTCCCTATCCGCGCGAACGGATGGGTCGAAGGGCGGCATCCAACGGTGACGAGGATGCGTGCAGGCCGGAGAGCGGCCTCACGATTGTCCGATGGCTGGCTCCAGAGGCCAGACCGAGCGCGTAAAAGCACTCCCAGCGGAAAGCAACTTCTCTCGAGGGCGACCGGGTGACCGGCTTCGCCCTCGAGCTTTTTTGTGCGTGCGTCTGGGACGTCCACGCGGCCAGCCGGCCCGGCGTCCGATCCGTCGTGGGCTATCTGGCCAGGACGGCGATCGCGGCGGCGAGGGCGACCACCACGCCGACCCCGATGGCGATCATCTGGTAAGGCGGCGGCGCCTTGATGGGGGTGGAGGCGTCGTCCACGGCCGGCTTGCCCTTGCGCGCGTCGCTCTTTCCGTCGGCCGCGCGGTCGCTCTCGGCCCTCCGGCTCGGCTCCGCCCTCCGGCTCGGCTCCGCCTTGCGGGGCGGCTCCGTCTTGCGCGGCGGCTCCGCCTTGGCCGGCTCCGACCTGCCGGGCTTGGTGCTGGCGGGGGGGGGCGTGTCGCCGTCGTCGCCCGGGTCGTCCGTCTCCCCCTGGTCGGTCTTTCGGGGAGGCGGCCGGGTGGGGGCCTTCTTCTGGTCGGCCTCGGCCTTCTTCTCCTCGACGCGCCTGGCCTTCTGGCGCTGCTTGGCAAGCTCGCGCTTCTTCCGGCGGCGCTCGGCCTTGTCGTGGTCCTTCTTCTTGCGCGCGGCGTCGCGCTCCTCGCGGGACTTGTGCTGCGGGCGCTCGCTGGGGTCGGGGGGGAGGGAGCGCGTCTCCCGTCCACTGTCCGCCGACGGTCGTCCGCTGTCTGCCGACGGTCGTCCGCTGTCCGGCGTCGCCGGTCCACCATCCACCGTCCGCTGCCCGCGCGCAGATCCGGATTTCGGGAGCTCGGGCTTGGCCTCGGCCTTGGGCGGGGCGACCTTCGGGGGCTCGACCTTCGGGGGCTCGACCTTCGGGGGCTCGACCTTCGGGGGCTCGGCCTTCGGGGGCTCGGCCTTCGGGGGCTCGGCCTTCGGGGGCTCGGCCTTCGGGGCCTCGACCTTCGGGGGCTCGGCCTTCGGGGGCTCGGCCTTCGGGGGCTCGGCCTTCGGGGCCTCGACCTTCGGCGGCTCGAACCGGGGCCGGTCGACCCTGGCCCCGGCCGACTGCAGAGGTTCGGCCTTCGGAGGTTCGGCCCTGAGGAGGGTTGACGGCCTCGGCGGTTCGGGCTTGGCGGGCTGGAATCTGGGCAAGCTCGGCGGCTTCGGGGGCTCGGCCTTGGCGACCGCCGGCGGCTTCGGGGGCTCGGCCTTGGCGACCGCCGGCGGCTTCGGGGGCTCGGCCTTGGCGACCGCCGACGGCTTCGGGGGCTCGGCCTTGGCGACCGCCGGCGGCATCGGCGGTTCAGCCGCTCTGGCCCTCGGCAAGCTCGTCGGCTTCGAAGGCTTTTGCGGAGGCGCCAGGGGAAAGGCGGCCTCTACGCGAGCAGACGAGGGTGAGGGCGGCCTCGGAGCAGGGGGGCTGGGCGACGGTGCCGAGGGCTCGGTGGACGTCGGCGGCTGCCGCAGGGGGCGGGCCTCGGTGGCGGGCGTCGGTGGCGACGGCGGGAGCGGGAGCTGGAGCTGGGACGCCTTCGCGACCTGCGCGGGAGGCGCGATCTTCGCGATCCAGGCCTCCGGCTTGACGGAGACCCACCCGACGTCCCTCGCCGGCTCGGCCGCGAGCGGTGCGGCCTCTCGCTGCTTCGACTCGTCCTTCGTGGGGATCGTCGTCGGCTCGACGGCGAGCGGTGCCGCTTCCGGCTCCTTCGACTCGTCCTTGGTGGTGATCGTCGGGAGATCCCAGTCCTCCTCGAGCGCGTCGAGCAACGCGCGGTCGCCGTCGGGCGGATCTTTCCCGGAGGGATCCATTCAGGCGGACCATAGGAAATTACGTGAAAAATCGCAACTTCGCACGACGTCCTACCGATCCGGCCCGCAGCGAGCACGCGCGAGGAGGGCGTGGCAGAACAGCGCGAGCGCCGGCGGATGCTGCGCGAAGAACAGCGAGGGCTCGACCAGCTCGAGCTCCATGAGGACCAGGGATCCGTCGCTCTCCCGCGCGAGGTCCACGCGCGCGTACAGCGGCGGAGCGGGCTGGGTGGCGAGCACCCTGTGGGCCAGCGCACGCTCGTCCTCGGCGATCGGCATCACGGACACGGACTCCTCCTGGCCGGTGAAGCGCGGGCTCTTCCGGACCGCGTGCGTCGGCGTTCCCTCGATGCAGACGATCGCGCGCTCGCCCTCGCCGTCGACCGAGGCGACGTACGGCTGGACCATGACGTCCCGTTCGCGCGCGTGCACCGCGAGCTCGCCCCCCACGAGATCCGCGACCCGGTACGCGTGCGTCTCGAACGAACCCGCCGACACCCGCGGCTTGACGACGACCCTCGACCATCCGCGCCGCTGCACGATCTCGCGAAGCTCGGCCTCCGATCCGCGGGGGACGTGCTCCGTGGGCACGACGGGGATGCCTCGCTGCTCGAGCTCGCGGAGGTAAGCCTTGTCCGAGTTCCAGCGCACCGTGGCCGGGTCCGCGAACAGCCGCGTCCTCCGCGAGGTTCGCTCCGCCCAGGCCACGAAGCCCTCCCGGTCCAGGTGGTAGTTCCACGTGGACCGCAGCACGGCGACGTCGAATCGCGTGTAGTCTACATGAACATCGTCCCACGCGACGACCTCCGGCTCGGTCCCCCGCGCGCGCAGCGCGGCGACCAGGAGGGGCTCGTCCAGGTCGGGCTCGGGGAGGACGACGCAGCTGACGATCGCGATCCGGAGCATCCAGCGATGGGTACCGTGCCTCGCCAACCGCGCGTTTCGCAAGTATAATCCCACCTGCTTGTCTTCGCGTCCTCGCCACCCGGGCCTCCTCGCCGCCGCGCTCGCGCTCGCGCTGGCCTTCGCCGCGGGCAACGCCGACGCCTTCTGCCGGTCCGTCACGTGCCGCAGCACGGAGTCGAAGCCCTGCGCGACGGACGCGAACGGCTGCGGGACGAGCGGCCACAAGCTCTTCTGGAAGACCTCGTGCATCCAGTTCAACCTCCACAAGGCCGGCACGCAGCAGGTGGCCATCGAGCTGGCCCGCAAGGCCGTGACGAGGTCGTTCCAGGCCTGGAGCGCCGTCGACTGCGGCGGCGGCAAGCAGGCCACCATGACGTTCTCCCCCGGCGAGGACGTGAGCTGCAGGGTCAGCCAGTACAACAGCAAGGCGCCGAACGTGAACGTGATCTTCTTCCAGGACGACAACTGGAAGTACCGGGGCGTGGACGGCACGCTCGCCAAGACGAGCGTCACGTACAACGACGACACGGGAGAGATCTACGACGCCGACATCGAGGTCAACAGCGCGAACAACCTCGTCACCGTCACGGACGACGCCGCGGCGACCAAGTACGATCTCCAGGCGATCCTCACCCACGAGGTCGGCCACTTCATCGGGATCGCGCACACGCAGGACGCGTCGGCGACGATGTTCCCCAGCTATTCGCCTGGATCCGTCACCCAGCGCGTGCTCGCGCCCGACGACAAGAAGGCGGTCTGCGCGGCGTACCCGCCCGATCGCGTCGCGACGTGCGATCCCACACCGCGCGGCGGCTTCTCGGGGACCTGCACGGAAACGGGCGGCGCTGGCTCGTCCTCGTCGTCCTCTTCTTCCGGCTGCGCGGTCGCGCCCGAAGCCGAGGCGAGCCGGGACGCGTCCGGAGGTACGACCATCCCGTTCGTGCTCGGGGCGCTCGGGCTCGGTTGGCTCGTCCGCCCGCGATCCAGGAAGCGTGAGCCCGCCTCGACTGCAAGGGAGACCGTCCGATGAAGCCCGCCCTCCGCGCCATGAACCTCCTCGCCGCCATCTTCCCCCCCGTCGCAGCGCTGGCCCTCGCGGGCGGCCTCGCGGCCTCGTGCGCGTCCACGGCGGCGGCTCCGCCGTCGAACGACCGCATCTGCACGCCGGGCAACTTCGTGGTGTGCCTGTGCGCCGACGCGGTGACGCAGGGGACCAAGCTGTGCCACACCGACGGGAAGTCGTTCGGCACCTGCCTCCTCGCAAACGAGAAGCCGTGCCCCGCGGGGGAGCTCGTGGACGCAGGCGCGGCCGTCGACGGCGGCTTCAACCTGGCGGACAAGTGCACCGGTGTGTCGGTGGCCGTCGACGCCAACAAGGACAAGACGCTCGAGGGCGACACCACGCCCGCCGTCGACGACTACGAGGGCAAGGCGGGCGCGTGCGCCGTCGGCAAGCAGAGCCCCGACGACGTGTACGAGCTGCTCCCGACGGCGAGCGGGCCGCTCACCGCCACCGTGAAGGGCGCGGGCGGGTTCGATCCGACGATCTACCTCCGCGCGAGCTGCGCCGACACGGCCTCCCAGCTCGCGTGCAGCGAGACGACGGGCCCGAACGGCACCGAGACGGTGAGCACCAACGTGATCACCGCGCAGAAGTACTACCTCGTCGTCGATGGCAAGACGGGCAGCAAGGGCAAGTACTCGCTCACCCTGTCGCTCAAGAGCGGGACCTTCTGCGGCGACGGCAAGGTCCAGGCGGGCGAGGCCTGCGATGACGGGAACAAGACCGCGGACGACGGGTGCTCGAACGACTGCCAGAGCTTCACCGGCGATCCGCCGTCGATGAACGGGTGCCCCGGGCACCCGGTCGACGTCTGGCCGGGGAAGGTCGTGACGGGGACGGGGAGCAACACGGCCGGCGCGAACACGTTCACCAACGGCGACGGCACGTGCACCAAGGCGGGCAACAACGGCGCGCCGGAGCACGTGTACGCGGTCACCGCGCACAAGAACGGCACGATGGTCGTCACGCTCACGGGCGCCTCGTTCACGAGCGGGCATCCGATGATCCTCGTGCGCCGGACGTGCACCGATCCCAACTCGTGGGAGGAGCCGCCCGTGAACACGTGCTCTCAGCCCGGAGATCCCATCAGGATGTGCGCGAACTGCAACGGCGTCGGCCCGCCGAGCGACGAGAAGGCCGCGTTCCCCGTCGTCGACGGCACGACGTACACCGTGGCGGCCAGCGGGGCGCTGCTCGGCAAGGGGACGTACACGCTGAGCTTCGAGATCAAGTGATGAAGCCGATGTCTTCTCGCGCGGCGGTGGTCCTCTCCGTGCTCGGCGCCGTGGTCGCGTGCTCCTCGTCCCCGACGAAGAGCACGACACCCTGCAAGCCGAAGCTGACGGTCCTCTGCAAGTGCCAGGACGGCAGCGAGGGCCAGCAGACCTGCGAGGACGACGGCAGCAAGTTCAGCCCGTGCGATCCGTGCATACCGCCTGATCCGCTCCCGGACGCCGGCGTCGATCCCATCGACGCGGCCGACTCGGGACCGCCCGGCTGCGGCGACGGGATCGTCCAGGAACCGGAGCAGTGCGACGACAAGAACAAGACCTCGGGCGACGGGTGCAGCGCCAAGTGCGTGCTCGACGGGAACCCGGACTCGGCGCGCGCGTGTCCGGGCATGCAGGTGCACGTCTGGGACTCCGTGGTCGAGTACTCGGGGACCACGACCGTGTACGCGCAGACCTTCCGGGCGAGCCCCTCGTGCGGGGTCGACGGCGGGGCGACGTCGTCGGGCTCGACGTCCCCCGACCGCGTCTTCAAGGTGACGCCGCACCGCCCCGGCACGCTCAAGGTCGAGACGCTGAACGCGACCTTCGACACGATGATCTACGCGGCCGAGACCTGCGCCCCCGATCTCGTCCACAAGGGCTGGTGCGCCAACGCGAAGGCGGGGAACGCCGGTGAGGTCCTCACCTTCCCCGTGTCGAGCGAGATCGCCTACTTCGTCGTCGTGGACGGGGGCGCCATCACCGTGCAGGGCAACTTCACCATCCGGTTCTCGGTCTTCTGACGCGCCGCGCGCGCCGCGTGCTAGACAGCCCGCGTGAAGTTCGTCGATTCGGTCGAGATCAGGGCGATCGCCGGGAGCGGCGGGAACGGCGCGGTCGCCTTCCTGCGCGAGAAGTTCGTGCCGTTCGGCGGGCCGTCCGGCGGCGACGGCGGCAAGGGCGGCGACGTCGTCCTCGAGACGGATCCGGGCAAGTCGTCCCTCCTCGACCTGACCCACGAGAAGGTCCTGCGCGGCACGGCCGGCGAGAACGGACAGGGCAAGGACTGCTACGGCCGCGCGGGAAAGCCGTACGTCTGCCGGGTGCCGGTGGGCACGCAGGTCTTCGACGCGCTCACGGGCGAGCTCGTCGCCGACCTCTCGCGCGACGACGCGCGCTTCGTCGCCGCAGCGGGAGGCCGCGGCGGCCGGGGTAACATCCACTTCGCGACCGCAACCGACCGCGCGCCGCGACGCGCCGAGCCCGGACAGCCCGGCCAGGAGCGCGCCCTCCGGCTCGAGCTCAAGGTGATGGCGGACGTCGGGCTTCTGGGCTTCCCGAACGTGGGAAAATCGACCTTCATCCGCGCGTGCTCCGGCGCGCGCCCGAAGGTGGCGGACTATCCGTTCACGACGCTCATACCCCACCTCGGCGTCGTGAGACTGGACGACGAGCGGAGCTTCGTCCTCGCCGACATCCCGGGCCTCATCCCGGGCGCCGCCGACGGCGCCGGCCTCGGCGTGCGCTTCCTGAAGCACGTGGAGCGGACGCGCGCGCTCCTCCACCTCGTCACGGTCGACCCCGGCGAGGATCGCGATCCGGTCGCCGACCACGCGCGGCTCATGCGGGAGCTGCGGCGGTTCGATCCAGCGCTCGCGAAGCGGCCGCAGATCGTCGCGATGTCGAAGGGCGATCTCCCGGACGTGCAGGAGGCGTATCGACGCGTGAAGCCCCTCTTCGCGAAGAAGAAGATCCGGCTCCGACTCCTCTCGGCCGCGACCCACGAGGGTGTCGCCGCCGTGCTCGCCGATCTCGCGAAGCTGGTCGAGAAGGAGCGAGCCCTCCAGAAGCGAGCGCGCCCGGCGGACAGGCCCTCGCGTGCGAGGGGCCCGAAGGGCGCGTGAGCGACGCGACGGAGGCGCCGACCCCGCGCAGGCTCGCGCAGGCGCGACGTGAGGGGGACGGGGGCGCCACCTCGGCCGCCTCCCACGCCGCCGCGCTCGTGACCGTCGCGCTGCTCCTGCCCGCCGCCGTCGTCACCCTCGCGGAGACGACGAACCGGGGGCTCCGCGATGCCTTCGCGGCGATCGCGGCGCCTGCGCCGAGGGTCGTCTTCGAGGCCGCCACGCTCGCGAAGCCCCTCCTCGCCGTGTCGGCCCCCTTGCTCGTGGCCGTGGCCGTGACGAGCCTCATGGCGACGCTCACGCAGACGGGAGGCCGCGTCGCCGTGGCCAGGCTCGCCCCGCGCATGTCGCGGCTCTCGCCCGCCGGGGGGGCCCGCCGGTTCTTCTCGGCGTCGAGGCTCCTCGGGGCGGCGCGCGCCGTGACGGCGAGCGTCGTCGTCGGCGCGATCGCGTGGCTCACCTTGCACGATCACGCCGCGGACCTCGCGCGATCGGCGGGCGAGCCCCGATACGCGTGGGCCCTCGGCCTCTCGCTCGGGGGCGCCGTGCTCCTCCGCGGCGCGGCGGCCGCGGTCGCCCTGGGTGTCGTCGACCTCGCGGTGACGAGGTGGGCGTGGATGAACCGGCTCAGGATGACGCGCGAGGCGGTACGGCGCGACCTCCGGGAGGCGGAGGGAGACCCCGATGTCCGGACCGCGCGGCGCAGGGCACACGCGGATCTCCTGCGGGGCGCGCGGCTGGCGGACGTGGCCGCCGCGAGCCTCCTCGTCACCGGGCGCTCGGGTGCGTGCGCGCTCGCGTACGAAGGCGACGACGCGGGCGCGGCGCCCCTCGTCGTGGCGTCCGGCGTCGCGTCGGAGCTCGAGCGCGTCGCGAGGGAGCGCGGCGTGCCCATCGTGGCGGACGACGCCCTCGCGCGCGTGCTCCTGGGACTCGAGATCGGTCAGGAGATTCCGGAGTCGCTCTACGAGGACGTCGCCCTCGCCTTCCGCGACGCGCGCGGGTGAGTCACACCGCCGAGCGCAGCCGCTGGGCCTCCTCCCCGCGCGACACGCCGGCGAAGAGCTTCGAGAGGAACACGAGGCTCGCCTGAATGCCGCGACGGTCGCCCCGCTCCCTCGCTCGCGCGAGGGCATCGAGGCCCTCGAGGAGCGCGTCGTCGGGGCGGCCGGCCGCGGCCAGGGCCACCGCCAGTGCGAGAGACGTCTGGCAGCGCAGCGCCACGTCCTCGGGACCGAGCCCCTGGCGCGCCTTCCTCAGCACGCGCAACGCGTCGCCGATCTCGCCGCGGTTCAGACGGGCCATCGCCTGCATCCGGTCCGCGAACAGGCGCTTCTCGCCCGTCGCGCTGAGGCCGTCGAGCCACTTCTCGAGCCCGGTCGTGTCCTCGGACAGGAGGGCGTTCTTCGCCAGCTCGGAGAGGCGCTGCACGAGCCCCACCTCGCCGACGCTCGAGGGCGAGGCCGTCCAGTCCTTCGGGGCGATGACCTCCAGTGGCACGGCCTGCTCCACGGTGGGCGGCTCGGACTCAGGATCCCCCGCCCGGCCCGCGTCTCGCGTGGACGCGGGCGGCGACGCGATTCTCGGCCCGGTCGACGCGCTCGAGGGCTCCCCCCGGTCCGTCGTGGGGGGAATGGTGAACAGGTCGACCTTCGTGTCCGCGGCGGAGACCGTGGACGCGAGCTGCGCGCGCGTGCGCACCTCGCACGTCGGATCCTCGCGGCGAGCGAACGCCAGGAGCGACGACGCTGCCTGCTCGAGCCCGAGCCGCTGCGCCTCGACCGCCGCGCCGAGGGCGAGCCGCGACGCGCGCGCGCTGTCGCCCGCCCCCGCCGCGTGCCACGCGGCCTCGGCCTTGCCGAGAGGTCCCTCGCGCTCCTCGAGCTCGTCGCAGATCGCGCGGTGGATGGCCTGTCGGGTCCCGTCGTCGAGGATCTCCGACAGCGTGTCCCTGTGCGTGCGCGACGGGAGCCCCACCCAGTCGACCTGCGGTGTGTCGAGCCAGCGGGCGCGTGAGAGGTCGGCGACGAGCCCGTCGGAGGTCGCGTCGGGATCCGCCCGCTGGAGGACGCGGAAGAGGCGCGAGGTCGACGTCTCGCCCCCGAGGAGCGCGACGGCGCACAGGAGGACCTTCGCGTGCACCGGGAGGTCCAGCGCGCGCTCCGCGATCCAGTGCGTCGCGGGGTGAGGCTTACCCTTGCCCGAAGCGCGCGTCCTCGGCTCCGCGCGATCCGTGTACCATGCAATTTTCCCGGTCGCGGTGCCGTGCGCGATGGCCTCGACGATCCCGAGCGGCGCGTAGGAGCCGAGCCGCGCGAAGCGAGCGCAGCCCTTCGCGTCGAGGAGCCCGCCCGTGGCCGCCTTAGCGAGCTCCTCGGCGCTCTCGCGGGTCATGGGCCGGAGCTCGATCTCCGGCCCCGCCTCGAGGTGCGCCACGGCCGCCGGAGGTGACGTCGTCGCGTCCAGTCTCACGACGAAGCCGAAGGCCCGCTCGGCGCCCTTGATCGCCCCCGCACACGCTTCGAGGCTCGCGACGTCCACATCCTGGGCATCGTCGACGAGGAGCGTGCCCGACGACGCCGCCTTCTTCGGCCAGAGGAAGGCGGTGATGATCTTCGACGCGACCGGGATGGGGATCCCCTCGCCCCGGACGAGCTGCTCGACCTCGCGCGCCAGCTCGAGGAGGAACGGGTCCACCTCGTCGGACGCCGCGCGGGCGATGGCGCGTCGGAGCGCGCCGAGCGGCTCCATCCCGCTGCCGGAGGGCGACAGCACGAGGGCATGAGAGGGTCGCACCGACCCGGCGACCTCGCGGAGGAACCGGGTGCCTCCGAGCCCCGGATCGGCGCGGAGCACGGACAGCGTCCCTGGCATCCAGAGGATCGCCTTCGGATCCTCGACGGTCACGAGCGCAGGCGTCTTCAGCTTGGCGACACGGTTCTCGGCGTCGCGTCGCCACGGCTGCAGCGTGTCCAGGAGCGCGCCGTGGACCTGGACGCCGCTCCTCCGCGCGTGGACTTTCCTCAGCGTGAGGAGGCGGTTCGCCTTGTACGCGCGGAGGCTGTCCCCGACGACGACATCCCCCGGCCCGCCGAGCTCGGACAGCGCCTCGGCGGCGACCAGGGCGAGCCCCCACGAGAGCTCTCCGTACGCGCCTTCCTCCGACACCGGACCGAGCTCCCCCTGCGCGACACCGCAAGCGTAGGGCTCCTCCCCCGGGAACGTCTCCTCGCCCGGCGAGCGGGCGAGGCCGATGATGTCCTCGAACGACTCCGGGGCGAGCGAGAACGAGACGACGCTGCCGCCCCAAGCCACGAGCGCGCCGCCCCGCGCCTCGACCCGCGCGATGAGCGCCCTTGCGCGCTCCACGTGCCCCCGCCGGACGAGCTCCGACGCGGGCCGCAACCCGAGTCGAAACGACGCGATGATCCTCTCGGCCAAGTGGGGCTCTTGCCGCGCTACACGCGGATGCGCTTCTTCAGGGCGGCGAGCTCGTCGTCCAGGTCGCTCGGGGTCTTGCCCTCCCCGCCGCCCTTCATGTCGCGCTCGAGGTCGCGGAACTTCGCCTCGAGGTCCTCGCCGCGGCGACCCTTGCCGAGCGCCTCCTCGACCTCGTTCATGGCGAGGCCCTCCTGCTCCCGGCCCTCGATCTTCTCCTCCATCTGACGGAAGTTGTCGAACGCCGACGACCCAGCCTTGCTCCCGAGGTCCGTCGACCCTGCGCGGGCCTGCTGCGCGCGGCTGATGATGGTGCCCTTGCGCATCTTCAGCTCCTCGAGCTTGTCCTCCATGCGGTCGAGCTCCTGCTTCATCTTGAGGGCGGTGTCGCGCTGCTCGACGCGCGCCGTCTCGGCGGACTCGAGCTCCTGGTTGACGCGCTTCTTCTGCTTGAGGGCGTCACGGGCGAGCGCCTCGTCGTCGCTCTTGAGGGCGAGCTCGGCGCGCTTCTCCCACTTCTCGGCCTCGGCGCGGAGATCGTCGGCCTTCTTCTTCAGCATCTTCTCCGCGGCGATGGCCGAGATGACGTCCTGCCGGCCCTCCTTGAGCTGCGCGGCCATCTCCTCGAGGTTGAGCTCGACCAGCTTCTTGTCGTCCTCCGCCTTGTCGAGCATCGAGTTGACGTTGCTCGAGATCACCTTGCCCATGCGGTCGAAAATGCCCATCGCCGAACCTCCAGACGCGACCCTCGGCCGTGCGCCAGGCTTCACTGTAACCCCGCCAAAGTGGTCGCGTAATGGCGAAAAGCGACGGGCGGCACCCCGTCGCGCTTTTCCGCCGGTGCCCTCCGACGTCGAAATCCGGTGCGGTTTCGCATACTCTCACGTCATGGCGACGTGCAAGGAATGCGACAACGAGGTGGACGCCCTCGTCACCGTCAAGGTCGGGACCAAGAAGCGGAAGATGTGCGAGGACTGCGCGGATCGCCTGCGCGAGGCCGGCGAGATCGCCGAGGCGAGCGAGGCCATCGTGCAGGACATGATGGGGTTCAAGGGCCGCCGCTGACGCCCGCCCGGCGCGCGCGCCGCGTCAGCGGTTCATGATGTGGACCGCGTGCCCGAGCCCCGCCATCGCCGCCTCCATCATGCCCTCGCCCAGCGTCGGGTGCGGATGGATCGTGAGCCCCAGATCCTCCAGGAACGCGTGCATCTCGAGCGCGAGCGCGCCCTCGCTGATGAGGTCGCTCGCCTCCGCGCCCACGATGTGGATGCCCAGGATCTCGTGGGTCTTCTTGTCGGCGACGATCTTGAAGAAGCCGTCCGTCTCGTTCACGGCCATGGCGCGCCCGAGCGCGGCGAAGGGGAACTTCCCGACGCGCACGTCGAGGCCCTTCTTCTTCGCCTCCTCCTCGGTCAGGCCCACGACGGCGATCTCTGGATCGGTGAAGATCGCTCCCGGGATGCCGACCCAGTCCTTCGCCGCCTTGTGCCCGGCGATGACCTCCGCCACGACCTCGCCCTCCTTGGACGCCTTGTGCGCGAGCATCGGGAGGCCCGAGACGTCGCCGATCGCGTAGATACCCTCGACGTTGGTGCGACCGTGGACGTCCGCCGGGATGAAGCCACGCTCGACCTTCACGCCGACCTCCTCGAGACCGAGGCCCGCACCGTTCGGCCGCATGCCCACGGCGACCAGCACGCAGTCGGTGACCACCGTGTCGAACTTGCCCTCGCCCATGTCGACCTTGACGGCGAGCGAGCCGTCCGCGTTCGTCTCGTAGCTCGCGGCCTTCGCGCGCTTCAGGATGCGCGCGCCGTTCTTGACGAGCTTCTTCTCGACGACGGCGGTGAGCTCGGGATCGGTGCCGGGGAGGAGCGACGGCGTCGCCTCGACGACGGTGATCTCCGATCCGAGCTTCTGATACACGCAGCCGAGCTCGAGACCGATGACACCGCCCCCGATGACGAGCATGCGCTTCGGCACCTCGCGCAGGCTCACGGCCTCCTTCGCTCCGATCACCTTCTTCCCGTCGAACTTGAACGCGGGGAGCTCGATCGTCGTCGATCCGGTCGCGATGACGATGGCGCGCGCCTCGATCGTCTCGGTGGCGCCCTCGCGGGTCTTCACGGTCACGGTGTTCTTGCCGGTGACCCTCGCCTCGCCCACGACGAGATCCACCTTGTTGCCCTTGAAGAGCCCGCGGATCCCGCCCGTGAGCTTCTTCACGATGCCGTTCTTCCAGTCCTGCATCCGGTCGACGTCGATGCGGACGTTGTCGCAGACGAGGCCCATGGACGCGCCGTGCTTCGCCTTCTCGTAGGTGTGGCTGGCCGCGATGAGCGCCTTGGACGGAACGCAACCCCAGTTGAGGCACACGCCGCCGACCTCGTCCTTCTCGACGCAGACCACCTTCTGCCCGAGCTGGCCGAGGCGGATCGAGCACACGTAGCCGCCCGGACCTCCGCCGATCACCACCGCGTCCACCGTTCGCGTCGCCATGTTCGAAGTCCTTCCGGAGTGTCAGTGCGTGGGGGCGAGGGGCAGCCGCTGCAAGAGCGCCTCTTGCTCCACGAGGTTCCACGTGGGCTCGCTGTAGACGTCGCTGAAGAGGGACCCCCGCGGCGGGGGCGGCAGCTCCTCGACGGCCTTCACGGCGTCGATCACCTCTCGCGAGAGCTCCTCGTCGAGCGCCTTGTCGGCCACGTCGTCGAGCCAGCCCATCGCGACGAGATGGCGGCGGAGGCGGAGCTCGGGGTCCTTCTTCTTCCACTCGGCGACCTCCGCCTCGGAGCGGTAGCGCGTGGGATCGTCGCTCGTCGAGTGGGCGCCGATGCGGTAGGTGAGCGCCTCCACGAACGTCGGCCCTTCCCCTCCACGCGCGCGGCGCACCGCGTCGCCGACGACCTTGTAGACCGCGAGGAGATCGTTCCCGTCGACGCGCACGGCGGGCATCGCGTACGCGCGGGCCTTCAACGCGATCGTGCGCGAGGCGGTCTGGCGTGACGTGGGCACGCTGATCGACCAGTGGTTGTTCTGGCAGATGAGCACGCACGGCACGTGAAAAACAGCCGCGAAGTTCATCGCCGAGTGGAAATCGGGCTGGCTGGTGGCGCCATCCCCCATGAAGCCGAGGGTCACGTGAGGATCCCTGCGGAGCTTCATCGCCCACGCCGTGCCGACGGCCTGGGTGATCTGGGGGCCGATGTTCGACGACCAGCTCACCTGGTTCACCTCGCGGCCCGAATGGTGGCTGGGCATCTGCCGCCCCTTGAGGACGTCACCCGAGTTGCCGAAGACCTGGGCCACGAACTTCGAGAGCGGGAAGCCGCGCACGAGCATGATGCTCTGCTCGCGGAGCGCCGGGTACACCCAGTCGCCCGCGTCGAGCACGAGCCCCGTGGCGATGGGCACGGCCTCCTGCCCGGTGCACGCGCCGTAGAAGCCGACGCGGCCCTGACGCTGCAGGAGGATCATGCGCGCGTCGAGGATGCGGAGCCGCCGCATCTCCCGGTAGGCGCGGAGGAGCGTCTCGCGTGGGATCCCCGGGTCGGTGGCCGGGTCGGCGGTGCCGTCCTCCCGGAGGACCTTGAACAGCGCTACGTCGGGATCGGAGTCTCTCGGCTCGTGCGCCACGTGGGTCCTCTTAGTACAACCACCCGACCCCCACAACACCACGTCGTTCACGCGCGCACGCAGACCTCACCCTCCCGGCCTCCCTCGCCCTGAAGCCCTCGCACGTCACCGACAGATCGACAGCCACACGGGGAAGTCGGCCGCGCTCAGGTTCCCCGTGCACGACTCCCCGGCGGGGCACCCACCCTTGCCGGGGGCCGTGCCGAGGCCGCCCGCGTCGTAATCGCCGGGCAGCGCCGTGAGCGGCTTGTGGCAGAGCCAGAGACACTCGTTGCCGCCGTCGCTCTTCAGGAAGCACATCGTCCCGTCGATGCACCCGTTGCCGCACGGCTGGTGCGCGAGGGCGGGCGGCGGGTTGAAGATGGGCTCGCACGTCGACGTGCCGACCTTGTCTTGCACGGTGCACGCCGTGTTGGGGCTCTTGCAAGGCTCGAGACCGAAGACCTTGCAGCGCTCCTTGTAGGAGCACACCTGGTAGGCGGGCTTGCCGCCGACGGTCACGTTCACCTCGCACGCGCCAGCGATGCCCTCCGGCACGCTCACGCCACACGCCGCGTTGTCGCCGGGGCAGCAGTGCGGCGAACATCGTCCCGACTTCCTGCCCGCGCCCGCGTCTGGCCCGCAGGGGGCGCCGATGCACTCGAGCCCTGGCAGGCAGGGGTTCGCCGTGTCCGAAGGGCAGCACTCGCGGCCCAGCGGGAGCTGTTGCGACTGCTGGGCGGCGACGCACCGGGTCGACAGCGTGCCCCCGACGCCGGACGTGACGACGCACTCCTGCGGCACGCCGCCCTTGTCCGGACAGTCCTGCAGCACGAGATCGCACGGACCGGTGGCGGGGCTACATCCGCCGCCCTCGCGCTTGACACCGGCGTCGGCCGGCGGCGGCGCGCCCTGGTCCTTGTCGCTCGCGTCGGCGCCGGGTGTCGTCGTCGCGTCGGCGCCCGCCTCGGCCGGGGCCGAAAGGGGCGTGCTCGACGGGCTCGAGCACGCCAGGCCGATGAGGCCGGCCGCGAACGAGCTCGACAGCGCGGTAAGGATCAGGGTCCGGTGGTTCATCACTTGATTGTAGAATGAACCCACCCCCGACGCCCCCATTTGTCAACGCTGGGGCGGCTTGAGGTACAGGTTCGGCACGCGAGGGCTGTCGTCGGTTGCAGCCGCGCCCGAGGCGGACGCTCCCGGCTGCGCGCTCGATGCCGTCACGGGCGTGGTCACGCTGTTGGGCTTCGGGATGTCGACGGGCGCCTTCGTCTCCTCGCAGCCCGAGCACCCTGCGAGGAGCAGCGTACCCAGGCCCGCGAGGAGGTGGATGGCCTTCACGTGACTCAGCCGCCGTCGGTCGGCGGGCCGCAGAGGTAGTTGATCGTCTTGGGGAAGCTCGACGCGAAGTCGGTGCCGCGGCAGACCGCGTCGGCCGCCGCCTTGCCGGCGGTGAGCGCGTCCGTGCACGCCTTCTCCTGCACGAAGTCCTTGCACGCGTCGGCGGCGGAGGTCTTCTGGCACTCCGCGAGGGACGCCTGGTCCTCGCACGCTCCGCAGGTCTCACCCTGACAGAGCAGCGAGTTCGACGCCTTGACCGTGCACTGCGGCTGCTTCAGCACGAGGTAGCTGCAGAGGTTGATGTTGAGGAACGTCCACTTGTCCGTCAGCACCAGGCCGGGGAGGTTCAGGTTGAGGCCACCGTCGCCGTAGTTCCCGCCGACCATGCAGCTCATGCAGTTCTTGTTGGCGGCGTTGTCCGAGTACGCCTTGCACTTCGTGGCGTCGGCCGTCTTGTCGATGCAGTCGGCGAAGAAGCCCGTGACCTGGGCGGGGGTGCAGACGTTCTGCCCCGCGGCGCCGGTGGTCGCCTTGTAGGACGCGGCCTGCGTCGGGTCGTAGCAGGTGTTGGGACCCGAATCGACGTTGCTCGGGCCGGTGTCGGCCGCCGTCGTCTTCGCGTCGACCTTGCTACCGCCCGAGTCCGTCACGGTCGTGGTCGTTCCCGCGTCCGTGTCGGTCACGGTGACCGTGCTGCTGCAACCCGCAAACGCTGTGACACCGGCGAGGCCGCCGAGGCCGATCACCGAGACGAATCCAATCAACTTCTTCAGCATGATCCTGGCCTCCTTGGACGAAACGACTGCCGATCTCCCGAACGGCAACAACGAAAAGCGCGCGCACCGTAGCTTTCCACTCGTTCTCCGTCAATCGCAATTCACCGACCGCGACGACGGAGAGCCCTCAACCCTGCGCTTGCACGCACGCGCACGGCGGGAGCCCTCGATCCTGAATCCTGAATCCTGAATCTCTGCTGCCCCTCCGACAGGCCTGTCATGGCGACGGGCGCGGGGTGCGCATTTCCTAACGGCGGCCCCCTCCTTTTCGCCCTCGAAAACGTGTCCTGAGAGCGAACCTGGAGGAAAATTGCCGCTGGATCGTAGCGGCGAGCCTCGAACTGTGACTTCCTGGTGACTGCACCCCCGGCAAGAAGGTTAGGAAAGGGAGCCGCGAGCGCGGCCCGTTTGTATTGACATCTTTCCCAAGCAACCGCCATGCCCGCAGGCGATCTTCATCCCGGAGCAGGACCCAGCGCCCGGAGCGCCTCGCTCGCGACGTCAGTGTCGGTTCCCCCGAGCAGGGCCTCGAGGTGCGCCCGCGCCTCGGCTACCCGCGCCCGCCCTACGCCCACGATGGCCGCGCGACGCTGCTCCGCGTCACGAGAGGAGAGGCCCGCGAGGAGGGTGCGCCTGCCCTTCTCGTGGCCCAGCGCGGCAAGCGCGATCGTCGCCGAGAACGAGCAGGTCTCCCGGACGAGACGACCGAGGCCGAAGGCGCGGCGCTCGAGCGCCGGGATCGCCTCGGCGAGGCCCAGGATCCCCACGAGCTCGACCGCCGCCTGCTCCTCTTCCCGCCCGGGAGGCGATCCCGGCCACGCGCGATGGACGGCACGGAGGAGGACGGGGTGCGCCTCGGCCCGGCCGCGCTTCGCCGCGAGGATCGCCGCCGCGAGCGAGACATCCGGGTTGTCGTCACGGATGAGCGCACAAGCGCGCTCGACGAGCGCATCGGAGGGTGCCGTGCCCTCGTCGTGGCGCTGCTCGGCGGAGCGGAGGGCGATGTGCACGACGGCGCGGTCGTCGTCGGAGAGCGCGCGGAGGAGGGCGCGATCGTTCGCCTCCGCGTCGGAGGACACCCGGGTGAACGCGATGACCGCCTGGTAGCGGACGTCCGGTCGGGGATCCCTGAGCGCGTGCTCGAGCCGCGGTAGCGCGCGCGGGTCCGCGAGCTCCCCGAGCGCCGAGATCGCCATCTGCCGCACGAGCCCGTCGTCGTCGGAGCTCAGGAGGAGGAGCCTGGGCACCGCCTCGGTGACACCCAGATCGGCCACCGCGACCGCAGCGGCGGCGCGCACGTCCGAGGAGGCGTCGGCGAGGAGGGGAGGCACCGCGAGCGCGGCGCGGGCGTGGAGATCGGGCCCGGTCCGGGCGTGGCGCACCACGTCGCCGATGGCCGCAGCGCGCACGTCCGGGCGTTCGGACGCGAGATCGCGGAAGCTGGCCTCGATGTTCCTCGGCAGCGGCGGGAAGAGCACGGCGGGCTCGTAGCACGCCGCGACCGTTTTCCGTCGCGCTAGATCAGTCGCGCGACAGGGCGCGACCGGCGGTCATGAGCGAGACGCTCGTGACGAACACGCTCACCGAGGCGATCGCGAGGACGTGCGGCGCGCGAAGCATCGACAGGACGCCCATGTCGAGGAGGGCCCCGACCGACACGCCGTCGCCCGTCCCGAAGCCCACGAACGCCAGCGCGGCCTCTCCCACGACGAGCGCGGCACCGGAGGCGCCCAGCTGCACGGCCGACACGCGCGCGACGTGCGGGAGGACGTGGCGGAACAGGATCGCCGGCGGCCCCAGGCCGAGCGCCTTCGCGGCCTCGATGAACGCCGCGCCGCGGAGCACGCGCGTCTCGGCGAGCGCGAGCCGCGCGAAGGGCACCCACGCGGTCAGCATGAACACCACGCCCAGGTGGACCCGCGTGGGCGCGCGCACCGTGGAGAGCACCGTGACGGCCAGGAGGAACGAGGGGAACGCCTGCAGCAGATCGCAGGCGCGCCCGATCACGCGCTCCGGCAGGCCCCGCGCGAGCGCAGCGCCCGCGCCGAGCGGCGCACCGACGACGAGCGCCAGCACGGACACCACGCCGGCGAGCGCGAGGCTCCCGAGCTCCGCGTGCGCGAGGAACGTCGCGAGATCGATGCCTCCCTCTCCGCAGCCGAGCCAGTGCGCACGGCCTGGCGCGGCGAACGCGCGCTCGGGCACGAGGCGGGAGGGCGACGCGCCAGACGTGGCGCGCACGATCGTCGACGCGATCACGAGGATCGCGAGCGGGACGAGGCGCAGCAGCCGGCCCGAGACCGGGCTCACGCGCGCACCCTGGGGTCGAACGCCGCGTGGAGGATGGAGGCGGCCGTCTGCGTGAGGACGAAGAGCGCCGCCGACGCGATCACGGCCGCCTCCAGCACCGGCAGATCCCGCGACGCGTACGCCTCGAGCACGAGCGATCCCAGGCCGGCGCGCTCGAACAGCCGCTCCAGGACCACGGCGCCGCCGAGCAGCGCACCGAGCTGTGTGGCGATCACGGTGAGGATCGGCCCACCCGCGACCGGGAGCGCGTGCAGGATCCACACCGCCGCGGGCCCCCTCCCCTTCGCGCGCGCCACCGTGAGGAACTGCGCGCGTCCCACGTCCGCGAGCGCCGCGCGTCCGAGTCGCGCGAGCTGCGCGCCGAGAGGAACGGCGAGGAGGCCACTGGCGAAGAAGAGCCCGGAGAGCCCCGCGTCCGGATCCCCGGGGAGCGCGACGATCCTGAGCTTCGCCGCGAGCGCGTACGTGAGCAGGGGGGCGAACGAGAGGAGGGGGACGCCCGCCACCGCCGTGACGACGCGGTCGACCCATCGCCGGCGCGCGCCGAGCCACGGCCCCTCCGACAGCAGCGCGAGCCCGACGCCCCCCACCGCCGCGAGTGCCACCGCGATCCCTCCGAGCGCCGCCGTCGGGACGAACGCGTCCCCCACGCGACGCGCGGCCGTGACGCCCGGCCGCCGGAGCGACTCGCCGAGGTCGAGCGTGGCGAGGCCGCGGAGGAAACGTGCATATTGCATGTAGAGCGGTTCGTCGAGGTGGAGCCTCACCCGGAGCCTCGCCAGCGCGGCCGCATCGGCCTGCTCGCCGAGCACGAGGACCGCGGGATCACCGGGCAAGAGGCGCATCGCGAGGAACACCACGGTCGCCACGAGCCACACGACCACGACGGCCTCCACGGCGCGCGGGATCACGAGCGTCGCGAGGCCGCGCAGCGCCGCAGCGACTCGCCTCACCCGCCCCGGACGCACGGCTTCAGCCAGCGTCGGGGCCGTCGGTGCGGACGTCCGCGGCGGCGTCGCCGGCCTCGGGGCCCGCGTCCGCCGCCGTCGCGTCGATCGAAGGGGCGTCCGATGGGGCGTCGGCGGGGGCGTCGATGCCGGCGTCCCAGGGCTGGATCGCACCGGCGCCAGCCTCGATCTCTGGCGTGTCGGGCCCGGCTGCGGCGCACACACCTGGCTCGGCCGTTCGAGGGTCCGCGATCGAGACCAGCTTGTCGACCAGGCAGGTGCGCCGGTTCTGCAGGTCGTCGAGCACGATGCCGTTCCACGGCGGCAGGGTCGGATCCGCGCACACGTAGCCGGCGCGGCAGTCCTCCTTCGACTCGCACGATGCCGAGCAGAACGCGTGGGCCGTCCGGGCCAGGGACCGATCGTCGTAGGCGCATCCGGGCACGCGGCCGCTATAGAGGACGCACGCCGCTTTGTCCGGGCAGCCATTGCCGCGACAGTTCGGCACCGTGCAGTAGCCGCCTGGCTGCGACGTGTCGCACTGGCGGTCCCCCCGGGTCGAGCAGTCGGTCGCGAGCGCGCACCTGTCGCCGATCACGGGCTGACATCCCCACGAGAGCGCCGCCAGCAGCACGGCGTGTATCCACGTGGGGCGAGACGGGCGAGACAAGCAAGACGTCATCGAGCGGCGCCGGCACCCTAGCCGCCGGGCGCCGGTCGGTGCAAGCGTAACTGTTTGACATGACGCCCTTTCGCACTTACTTACCAGCGAAGAGATGGCGACCTACATCACCTCGGACTGCATCAACTGCGGCGCCTGCGAGCCTGAGTGCCCGAACGACGCCATCAGCGAGGGCGACGAGATCTACGTGATCGACCCCGAGCTGTGCACGGAGTGTGTCGGCTTCCACGACCACGAGGCATGCCAGGCGGTCTGCCCGGTGGAGTGCTGCCTCCCGGATCCCAAGCACGTCGAGGTGGAGGCGGCGCTGATCGAGCGCGCCCTCAGCCTCCACCCGGACGACGAGGAGCTCAAGAAGCGAGCGGGCGTGAACGACTACCCGTCGCGCTTCCGCAAGTAGCGCGGGCCGGCAGGCGCGACGTGCCGGATCAGGGTATCGAGGCGATCGGGGGGCGGGCGCTCGGCCTCGCCCTGGTGATCGCCTGTGTCTCGCTCGCGAGCTGCGGAGGGGGCACGCCGCTGTTGCACCCGGCCCGGACGCTGCCCACGGGGGATGTGCGCACCGCGGCCGGGTTCTCGGGCGAGCTCGCGCTGGGATCCGCTGCCGAGGATCTCGCGCGGGCGAGAGAGCTCGCCGCGCAGGATCCGGACGCGCCCGGGACGAACCCGGAGTACGCGAAGGGTGCGCTCGTCATGGCCTCGCTCGCGCCGGGCATCGCACCCTTCTTGGCCGCGCGCGTGGGTGTGGGCTCACGCTTCGAGGGGGGGCTCGCGTACACCGGCCGGGCCGTGCGCGCCGACATGCGGCGATCGTTCGACGACGATCGGACGTCGTGGTCCCTCGGGCTCGGGCTCACCGCGCCGCTCTACGGACGCGCCTCGGGGACGACTGCCCTCCGTGGGGTGGAGCTGGGGTTCCTGCGCGGGTACGGCGCGGACGTGCCGGTGCTCTGGGGGTGGCGGAGCCCTGCCGGCGTGTACCAGGCGTGGATCGGGGCTCGGGGCGGGTTCGAGCGCGTCTGGATCGAGCGGGTCTCCACGGAGCCGAAGCCGGGGTCCGCCGGGCCTGGCGCCCTCGACGCGACGCGCGCGTGGGCAGGAGGGCTGGCGGGCGTCGCGACCGGCTTCCGGCGCCTGCACGTCGCCCTCGAGCTGTCGGTCGCGCACCACTGGGCGAGCGGATCCTACGACGGGAGCCGCGTGAGCATCCGGGGCGTCACGCTGGCCCCGGCGAGCGCGCTGTGGTGGACGTTTTGAGCGTATCCTCGACGGCGTGAAGCCCCGGGACGCGACGCGCGCCGCGCAGGCGGGGCACTTCCTCGATCCCGAGACGGGCGCCCTCGTGCACGGCGTCGTCCCGAGCACCACGTTCGCGAGACGTGCAGACTACACGTTGTTCCGCGACGACCGGGACTACGCGCGCGACCGCAGCCCGGCCTTCGAGCCGGCCGAGCACCTCCTGGCCGAGCTCGAGGGCGGCGTCGCGGCTCGCCTCTACGCGTCCGGGATGTCCGCCGGCGCCGCCGTGTTCCGGCTCCTCGGCCGGGGTGAGCACGCCGTCCTGCCGCGCGCGATGTACTGGGGGCTGCGCGCGTTCGCCCGCGACGAGGCCGCTCGCGTGGGCTGGGAGCTGAGCGAGGTGGACGCGGCCGACACGGCGGCGATCGCGCGCGCCGTCGTGCCGGGGCGCACGCGGCTCCTGTGGGTGGAGACCCCGGCGAACCCGACGTGGGACGTCACCGACATCGCGGCGGCCGCGGGCGTGGGGCGCGCGGCGGGGGCCCTCGTGGTGGTCGACTCCACGTGCGCCACGCCCGTGCACACGAAGCCCCTCGGGCTGGGCGCCGACCTCGTCCTTCACTCGGCGACGAAGTACCTGAACGGGCACGGTGACGTGCTCGCAGGCGTCCTCGTCACGCGCGAGGCGTCCGACGCGTGGTCGCGCCTCGGATGGGAGCGGAGGCACGGCGGCGCTGTCCCCGGGGCGTTCGAGGCGTGGCTGCTCGTTCGCGGGCTCCGCACGCTGTTCGTGCGCGTGGAGCGGCAGTCGAGGTCCGCCCTGGCCCTGGCGCGGCGCCTCGAAGGACACGCGGCGCTCGACGCGGTCCTCTACCCGGGCCTGCCCTCTCACCCTGGACACGAGGTCGCGTGCCGCCAGATGCAGGGCGGCTTCGGCGGCATGCTGTCGCTCCGTGTGCGCGGCGGCCGGGCGCGGGCCCTCGAGGTCGCATCGCGCCTCGATCTCTTCGCGCGGGCCACCTCGCTCGGCGGAACCGAGAGCCTCGTCGAGCACCGCGCGACGGTGGAAGGCGCCGGGAGCCGGACGCCCGACGATCTCCTTCGCCTGTCCGTCGGGCTCGAGGACGTCGACGACCTGCACGACGATCTCGATCGCGCGCTCAGCCCCTGAGCCCCGGCGCCCCGCGCGAGAGCCAGTCCGCCACGCGCACGGCCGCCGCGCGCTCGGCCTCGCCCCGGTGGGTCCTCCACTCCTCCCGCCCGCGCGCGCCGACGGCGTTGGCCACGCCGAGCACGACGGCGGTCGTCAGGCCCGCACCGCGGCACACCTTGGCGACGGACCAGGCCTCGAGATGCTCGACCGTCGCGCCGGTCGCGCGTTCGATGGAACACGCGAGCGCGTCGTCCGTCGTGATCCCCAGCGTGGTCGCGACGAGCCCGCCGGGGCCGCCGAGCGCGCGCGACACGCCGGCGTCGAGGTCGAAGACCTCCGCGCCCAGGAGGGCCGCCCGCGACTCTGCGGCGTCCCCGGAGGCGACGCAGACGCGCGACGGCACGCACACGTCTCCGACGCGGAGCGTGCTGCCCGCATAGGCGCCGCAGGTCCCCACCAGGACGACGCAGTCCGGCCTCTCCTCCATCGAGTCGAGCACGAGACGCATCCCGAGCGCCGCGTCGACGAGGCCGATGCCCACGAGAGCGAACGTCAGCGTGCAGCCTCCGTCCGTGATCGAGGCGCACGCCGCCTCCACGGCGCGGAGCTCGGGCGCGCACGCGGACACGACCGTGACGCGGTGGGAATCCTTCATGAAGCCCTTCGTTAACACGAGACGCGTCAACACGAGACTCGTTGCGGACAACAGGTTTCACGACTAAGCTTCCCTCCGAGCATGCGCGCGCTCTCGTCCACCACCCTCGCGGCCTCCCTCGCGCTGCTCGGCGGCTGCTCGGCTGCCGTCGGCACCCCGAGCGAGCTCGACGCGGACACGGCCACGCCGGTGCACGCCGTCGTCGTCGTCGAGCGCGCACAGCAAGGCGACGGCGCGCGGGTTGCGGTGGTCGCGCGCTTCGTGAGCGTCCGTGGAGGCGTGGTCGATGACCGCGCGCTCCGCATGGTCGGCGCGCTCTCGCGCGTACCGGCGGGCGGCGCGTGCGCCGTGCTCGACGACGCGGAGGAGGGCGCCGTGCGAGGCGTCGAGCTCCACGACGTCGGCGCCGTCACGCTCGAGGCTGCGAGCACGCGGAGCGCGCTCGTGACCCGCCAGGTACCCGACCCCATCGGACGTGTCACCGGCGTGTTCTATTTCTCGCCCGCCGACATCCACGCCGTGGCGCCCGGCGCGAAGGTATCCTTGCTCGTGCAGGGCTCTCCGCATGGAGACATCGCCCCGTTCGTCGTCGCCGGCGCGGCGCCGCGCGATCTCGGCGAGGTGCGCGTCGCGGGGCAAGACATCGCGAGGCCGGTCGTGGTCGCCGCGTCGGGCGGACCGATCGAGATCACCTGGGAGGGGAGCGAGGGCGCGAGCCCACGTCCGGGGGACGACGCGACGGTGTTCGTCGACGTGTCCACCGCTCGCCAGACCACCCGGTGCGCTTTCGCCGACGTCGGGCGCGCCTCGGTGCCGGCTGCCGCGCTCTCCGGCGACACGGGCCAGATCACGCTCCACCGCATCAAGCGCGACCGCTTCGCTGCACGGGGCGTCGAACCGGGCGAGCTGAGGTTTGACTTCTCGCGGACCGCGAGCTTCACGCGCGCGTTCGCGCGTTGACGCCCGGTGTCTCCTCGACGCACCCGCCGCCTCTTCCCTCTGGCCCCGCCCGTGGTGGGCCTCGCCCTCGCGTCCCTCCTCGCGTTCGCGAGGAGCGCGGACGCGGATCCCCCCCCGGCGGTCAGGGCCGGGCGCACCGCTCGCCCGCCGACCGCGCAAGCGCCCAGGGTCGCGCGCGGGCTCCCCGCCGGGTACAGCGGCGCGGTCCGCGCCTGGCACGCAGCGCCCACCGGTGACAAGCCCCCGCTGGATGCAAGCGGGCGCCCCCTCCTCGTGATCGTGGCCCTGAACACGCACGACCGCGTATCCCTCTCCGCGAGGACGGACGTCGGCGGCTTCGCAGCGGCGGATCTCGAGCGCGCCGCGCACGTGCTCCGCGAGCCGGGCTCCGGCAACGAGCACCCGGTCGAGCCGCGCCTGCTCGATCTCGTCTTCCGCATCCAGGCTCACTTCGCGGCGCACGAGATCCGCGTCGTGAGCGGCTTCCGTACGCCCGTCCGGGGGAGCCACTCCAACCACGGCAAGGGCCGCGCGATCGATCTCGTCGTCCCCCGCACGACCGACGAGGAGGTCGCCGAGTTCGCGCGACAGACGGGTTTCGTCGGCGTCGGCGTGTACCCGACCAGCGGGTTCGTCCACGTGGACGTTCGGCCGCGGAGCTACTTCTGGATCGACACGAGCGGCCCCGGGCGGCGCAACCGGGAGCGGGGCGTGCTGGCCGACCTCGCTCAGAAGAGCGACGCCGCGGCCGCCCAGCGCGGCGAGCGCCCGATCGCGGCGTACGGCCTCGCGTTCGACGTCGACGGCGCGCTCCGCGAGCACCGCGCTTCCCCCCCCACGCTCCCCGGCTCTCCGCCCGAGGAGGACGATCCGACCGAAGGAGACTGAGCGTGGATCGCGAGACGGAGCGGCTCATCCGCGAGGAACGGCTCGCCGAGGCCGCGGAGCGGCTCGAGAGCCAGGGATTCCACTCGCGGGCGGCCGATCTCTACGAGCGCGCGTGCGACTGGTCGAGGGCGGCCGAGGCCGCTCGACGGGCGCAGGACCATTCACGCGTGCTGCGACTCGCGGTGGAGTCGCGGGACGCGGCGCTCGCGCTGGCCGTCCTGCCGCGGGTCGCCGAGGACGCGCAGGAGGCGACCCGGGTCGCGCACACCTTCGACAGGCGGGGCGACCACGCGTGGGCCGCGCGCCTGTTCGCGGCCACGGGGCAGCCGGCCCTCGCGGCGAAGGCCTGGGAGCGCGCGGGCGAGGCCGTCGAAGCAGCGCGGCTGCTCGAGGAGGCGCGCGACGTCGTGGGCGCTGCCAAGGTCCTCGAGGCTCAAATCCGGCGCGAGCCCACGCGTCACCCGCTCCACATCGCGCTGGGCGATCTCCTGCTCCGGTACGGCAAGACGGAGGCCGCCGTGCGCACCCTGCAGAAGGTGCCGGCGGGTGCACCCGAGCGACGGGACGCGCTCACACTGCTGCTCGACGGCTTCGAGCGCCTCGGCCTCGCGCAGGCCCGGGAGGAGGCGAACGCCGAGCTCTCGGCGCTCGGGGGCCCCTCGTCGCAGGAGGCCCCGCCGGTGGCGCAGGTGGAGGTGAAGGCGCGGCTCTTCGGCCGGTACGAGGTCGTGCGCGAGGTGGCGCAGTCGCCGTCGGCGCGGGTCGTGGAGTGCGTCGACGGCGTCCGGCAGGAGCACGTCGCGGTGAAGATCTTCGCCGCCTACGACTCGAGAGGCGCGGGGCGTGATGCGCTCGCTCGGTTCGAGCGCGAGGTCAAGGTGCTCGCGTCGCTCGACCACCCGAACATCGTGCCGCTCCGGGACTACGTCCCGGAGGGTCCGGCGATCGTCCTGGCGTGGATGAGCGGTGGGACCCTGGAGGCGATGCTCGAGGCCGAGGTCGTGGCGCCCGCGCGCGCCGTCGAGATCGCCGTGGCCGTCCTCTCGGCCCTGGGCGAGGCGCACCGAGTGGGCGTGCTGCACCGGGACGTCAAGCCCGCGAACGTGCTCTTCGACAGCGCGGGGGTCACCCGGCTGGCGGATTTCGGCGTGGCGCACCTCGGTGACCTGTCGGCGACGGCGACGGCGGGTGTCATCGGGACGCTCGGGTACATGAGCCCCGAGCAGCGCGAGGGGCGCCCCGCGACGATCCAGAGCGATCTCTACGGCGTGGGCGCCATCCTCTGGCAGATGCTCACCGGCCAGAGGCCCGGCGCGGAGTCGGCGGCGTCGGGCCCCGCCTCGGGGCCCCCGTCGTCCAGCCCGCGGATGCGACCCAGCGCAGCGCACCGGGACCTCGATCCGCGCCACGACGCGCTGGTCCTCGCCCTCATGGCGGACGAGGCTCGAGAGCGCCCGGAGGACGCGTACGCCGCGCGAAAGCAGCTCCTCTCGCTGCCGTGGCCGCACACGATCGAGCGCGCACACGTCCGGGCCGAGGTGGCGGGGCCAAGGAGCGAGCGCCCGAGCCCGCTCGCCCGCGCGCAGGATACGCCCGACGGCGGAGCCGTCGACACGTGGCTGGGGCGCGCCATCCGGCGGGTGCCGCTCGATGCAGCGTCACTCGAGCGCGCGCGCGGGTTCGCGATCGCCGGCCACCCGGCCCTGCACGTCGTCTGGTGCGTCGAGCGCGCGCAGCAGGAGATCTGGCTCGACGAGCCCGCCGGAGAGCCGCTCGCCAGGCCGCTCGGGGATCGCGAGCACGCGTGGATGTCCGAGGGGCTCGCGGCGCTGCACGCGGCGGGCATCGTGCACGGCACCATCGACCGCGCCCACGTGCGGATGACACCCCAGGGCCCTTGCCTGCTCTTCACGGCGCGCGCGAACCCGGCGGCCACCGTGGACACCGATCGGCTCGCGCTCCACGCGCTCGCGTCCGCGCCGCACGCGTGAGCGCGCTCACTTCGGCGCCGCGGCGTCCTCGACGATCGCGTACGTGAGCTCGCGCGCCTCGCCGTCACGCTCGTACGCGATGCGCAGCTCGCTCGCCACCTCGAGGGATCGGAACGCCTCGAGCGCATGCTCGGGGCGCTCGATGGGCATCCCGTTCACGCGCGTCACCACATCGCCGGGACGGAGCGACGACGAGGCCAGCTCTCCGCGGAGCTGCGTGATCCTGAACCCGTGGAACTTGCCGCCCAGGAACACGGGGCGATCGTCGAGCGAGACGTTCTGGAGGAACGCGCCGAGGCCCTGGCCGACGATGCTCCGCAGCTGGGAGCGGCGGAGCTTGCCCGCCCCCACGTCCGTGGGCCCTTGATCGGCCGGGCGCGCCACGGGCCCCGTCCGGGGTGGCGGGCCATCGGCCGCCGGCCCGCAGGCGAGGAGGGAGACGGAGAGGACGGCGGCAAGGGCGAGGCGCATGGAGTTCCCCATAGCGGAACCCTACGCACGCGGCCAACTATCGGGGAGCACCTCGGTGGCGAGCGCGGGGGGCCGCTCAGCCGTGCTGGAGCCTGAAGGCGGCGTACACGCGATCGGCGACCTCGTCGATGGTGCCGGTGCCGTCGAGCACGACGATCCTGTCGTCCGGCATGTGGGCAACGAGGTTCCGGTAGAACTCTCCGAGGGCGCGCTGCACCTCGTTCTGCTCGTAGAGCTGAGCTTCCTCGCCGCGCGTCTCGCGGCGCGTCGCGGCGATCTCGCTCGGGACGTCGAGCACGATGGTGAGGTCCGGGCGGAGGGCGTAGCGGTTGAGCGCGCGGATCCAAGCGACCGCGTCGCTGCCCTCGCGACCGCTCGAGACGCTCTGGTACGCGAGGCTGGACGCGTCATACCGATCGGAGAGGACGACGCCGCCTGCCTGAAGGAAGGGCTCGATCTCGGTCTCGACGTGGTCCATGCGATCCGCTGCAAAGAGGAGGGCCATGGTCGACCACCCTGGCGCGCGCCCCCCCGGTGCGACGAGGCGGCCGGTGAGCACGTGGCGGATCATGGTGCCGAACGGCCCGTCGCTCGGCTCTCGCGTCGACCGGACCGCGATCCCCTCGGCGCGCAGGCGGGACGCGAGGCGCAGGATCTGCGTGGTGGTGCCCGCACCGTCGATGCCCTCGAGCACGACGAATCGCCCCCGCTCCCTGGTGGCCGTCATCGCATCGTCCGTATCACAGGCCGTCCTCGCCGAGCACCACGTTGTCGATGAGGCGCGTCTTCCCGATGTGACATGCGATCGCGAGCAGGGCGCGCGCGACCGCCTCCTCCGCGGGGATGGGCTGGATGGTCGCGGGATCGGTGATCTCCACGTAGTCGACGCGATCGGCTCCGGCGTCCACCTCCGCGCGCGCGAGGCGGCGGAGGACGCCCGCGCGCCGCTCGCCCCCACGGAAGGCGTCGACGGCCGTCCGGAGCCCGCGCGACAGGCACAGCGCCCGGACGCGATCCTGCGGAGAGAGGTACGCGTTGCGCGAGCTCTTCGCGAGGCCGTCAGGCTCACGCACGATCGTGTGAGCCACAACCTCGACGGGGAGGAACAGATCCGCTGCGACGCGGCGAACGATGGCCAGCTGCTGGAAGTCCTTCTCTCCGAAGACGGCGGCGCAAGGCCCTACGAGCGCGAACAGCTTCGTGACCACGGTGCAGACGCCCTCGAAGTGACCCGGCCGGAACGGCCCGCAGAGATGCGCGGCAAGGGGGCCGACGCGCACGCGTGTCTCGTCGCCGGGGAGGTACATCGCCGTGGGCTCGGGCGCGAACACGAGGTGGGCCAGACCGCGGAGCGACGCGACGTCCGCCGCGAGATCGCGCGGGTAGCGCGCGAGGTCCTCGTTCGGGCCGAACTGCGTGGGGTTGACGAAGATCGAGACCGCCACGAACGACGCATGACGCGCGGCCTCGCGCGCGAGCGCCACGTGACCCTCGTGGAGCGCCCCCATGGTCGGCACGAGACCCACGCGCTGGCCACGACCCCGCGCCTCGTCGCACGCGGCCCGGAAGGCGTCCGGCGTCGTGACGATGCGGATCTCGTCTGTGGTGCTCATCGCGAAACGCTTTACAGCGCCCGCCCGGAAAAGCAATCATGCTCCACCATGGCGCCCCCGCGTCGAACGCTCACCTGCCTCTTCTGCGCGCTCGGCTTCGGGCTCGTCGGCGCGTGCGGCAGCCGGGGTCCGCTCGACGCCGAGGAGGCGCTCCCCGCGGGCGGCGCGGCCGACGCTCAAGCGGCCGACGCCGCGGGCGACGCGGCCGTCCTCGCGGACGCCACGCCCGATCGCGGCGACGCGCGGACGGACGGCGGGCCCGTCGGCCCGATCGCGTGCGGCCTCTGCGTCGCGCAGGGCTGCGGGGCTCCGATTCTCGCGTGCGTGCAGAACCCTTCGTGTGCGCGGACGTTCCAGTGCGTGACGACGTCGTGCGTCTCCGGCGGAACGCTCGATCCCGCCTGCCTCGTCCGGTGCGCCTCGGGCGATCCCGGCGGCGCGCTGCAGATCCTCCAGATCTTCCAGTGCCTCACGACCAAGTGCGGGCCGGACTGCGCGTCCATCCTCGGACTCCTGGGCGGAGGTGGAGGCGGAGGCGCGATCGACGCCGGGCCGCGCGACGCGGGCGGAGGGCCCGCGACCGACGGCGGCGCGGGGGACGCCGGCGCCGGCGTGGACAGCGGGGCCGCTGCCGACGCGGGGGACGCGGGCGGCTGACCCTCCACCATCCCAAAAACTTTGACCTACGCCGTCCGGGTGGGAGACAACGAGACCATGCTCACGCTCGGTGGCGCGCGGGTCCGGATCGCGACCCTCACCCTCGCGACGGCCCTCGCCGCGGGGCTGCTCACGGAGCGCGCGCGCGCCGACGATCCCGACGCCAGTCAGCTCACCTCACGGCACCAGGCCGCGCGGCGCCTCTACGAGCAGTCGGCCGACGATCAGAAGCGGGGCGACTTCGCCGCCGCGCTCGAGAAGCTCAAGGGCGCAGCGCAGGTGATGAGCGACCACCTGGGCGTTCGCCTCAACATGGCGCTCTGCGAGGAGCAACTCGGCCAGATCGTCCCCGCCCTGGTCCACTACGAGGACGCCGAGCGCTTCGCCACGCGTGACAGGCGTCAGGATCTCCTCGAGCAGGCCATCCGGCCCGCCCTCAAGCGGCTGCGCGAGCGGACGCCACGCGTGAAGATCAACGTCCCGCCCGACGCGCCGGACATCGAGGTCAAGATCGACGGCCTCGCGTACAACGCGGCGATGCTCGCCGACGAGATCCGTGTCGCGCCCGGCGCGCACGCCGTGGAGGCGACCGCGGAGGGCTACCGCACCTTCAGCGGGAAGTTCAGCTCCGTCGAGAGGGGCGCGTCCACCTTCGAGATCAAGCTCGAGCGCGCTCAGCCCGCGGCCACGGCGAACGCGCGCGCGCAGGCGCCCTCGACGCCCCCCCCCGCCGAGCCCGACTCGACACGGAGCAGCCGACGCACGCTCGCGATCGCCACCACCGCGGGCGCGGGTGTGCTCGCGCTCGGCGGGCTCGGCGCGTTCCTCCGCGCGGACGGGCTCGCGAAGAGCGGGGCCACGGCGTGCGCCGGGCGTGCGCCCGGAGGCTGCGAGGACCTCCGCTCTCCCGTCCGAACGTGGGACGCGATCGCCCTCGGTGCGTGGATCGGCGCGGCGGGCCTCGGCGCGTTCGCCGTCTGGGCGTGGCTCACGCCGCGCGGCCAGACGGCGCTCCAGATCGGCCCCGGCTCGGTCGCGTACGGAGGCAGGTTTTGATCCGGCGCCGCGCCGCGCTCCTCGCGGCGGGCCTCACGATCGCGACGGGCTTCGCCTGGGCGGCACTCGTCGGGTGCGTCGACACGCTCCACTCCACCGACTTCACGCCGTGCAGCGACTGCGTCGACGCATCAACCGGCGAGGCGGAGGCGGCGGCGCCCATCGAGCTCTGCGCGCCTTCGCCCGCGGAGGCGAAGAAGCGGGCGGCGCGCGCATGCGCCCGCCTCGGCGCCTGCGCGGGTCCGCTAGGGACCAACGCCTACGGCAGCTGCTACTACAACGCGCTCCAGATCTTCGACTGCGACGTCCGTCCGGGACGCCGCCCGCGCGGTGAGGCGAAGAGGTTCTGGGCATGCCTCCAGGCCGCGAGCGGCATCGAGCCCCTCTCGTGCGGGAGGGTCACGGACTGCTTCCCCAAGGTGCAGTGCAGCCCGGTGCCGCCCCGCGACAGGAACACCGCGGTGTGCGACGAAGCGAAGGGCCTCCGGATTCTCTGCCCGCCCGGCTCCGGCGCGGCGCCCACGATGCTCGAGCACTGCCCGGGCGTGGGCCGCGCCTGCCCCGCCGCGCTGGGCGAATGCGCCGTGTCCACCAAGTCCGTCGCGTGCGCGACGAGCGGATGCGAGGGCACGGCGTCGCACGTGTGCGACGGTGCGGACGATCGCGGCGTCGACTGCGCCTACTTCGGCGCCGGGACGTGCGGCGCCGGAAGCTGCGTGCTGGAGGACGCCGGCGCGTGCGCTGCGCCCGTCGTCGACGACGGAGGCCCGGCCGACGCGATCCGCTGCTCGGCGGGGATCGCCATGACGTGCCCGGTGGGTCAGCGCGACGCGATCGACTGCGGCGCGTTCGGGTTCACTTGCGAGCCCCAGCCGGCGACAGCCGGCGCCTCCGATGTCTCCCTCGCCTGCAAGGGACAAGACGCCGGTGCGTGCACCGACCGCTGCAGCGGCACGGTGCTGACGAGTTGCTTCCGCAACCTCGCCTTCGTCGTGGACTGCAACGAGCATGGCCTGTCGTGCAAGTCGGTCACGGTGACGACCGGCGACGTTCCCACCTGCTCGCGGTAGCCGCGGCCCCATCGCGCCCACGGGACACGTGAACGCGCCACGGCCCGCGCGGCGCCGACGTCAACCCCGACGGCCGCCCGAGCTTCGGCCGGGTGCGACTAGAGACTGTTCTCGAGCTGCGCCTTGGCCAGCGCCTCGGCGGCCGCCTTCATCTCGGCTTCCTGGGGCGTCAAGACCTTGCCGGCGGGCTTGATCTCGGGCTTCACTTCTGGCTTGCCGGGCTTGAGCGCGACCGCGGGCGGCGGCGGCGGCGGGGGAGTGGCTTTGGTCGTCGCCACCGCGACCGCCACGGGTGGCGGCGGCGGGGCCGCGACTGGCGGTGCGACGGGCCGAGCCTGTGTCGGGGCGGGCGGAGGGGGCGGCGCCGCGGGGCGCGCCGTGGGGGTCACGCCGGTGTTGACGCCGGTATTGGCGACCGGGCCAGCGGGATCCACGCCCGTGTTCAGGATGGGCGCCGCCGTGGGCGGATCGGTGCCGAGGTTGACCCCGGGCACCGTCGGCGCGACCGCGACCGGCGGCGCCGCGGGCTCCGCCACGGCGGGCGCGGTGGCCGTGCTTGCAGGCGCGATCGGATCCTTCTTGTCGCCCTCCTTGTCGCCCTGCGGTGTCGCGAGGCGCGAGGAGGGCGTGTGGCTCGGGTCGACGAACGATGCCGTCGTGCTCGCGAGCCCTGGCGAGCTACCCCCGCTCACGAGCGCCGCCACGACACCGATGAGCGCCGCCGCGCCGAGGAGCGCGGCCGCCCACGTCATCGTCCGCCGACCGCCGTCCTTCCGCATCGTGAGCACGGTGGCCGGCGGATCCGGCATGGCGAAGTGAGCTGGACCTCCCATCATCGGGCCGCTCGGCGCAGGTACGGGCACCTGCCTCACGAAAGGCTGCGGCATGAAGGGCTGTTGCTGCGGTCGCTGCTGCACGTGGATCTGCTGCGGCGGCGGCGCGAAACCTCCGTGCGGCGCAGCGTGCCCGAACGGAGACGGCCCACCCGGCTGCATGAGGGCCACCGTGTGCTCCGGTCCCTCGTCGGCGGGGTGCGGCGCATCCCCCTGGTCGTCCGCGAGGATCACGGCGGGCGCCGCGACGAGGGCAGGCAACGTCCCGGTCGGTGACTTTCCGGGCTCCGGTCGCGCGTCGCGCGGCTCCCCGAACGGCAGGTCGAACGCGCCACCTTCGGACGGCGCCTGCCGCACCATCGTGTGCCCCTCGTCGTCGTCGTCGTCGACGGGCGGCGGGAGGGGGGCAGCTGCCTTCTTCTGCACACGCAGGTTGCTCTTCTTCAGCGAGCTCACGACGCTGCCCTGCGTCCGCGGCTCTCGCGACATGCTGGTGTTCGGCGCGATCCCCGTCGCCACCGGGCCGGTGATCGGCTTCGACGGCAGCATCATCGTCATCTCTTCCTGGTCGGTGATCGACGGAACCTGGATCCGCGGCCGGTTCCCGGTGACGGGACGGCTGTTGGGAGGAATCGTGATTGGGCGCTTCTCGGGCGGGATGGTGTTCGGGCGTCGCTCACCGGCGGACTTCATCGTCACGTCGGGGTTCGATTCGTCGCGTCCAGGGCGCTTCGTGAAAGGGAGCACGTGACCTCCAGAGGAAAGCAACATCACCCGTTGCAGCCGACGAGCCAACGCAGCTTCCGCTAGACGTGATTCTACCCCGCTTTTCTTGCTCCAAGTAACCGCGGCCTTCCGATTGGTAGGACACAAGCATACAGCAGCGGCAAAATTGCACGCCCAGGGTGTCTTGGGGGGCGTGGCGGTCCTTCGGCCCACCACCCTGGTGGTCCCACGATCCACCATCTGGCGACGCTACCGCGCAGATGCGAGGACGAAGGCGATCCCTCCGCCCACGAGGATGGCCACGACCCCGACGATCACCGGCAGGATCCAGGTGGTCTTCTTCTGCGGTGGGACGGGGGCCTCGGACGGCTGGACGCCGCCGGACACGTCGAACGGCGACGCGTAGCTCTCCTGCGGGCCCGCCTCCGACCACGCGCCGCGTGGCTGGGGGGGAGGTGGCGGCGCGGCACGCGTCTTCAGGGGGACCGTCGCCGAGAACGTCTCCTCGGCGAACGGATCCTTCTCCGCGAAGGGATCCTTCACCGGCACGGGAGCGCGGGCCTTCACCTCCGCTACCTGCCGCGCCAGCTCGCCCACGCTCGTCTTCGCCCACTGATGGTGATCTCCCGAGAGGCCATACGCGCGCCCGATGGCGTCGGCGAGCGCGCCTGTGGTCGGCGTGCGGCTCTGTGGGTTCTTCGCGAGCGCGTGCTCGATGACCGCGTCCATCGCGCGCGGGGGAGGGTCGGCGAGGTGTCGGCCCATCGCGCTGGGCGGTTTCGGTTCCTGCGACAGGATCGCGAGCAGGATCGAGGGGCCGTTGTTACCGCCGAAGGGCACGGAGCCGGTCATGCACTCGTACGCGATGGCACCGAGGGCGAACACGTCGGCGCGGACGTCGAGAGTGTCGAGCCCCTGCGCCTGCTCGGGTGCCATGTAGAAGGGCGAACCGATCGTCGTGCCGTGCACGGTGAGCTTCTTCGCGTCGGTGTTCTTGTCCTTGACGGAGCCGAAGTCGAGGATCTTGGCGACGTCACCTTCGCGCGTGCCACAGAGGAAGATGTTGTCGGGCTTGAGATCCCGGTGGACGAACGATCGCGCGTGCGCCTCGTCGAGCCCGATGGCGAGCTGCGAGAACAGGCGAACGAGGCGATCGGGCGAGAGCACCTTGTCCCGCTTGAGGACGATGCGGAGCTCCTCGCCATCGAGGAACTCCATCACGAGGAGCCACACGCCGCTCGCGTCGCACTGGAAGTCGAAGACGTGCACGATGTAGTCGTGCGGGAGGCCGCTCGAGATCTCGTACTCGCGTTTGAAGCGCTCGAGGGAGACCTCGATCTGTGACACGTCCGGGTGGAGCACCTTGACCGCGATGCGCTTGTTCAACTGCCGATCGATGCCCTCGTAGACGCGTCCCATGCCGCCGTCCGCGACGATGCGGCGGAGCTCGTACCTGCCGCACAGCACGGTACCCAGGCGCGGATCTTGGGAACGGTCGACGGCGACGCTGCTGGCGTCAGCGAGCGCGTTCCCGTCGACGGGGCAAAAGCCCGCGTCGTCCATGTAGACACGCATGCACTTGGCGCAGCCTTTCACGGCTCGATCTGCACGGGTGGGTTCAGTCCTTGACGGCGGGTTCTGGGGCGACGAAGTAGATGAGACGCTGGCACGACGGGCACTGCTCGATCGACGGCTCGCGGCTCAGGCGGTGAAAGAGCTGCGGGGGGAGCGCCATGTTGCAAGCGCGGCACGTGCCGTCGGTGGTCGTGGTGACGCCGGTGCCCTTCTTGGCGCGCAGCGCGTCGTATTTCCGGTAGAGGCTCGCGGGGAGCGCCCTGACGAGCGCGCCGCGACCGCCGGACGTGGACGAGTGATCGGCCTCGAGCGTCTTGACCTTCGCCTCGATGTCACCGCGGCAAGCGTCGAGCTCCGAGCGCACCGTCTTCGCCTGCCCCTCGGTCGCCTCGATCTGGGCGCGCACGCTCTCTGCCTCGACGCCGAGCTTCTGCACGTCGTCGTCCTTGTCGCGGATGAGCTTGCGAAGCTCCTCGACCTCGCGCTGCGCGGCCTGCTGCTCGCGCTCGGTGCGCGAGCGGTTGAGCTTGTCGCGCGAGTGGTCGATCTGGACGCTCATCGTGCGCGCCTCCTGCTGGGCGTCGCCGCGGGCACGCTCGGTAGCCTTGAGCCCCGCCTGCTCGCGCTCGAGCCTGGCGTCCAGCTCCGCGAGGTTCTTCTCCAGGGTCGAGAGGCGTGTCCGCTCCTCGACGAGGGCGTCGTTGAGGGCCTTCAGCTGGGCGTCCATCCGGGCGAGCTCTTCGAGCGCCCGTATCTGTTCACTCATTTCCAAGACGAAAGCTCCTTGAAGGACGCACGCAGGCCGGGGGGGGCCAAGGGGGCGTCGCATCCACCTCGGCGCCGGGGTGGCAAGCCGGACGGGGCCTCTCCGCCCCTCGAAACAGATCCGTGTGGGCCCACCTGGGTTCGAACCAGGAACGGCCCGGTTATGAGCCGGGGGCTCTGACCGATTGAGCTATGGGCCCCGTTCGCCACGTGGACGCCAAGGGTAGTCGAACGCCGCCCCGGAAGCAAAAACGATCATTCGCCGACGTCCGGACAGCGGTAACGCCGGATCCGCGGCGCGGCCTGTCCGGTCGCGGAGAAGTGGAGGCCGAAGATGACGCCCTTCTCATCCACGAGCGGGCGCCCCGGGTCGAAAGCGGGCACGGCGGCCCGCGGCCCCCCGCTCGGCCCCGCGAGGAAGGCGTGCTCGACCGTGTCGGTGTACGCGATCCACGGGCGCGCCGCGGTTCCCAGGAGGGCCATCGCCGCGCGCCCGACGCCGTCGGGCACCACGTCGACCGGAGCTCCCGCCGCGCCGGTCGCCGCGACGAAGACCTTGTAGATGCGCATGCCGGCACCGTCGGCGCGCGCCTCCTCGTCCTGGACGTGGACCATGACGCCGCCGTCCGCCGACGAGAGCTCGATCTCCGCCGCGTGCCCCGTCGCGGGCGTCACCCGTCGGGCGCTCATGATCGCGTTGCCGCGCGAGTCGACCACGGCGAGCTCCACCCACGTGAACGCGCGGCGCTCGCCGGGCGCCTCGAGCGCCGCGGCGTGCCCGGCGTCCTTGACGTCGACGGTCCGCCGCGCGAGCCACGCGACGAAGAACCCTCCGCCCTCCCGCGCGACGACGCGCGGCGACTCCGCATCGCTCGCGGGATCGGAGACGACGCGAAGGCCGCGCGCCGATCCATCCGGCTGCTCGGGCGCCGCGCCGATGTCGACCGTGGCCACCTTGACGAGGCCCGTGTCGCGCGACGGCGCGTCCTCGTCCCACGCGACGAGCGCGACGTCGCCCGCGACCGCGACGTCGAACGCGTACGACTCGTCGGCCTGCACCTCGAGATCGAGGAACGCGCGAGGCCCCGCGTCCTTCGGCTGCTCCACCGGGGCGAGGACGAGCCTGCGCGGTCGCGAGGACCTGTAGAAGGCGGCGAGCGGACCGCGCAGCGAGCGCACGGGCTTCGGCGGTGGCTCGTCGCCGCGGGCCTCCCCGAGGGGAAACAGCTCGCTCCTCGCGAGGTCGCGCGACACACCCCAGACCGCGTGCGTCCGCGCCCCCTTGTGCCGCGCGATCACGCCGGCCAGCACGCCCGACGCGTCCACGATCGCGTCGCCGACCTCCACCTCGTCCACGCCGGGGGGAGCGGCCGTGCGATCCTCGGCCGTGCACGTGGCGAGCGCGGCGGCGTCCTCGCGCGCGGCCTGGCCCGCGTCCGCCGACGCGTCGACGGTCGAGCGCCTGCACGACACGAGGAGGATGCACGACGCGAGAGCCCGCGCGACGGTCGCGGGCGCGACGCGAGACCGACCGCCCGTCACCGGACGATCCCCTCGACGATCTCGAGCGCGAGCTCGTACCGCTCGAACGGGGGCATGATGTATGCACCCTGCACGCGATCCTTCACGGCCGCGAGCATCTCCCGTGCGATCCGCACACCCTCGCGCCGCCCTTCCGCGCCCCCGCCCGCCGCGCGCATCCGATCGCGCACGGCCTCGGGTACCTGCATGCCGGGCACCTCGTTGTGGAGGAACTCCGCGTTGCGGTGGCTCGCGAGCGGGAGGAGCCCCACGAGCACCGGCAGCCCGAGCGGCGCGACGTCGTCGAGGAACCGGGTCAGCACGGCCGGATCGTACACGGGCTGCGTCATCACGAGCTCGGCGCCGGCCTGCTTCTTGAGGGCGACGCGGGCGATCTCGCGCTCGTAGTTGAGGGCCGCCGGCTCGGCGCCCGTCGCGAGCACGAAGCTCGTGACGCCACCAAGGCCCTTGCCACCCGGATCGATGCCGTGGTTCAGGCGGAAGGCGAGCTTGAGCAGGCCGATGGAGTCGAGATCGTAGACGGCGGTCGCGTCGGGGAAATCCCCCATCTTGGGCGGATCGCCCGTGATGATGACGAGGTTGCGCAGCCCGAGATCGTGGGCGCCCATCAGGTGGGCGAGCGTCGCGAGGAGGTTCCTGTCCCGGCCGCACACGTGGAGGATCGTCTCCATCCCCGCCTCCGCCTGCACACGCACGGCGAGCGCGAGGTTCGACATGCGCGCCTGCGCGCGCGCGCCGTCCGCGATGTTGACGACGTCGACGCCCCCCGCCTTCAGCATCCGCGCCGCGGCGACGGCGCGCGAGGGATCCAGCCCGACGGGCGGATTCACCTCGACGGAGAGCACGAACCGCTTCCCGATCTTCGCGGCGAGGGCGCTACGGTCGGCGAAGGGCACGGGGGCGGCGCCTCCGACCGGAGGCGGCGGTTCCGTCCGCCAGACCTCGTGGGCGGCGGGCATCATGCCGACGGACGCCCCGTCGTCGTTCTCTCGGCCCGGCTCCGGCGTGGCCGGTGACGTGCTGTCCATTCCGGCCGACTGCGCCATGCGCGCCGAGGCGGCGATGCGCTTCGTGTGCTCGGGCGTCGTCCCGCAGCACCCCCCGACGAACCGAACCCCGAGCTTGAACATGCGGCGCGCGTACACGCCGAAGTACTCGGGCGTGGACACGTACACGAGCCGATCGTCGACGCGACGGGGCAGGCCCGCGTTGGGGACCGCCCACACGGGCAGGCCGACCGCGAGCATGCCCTGGACGCCCTCGAGCACGGTCATCGGGCCGTCCGAGCAGTTGATCCCGATGGCGGCAGCCCCCCACTCCTTCATCTGTCGCGCGATCTCGGGCGCCGCGGTGCCGTCCGCCATCCGCGCGTTCTCGTCGACCGAGACGGACGCGATGATGGGCACCCTGCCCTTCGCGGCGGCGACGGCAGCCTCGACGGCGACCCTGAGCTCGCCCGTCTGGCGGAACGTCTCGAGCAGGATCGCGTCGGGCGCCGCGTCGACGAGCGCCGCGGCCTGCTCGCCGACGGCCGCCCGCACCTTCGCGAGGTCGTCGGCGCTCGCGTCGCCGAGGAAGTACCCGGAGGGCCCGATGGCGCCGACGACCCACGCGCGATCCTGCGCGGCGAGGCGCGCGATCGCGACCGCCGCGTGGTTGATCTCGCGGACCTTCCCCCCGAGGTGGTGCTTGTCGAGCCGCATCGCGTGCGCGCCGAACGTGTTCGTCTCGATCACCGTGGCCCCCGCCCGCACGTAGTCCTCGTGCACCTTCTGGACGACGTCGGGCCGCGTGAGGCATAGCTCCTCGAAGCACGCGCTGTAGAGGATCCCCCGCTCGTAGAGCTGCGTACCCATCGCGCCGTCCACGGTGAACGCGCCGGAGGTTAGGGCCTGGGAGAAGGGGACCATGACGGGGGACTCGTACGCCGCGGGGGGCGTCTTTGCAACAGGGCGACGGCGGACCCGGACGCGGGCGGGCGGACAGCGGACGCCGGCGACGTGATAGCTTCACCACGATGCCCTCGCGGATCGACGACCTCAGGCGCGCGCTCCCGGAGATTCGCGCGAGCGACGATCCTGCCGATCGCGTCGCCTACGCGCGCGATCTCTGGCCGCGGCACCACCTCGCCGTGCGCGCCGGCAACGTGGGGGCGCACCGGCCAGGGTTCATCGTCTGGCCCGAGACGACGGCGGAGGTGTCCGCGGTGGTCACCTGGGCCGCACGCACGGGCACGCCCGTCGTCCCCTTCGGCGCGGGCAGCGGCGTGTGCGCGGGGATCCTCCCCACCGACGAGGTCGTCGTCCTCGACCTCAAGCGCATGGGGAAGATCCGCGGCATCGATCCCGCGGTCCCCAGCGTCGACGTCGAGGCGGGCGCGATGGGCGTCCCCTTCGAGGAGGAGCTCGTGCGCGCGGGCTTCACGCTCGGGCACTTCCCCTCGTCGATCCTGTGCAGCACGGTCGGCGGGTGGCTCGCGGCGCGCAGCGCGGGTCAGTGCTCCGGAAAGTACGGGAAGATCGAGGACATGGCGATCTCCCTCGAGTGCGTCACCGGCACCGGCGAGGTCGTGACACTCCACCACCGACAGCACGGCCCGAGCCTCGTCCCGATCGTCATCGGCAGCGAGGGGACGATGGCCGTCATCACGCGCGCCACGCTCCGGCTCCACCCCGCGCCCACCACGCGCGCGTACGGCGCCTTCTCCTTCCCGACCACCGAGCGGGGCTGGGACGCGATGCGCCGCGCCTTCCAGGCCGGGAAGCGCCCCGCGGTCATGCGCCTCTACGATCCGTTCGACGCCATGCTCGCGCGACAGGGCTCCGTGAAGGGCAGTCCCAGGAGTCCCCGCGGCGAGGGCGCGCCGTCCCCGCTCGGGTTCCCGGGGGCCGGAACGCGCGCGCTGCGTCGCGGCCTCCAGTCGCCGCGCTTCTTCAACGCGCTCGTGGACGGCCCCCTCTCGATCGCGCTCGGTCCCGCGCTCCTGGTCGTGATCTTCGAGGGCGACGGCACGAAGCCGTACGAGGATCTCGCCGAGACGCGCCGGATGTTCGAGGCGCTCGGCGCCGGATGGGAGGGCGAGGGCCAGGCGCGCAAGTGGTTCCAGCACAGGTACTCGGTGAGCTACCGGCAGGCGCCGGTCTTCGCGAAGGGCCTCTTCTCGGACACGATGGAGGTCGCCGCGCCCTGGTCGCGGCTCGACGCCGTGTACCACGGCGTGCGCAAGGCCCTGGGCCGGAGCGTGTTCGTGATGGCGCATCTCAGCCACGCCTATCCGGACGGGTGCTGCATCTACTTCTCGTTCGCCGGCAGCGCCGCGCCCGATCCGTCGAACCCGGCCGCGGCGTGGGACGAAGGCTGCGAGGAGGTCTACGATCGCACGTGGAAGGCCGCGATGGCCGCCGTGCTCGAGGCGGGCGGCGTGCTCGCGCACCACCACGGAGTCGGCCGCTCCAAGGCGCCTCGCCTCGCGGAAGAGCTCGGCGGCGTCGGGATGTCGACCGTGCGCGCGCTGATGAAGGCGTTCGATCCGCACGGGATCCTCAACCCCGGCAACCTCGTCGCGCCGCCCTCCCCCGATCCGTACCGCCACGACGCGAGCCCGCGGGAGATCTCGCCGTGAGCCTCGTGTTCGAGATCGACCGGGAGAGCCTCCTCGTACGGGCCGCGTCCGACGTGTCGGTGGCCATCCTCGAGGAGTCCCTCCGTGGCGAGGGCCTCACGCTGGGACTCGACGCCGCCCCCCCTTCGACGGGCGTCGCGGACTGGATCGCCCACGGCGCCCCCGGCGCGTCGTCGCCCTACGCGGATCCGGCGAGCCACCTCGTCGCGGGATTCGTCGCGACCCGCGCGCGCTCGGGCGAGGTCCTCCGCGTGAAGCCGAGCCCGCGAAGGAGCGTCGGCCCCGACCTGCTCGCGCTCGTGTTCGGTATGGAGGGCCGCCTCTTCGCCCTGACGGAGGTACACCTCGTCGTCCGGCGCCAGGACGCGGAGCGGGTGAACGAGCCGCACGGCGTCAGGGCCGATCCGCCGGTGTCGGACGCCGAGGCGAGGCTGTTCGACGCGATCGGCGGCGTGGTCTGGTAGGTCGTGGGTGGAGGTCGAACATGGGCTGTCTCTTCTGCAACATCGTCTCGAAGAAGATCCCGAGCGCCATCGTGCTCGAGAACGACCACGCGCTCGCGTTCCGCGACATCAACCCGGTCGCCCCCACGCACGTGCTCGTCGTCCCGAAGAAGCACATGACCGGCATCCACGACGCGACGCCGGAGGACGGGGAGGTCCTCGGGGCGGTCCTCCTGGCCGCCCGACAGGTGGCGCACGATCTCGGCCTCGAGGCCGGCTACCGCCTCGTGGTGAACAACGGCGCGGAGGCGGGGCAGAGCGTCTTCCACTTGCACGTGCACGTGATCGCCGGACGCCCGCTCGCGTGGCCGCCTGGCTAGAGCCAATGCCGTTCGGATAAGGCGTTCGTTCGAGCGAGGGTGCCCCCACCCGTCGCGCTTCGCGCGCCGGCCTCCCCCCGATCGCGCGCTACGCGCGCGATGGGGGAGGCGAAGAGGTTCCGTGGAGGCGGTGGGGCGCCCGCGCAGACCTCACCCCCCGTCCCC
>SXNL01000209.1 GCA_005777185.1 Myxococcales bacterium
CGACGGCTCGCTCACGACGACCCACGCGAACTCCCCGCGCGAGGCCGTCTCGCGCCTCGAGACCCTCGTGCTCATGGCGGGCGTCGAGCTCCCCGTCCGCGCGATCCGCGAGCAGATCGCCGGCAGCGTCCACGTCATCGTCCAGCAGAGCCGCCTCTCGGACGGGACGCGCAAGATCACCGCGATCAGCGAGCTCTCGGGCCTCGATCGCGACTCGGGCGAGATCGAGATGCGGCCCATCTTCGAGTTCGTGCGGACCGGCACCGGCCACAAGGGCAAGGTCGTGGGCGAGTTCCGCGCGACCGGCTACCTGCCGAGCTTCCTGAACGATTTCATCGTGATGGGGCTCTGCAAGCGCGGGGAGTCGTACCTGTGAGGACCGTCGACGTCGCGCCGCTGACCGAGATCGTCAAGGTGACGGGCGCGGCCGCCGTGGTGCTCGCGCTGTTCGTGAGCGCCTGGTCGCTCGCGGCCGATCCGAGCAGCATCGCGGTCCGCTACTGGAACCGGTACACGACGGCGCTCGAGCAGCGGCTCAGGCCGATGTTCAACTTCACACCGGGGCGCCACATCGCGTTCGGGCAGTGCGTCGTGGCGTTCCTCATCGTGACCTTGCACGTGGTCGTGACGGTCGAGCTCTGGTGGGCGCTGATGGTCCTCGTGGCCGCTGCGCCGATGATGTGGATCGAGATCCAGCGCCGGAAGCGCGTCGAGCTCATCGAGGAGCAGCTCGACAACTTCGTCCTCGCGCTGGCGAACGCGCTCAAGACGACGCCGAGCATCGGCTCCGCCTTCAACTCGGTCGCCGTCGTCATCCAGGACCCGATCAAGCAGGAGGTGGAGCTCGCGATCAAGGAGATGAAGGTCGGCAGCACGCTCGATCAGTCCCTCCTCCACATGGCGGCGCGCGTCCGCTCGCGGCAGCTCGACAGCGCGCTCTCGGCGATCCTGATCGGGCGCCAGGTCGGCGGCAACCTGCCCAAGGTGCTCGAGACCACGGCGAGCTCGCTCCGCGAGATGCGGCGCCTCGAGGGCGTCGTGCGCACGAAGACGGCCGAGGGCCGCATGCAGCTCTGGGTCATCGGCGCCCTGCCGGCGGTCATCATCGTCGGCCTGAACTTCATGTGGCCGGGCTACTTCACGCCGCTCCAGCAGAGCCTCATGGGGTACATCATCATCTTCGCCAGCGTCGCGTGCTGGGTCGTCGCGCTCGTCCTGGCGCGCAAGGTCCTCGCGGTGGACATGTGAGGGCCCGATGGACAGTCTGAGCCCCACGGTCCTGATCCTGCGTTACGCGACGATCCTCGCGCTCGTGTTCGCCGCGAGCCTGCTCATCTACACGATGGCGAGCGCCCCCACGCGCGTCGCAAGCCGCCTCGGCCTCCGCGGTCTCAAGCGCCAGCGCGCGCTCTCGACGAACGAGGCCTGGGCGAGCTTCGAGCCGGTCGTGCGCTGGCTGGGCGTGCGCGTGAGCGGCCTCACCACCGAGGAGCAGCGCGCGGCCCTCGACAAGCAGATCGGCCTCGCGGGCGACTACATGGGGCTCACGCCCGACGAGTACCTCGCGCTCTCCATCCTGTCCGCGATCGGCGGCACGCTCGGTGGCCTCGTGGCGGGCTGGATGATGGACCTGGGGGCCATCACCGTGATCGCCGGTTTCCTCCTCGGCGCAGCCCTCCCCTACATGCAGGTCAGCGGCATCGGGCAGGAGCGGCTGAAGTCCATCGGCCGTGGTCTCCCGTACGTCATCGACCTCATGGCGCTGTCGATGGGCGCGGGGCTCGATTTCCCTGGAGCGGTGCGACAGGTCGTCGAGAAGTCGTCCAACCCGGACGACCCGCTGGTCGAGGAGTTCACCCTCATCCTCCAGACCACGAACCTCGGCCGCACGCGGCGCGAGGCGCTGCTCGAGTTCTCGGTGCGCGCGCCGGTCGACGCGGCCATCGAGTTCGTGAACGCGCTCATCCAGGCGGAGGACCGAGGCAACCCCGTGGCCGAGGTGCTCTCGATCCAGGCGGCCGTCTCCCGCACGCGCCGCTCCGTACGTGCCGAGGAAGGCGCCGCGAAGGCGGGCGTGCAGATGGTGGGCCCGCTCATGCTCGTGTTCTTCACCATCATGGGGATGCTGCTCGGGCCGGCGATGCTCAACATGCAATCGGGGTTGTGACATGAGAGTGCTTCGCTTCCAGATCCGACTCCCCACCGGTCAGGTCGACCAGCTCAACATCGAGAGCGAGCGCGTGCTCATCGGCTCGGGCGCGCACTGCGAGATCCGGCTCCCGCTCGACCAGGCGAAGATCGAGCACGTGCTCATCGAGCTCGGGCCCGCGGGTGTGTTCGCCCGCGCCATGAACTTCGAGCCCGCGCCCACGATCAACAACATCCCCTTCACGCAGGCGCCGCTCCCGCCCGAGTCCGTGCTGGGCGTGAACCAGACGCAGATCTTCGTGATGGCGAGCGACTCGGCGGGCGCCGGCCCGACGTCCGGCGTGCAGGGGCAGAAGAAGAAGACGAGCCCCATCACGCTCATCGCGGTGCTGCTCATGCTGCCCGCGGGGCTCTACCTCGTGCTCGGCGACGACGGCGCGACGCAGGGGCCGAAGATGCCCAAGGAGCCGCCCGAGCTCTGGGGCCCGCCCATCGTCTCCTGTCCGCAGTCGGGGCCGGCCGCGATGGCGCTCGGTCGGGAGCGGCTCGCCGTGGCGGATGGTAAGCGCGAGCGCAGACCCTTCCACGTGCAGGACGGAGTCCAGGCGGTGCCCCTCTACGAGACGGCGGGCGCGTGCTTCCGCGCCGCCGGCGAGCAGCCGTACGCCGCGTACTGCGAGGAGACCGCACGCGCGCTCCGCGTGGAGATCACGAACGACTACCGCACCCAGCGCGTCAGGCTCGAGCACGCCCTCAACGTGGAGGACTGGCAGGGGGCGCTGAAGGGGACGCACACCTTGCTCCAGTACGTCGAGGGCAGGCAGGGCGAGTACGTGGCGTGGCTCACGCAGCTCGAGCGGCGGATGCGCGTGAAGGTCTCGGAGAAGCCGAAGACGTGAGCACCCGCCGAGCAGCGGCGACGCGTGGCTCCGCTGCCTCCATACCCAGGGCGGCGTGGCAGAACCCCGTGCCCATCGCGAAGGCGCTCGCCCTCGTCCTCCTCCTCCCCGCGTCGCTCCCGGCCTGCGCCGCCACGCCCGGCGAGAAGATGAAGGCCGACGTCACCGCATTCCGGAAGGAGGGCACGCCCGACAAGCTCTTCGAGCGCGGCAAGGCGCTCGCGTCCGTCGGCGACATGACGCGCGCCGAGGAGTACCTCGCGGCGGCGATGGAGCAGGGGTACGACGATCGCAAGGTCGTGCCGATCCTGCTTCGCGTCTGCACGCAGGACCACCGGTACCGCGTCGCGATCCAGTACGCGGACCGCTACCTCGTGAAGTACCCCGGCGACACGGGCACCCGCTACGTGCTCGGTACCCTGTACGCCGCGGTCGGCGAGAAGGACAGCGCGCGCGCCGAGCTCGCGAAGGTCCTCGCCACCAGGCCCGACGACGCCGACGTGCACTACACCATGGGCGTCCTCCTGCGCGATCAGTTCGAGGACGTCGTGGAGGCGGACGTGCACTTCCGAGCGTACCTGCGCGTCGCGCCGAAGGGGCCTCACGCGGAGGAGGCGCGGACGTCGATGCTGAAGGACGTGCCGCGCCCCACCGCGGCGGTCTCCGACGGTGGGGTGCCCTGAAGGTGCCGTAACCAATGGGAAATCCGGCGAACTGGGGCCGGCCGGCCCCGCCCTGATATACTCCGGCAGGCACCCGTCCGCCATGGCGAGGGGCGCCCCCGATGATCCCCAAGGAAGTCTTCGAAGAGACGCTGCTCCAGTTCTTCGCCCCCATCCGGCCCTTCCTGGATGACCCGGCGGTCAGCGACATCATGATCAACGGGCCGGGGCAGATCTTCGTCGAGAAGAAAGGCCAGCTCCACCTCGTCGACGCGAAGTTCGAGAACAAGGAGGCCCTCGCGGCCGCGTTGCGCAACGCCGCGCAGTTCGTCGGCAAGCACGTCGACGAGGAGCGGCCCATCCTCGAGGGGCGGCTCCCCGACGGCTCCCGCATCGAGGCCGTGCTCCCGCCCGCCGCGCCCGACGGGCCGTGCGTCTCGATCCGCCGCTTCTTCAAGGAGACGCTCACGGTGGAGCGCCTCATCGGGTTCGGCGCGATGACGGAGGACGCGGCCGTCTCGCTGAACGCGTTCGTGTGCGGCAAGCTCAACGTCCTCATCGCGGGCGGCACCGGCAGCGGGAAGACCTCGATGCTCAACGCGCTGTCGTCGTTCATCCCCGAGGGCGAGCGCGTGGTGGTGATCGAGGACTCGCGCGAGCTGCAGCTCCAGCGCGTCCACGTGTGCCAGCTCGAGGCGCGGCCACCCGATCCGAAGGGGCGCGGCGAGGTCACGATCCGCGACCTCTTCCGCGCGACCCTGCGCCTCCGGCCCGACCGCATCGTCGTCGGCGAGATCCGCGGCGGCGAGGCGCTCGATCTCATCCAGGCCATGACCTCCGGCCACGGCGGCAGCCTGGCGACGCTCCACGCGACGTACCCGCGCGACACCGTGACGCGCCTCGAGACGATGGCCATGATGAGCGACATCGAGATGCCGCTCCACGCGCTACGCATCCAGCTCGCGTCGGCCGTGAACCTGATCGTCCAGGTGTCGCGCCTCCAGGACGGCAGCCGCAAGATCACGCACATCACCGAGGTGCTCGGCTACGACATCCCCACGCAGACGTACCAGATGCAGGACGTCTTCGAGCGTCACTACGACGGCTTCGACGACAGCGGCAAGATCCTGAGCCGGCTCGAGCCGACGGGGCTCATGCCGCGATGCATCGAACAGCTCCACGAGCACGGCGTGGATCTCCCGCCCGTCGTACACGACGCGGTCCGGCGGCGCGAGAAGCGGCAGGAGGGCGCGAGGCCGGCGGCGCCACCGCCGCGTCGCGGACCCGGCCATGGCTAGCCAGGCGACGCACGTGGTCGAGCTCGACTCGGGCATTGGCGAGCCCGCGTTCGTGCCGCTCACGATGGGTCAGGAACTCGCCCCGCTCTCCATCGGCAAGAAGGGCATGTGGCGGCTCGAGTCGCCGCGCGTGCTCGACGTGCACGCGTTCATGTACTTCGATGGGCACTCGCTGTTCATGCAGAGCGCCGACGACAGCCAGCCCGTCCTGGCGGACGGCGCCCGCGTCGCGAAGACGTGGACCGAGCTGTTCCCGCCCTGCAAGATCGAGATCGGCAACACGGTGCTGACGTTCCGGTCGCTCGCGCCGAGCGAGGACGAGACGCAGATGATGCCGCCCATCTCGGCCGAGCCGCCGCCGACGGTGCCCACCCAGATGCGGCAGCCCGAGCCCGCCCGCCCCGGCGGTGCCGAGATCGGGCGCATGCAGCCGGTCCCCCAGCGCCCGTCGATGGGCATGCCGGCGGGTCCGAAGGGCTCGATCCCGATGCCCGTGCCGCCGCCGCAGGCGCCGCGGCGAAACCCCGATGGCCCGTCCGTCGCCGGGGCCTTCGGTCCTGGTTTCGCGGGGCCGGACAAGCCCTCCCGCGCGGGGCCCGCCATCAAGACGGCTCCCGAGCGTCCCTTCCAGCCGGGCTCCTTCGCCTCGGTGGACGAGGACTCCACGCGCGTGCACCCGCTCTCGACGACCGCGGGGACGAACAAGCCGCGCCCCGCCGCGGGAGAGCCCGCGCGCCCATCCTCCGGCCGGCAACCGGTCGCGGACGTCCCGAGCGTGATCGTCCCCGCGGAGCCTGCTTACGGTGGCTCCGGTCCGTATCCGCCGATGCCGATGGGCATGGCGGGCCAGATCGCCCAGACGCCGATCGGGGCCCAGATGCAGCAGACCGGGATGCACCTCCAGCAAATGCACATGCGCGAGATGCAGATGCAGGGCGGGATGCCCCAGGGCGGGATGCCCCAGGGCGGGATGCACCCGGGCGGGATGCACCCGGGCGGGATGCACCCGGGCGGGATGCACCCGGGCGGGATGAACGGTAACGCGGGCGTGTACGGCCCGCCGCTCACCAACATCCCGATGCCGCAGGTCACCACGGCCGCGCAGAAGGACGCGGTTCAGGAGGCCATCGCGCAGTTCAAGGCCGCCTCCCCGCCGCGCAAGGCGTCCATCGTGCTCGCGCCGTTCGTGATCGTCGCCGCGATGTACCTCTTGCTCGTCGACGATCCGCCGCCGCAGGCGAGGCGTGGCGCGCCCTCGGCGTCGCCGTCGACGGCGGCCAGCGCGCTCGCGTCGGGTCGCGCGCCCGTCGATCCGCGGTACGGCGCGCCCGCCGATCCGCGGTATGGCACGGCGGCGGATCCACGCTACGGAACCCCGGCGGATCCACGGTACGCGGCGGATCCCCGGTACGGTGCGCCCGCGGATCCGCGTCTCGCGCCCGCGACGGATCCGCGTCTCGCGCCCGCGGATCCGCGTCTCGCGCCCGCGACGGATCCGCGTCTCGCGCCCACGGATCCGCGTCTCGCGCCCGCGACGGATCCGCGTCTCGCGCCCGGGGGGGACCCCCGTCTCGCGCCCCCGGTCGACCCGCGCCTCGCGCCCCCGGCCGACCC
>SXNL01000210.1 GCA_005777185.1 Myxococcales bacterium
AGGAGCCGCCGCCCCACGTGAAGTTCATCTTCGCGACGACCGAGGTCCACAAGGTCCCCGTGACCATCCTGAGCCGCTGCCAGCGGTACGACTTCAAGCTCATCGGCGCGCCCATGATCGCGACGCGGATCCGCGAGGTGCTCGCGCAGGAGAGCATCGTCGCCGACGACGCCTCCGTCGCGACGCTCTCCCGCGAGGCGGCCGGCTCGATGCGCGACGCGATGAGCCTCCTCGATCAGGTGGTCGCGTACGGCGGGGACACGCTCCGCGGGGAGGACGTCGCCCGGGTCCTCGGCGTCGCCGATCGTAGCGTGATGCACGACCTCGGCGCCGCGATTCTCGGAGGCGACGCCACGGGCGCGCTCGACATCGCGCGAGCGATCGCGGAGCAGGGCTTCGATGTGGTGCACGTGGCGAAGGACTTCCTCCACCACCTCCGCGACCTCGTCGTGGCGAAGGCGTGCCAGGCGTCGCCCGGGGAGGAGCGCGCCCGGCTGCTCGCCCTTCCGGAGGAGGAGGAGCGCGCGATCGTCGACGTCGCGGCGCGCCACGAGCTGGACGACGTGTTGCGCGTCTACCAGGGCTTCTCGAGGAGCTTCGACGAGATCGCGAAGAGCGCCCAGCCGCGGCACGCGCTGGAGATGACCTTCGTGCGGCTCGCGCGGCGCCCTCCCCTGCTTCCCCTCGACGAGCTCCTCTCCCGCCTCGGCGATCTCGAGCGGCGCCTCTCCGGCGGCGCCCCTCCCCCGGGCCCGGGTCGCGGTGGCGGTGGCGGCGGGGCGGCGCGATCCGGCGGCCCGGGCCGAGGTCCTTCCCCGGGCCCAGCGAGCGTGTCGCCCATCTCCAAGGCCCGCGCCGAAGGCTCGTTCGAGACGCGCGGGACGAGCGCCATCGCCGCGGCCCCCCGCGCCGTGGTGCCCGAGGTCCCGCGGTCGGACACCCTCCCCGCCTCGGTGCCGCCGCCGGTGCCGCCGCCGGCACCGCGGCTCCTGCCCGCGCCCGAGGTGCTCGCCGCGTGGCGCTCGATCGTGGAGGCGATCCACCACGAGAGCCACCAGTACGCGAGCGTGTACGAGCACGGTGCCCCGCTCGCGGTCGCGCCCGACGGGCTCGTCATCGGCTTCGTCCCCGGATCCTTCCCGGCCGAGCAGGCCAAGCAGCCGGAGGTGCTGCGCCTCGTCGCGCGCGCTGCGGCGCGCCACTTCGGCGTCGGCGACGTCCCGATCACGCTCGACACGACGGGCGCGCGGTCCGTCGCGACCCTGTCCGCGATGGCCGAGGACGCACGGCTCGCGGCGTCGGCGGCGGCGAGGAAGGCGGTGGCGGATCACGCGCTGGTCCGTCTGGCGATCTCGCTGTTCGACGGCGAGCTCCGCGACGTGAAAATTCCCGAGGACTGAGGTAAGGAGAAGCGATGCAGTTCCGTGGCGGAATGAACGAGATCATGCGCCAGGCCGCGCGCATGCAGCGCAAGATCGACGAGGCGAAGGCGAGGCTCGCCGATCTCGAGACGACAGGCACCGCGCTGGGAGACAAGGTGAAGGTCACCGTCACCTACGGGCGCAAGCTCTCGCGCGTCGAGGTCGATCCCGCCTTCCTGGCGGAGGAAGGCCTCGACATCGTCCTCGACGGGATCTGCGCGGCTGCCAACGCCGGGCTCGCCGAGGCCGACCGCGCCGTCGACGCCGAGATCGCGAAGATCACCGGCGGGGCCAAGCTGCCCGGAAGCTGAGGTGCTGCCGCCGCGCGCGAAGCGCCTCGTCACTCTCCTGTCGCGCTTCCCGGGTGTGGGCGAGAAGACGGCGCAGCGCTACCTGCTGTACCTCCTGTCGGCCGAGCCGGACCTGGCGGAGCAGCTCGGGGACGAGATGCTTCACCTCCACGAGCGGATCCGTCCCTGCGCGAGGTGTGGCAACCTCGCCGAGGCGGAGCCCGACGTCCCCCCGACCTGCGAGGTCTGCGCGGACGCCCGGCGCGACGCTTCCGTGCTCTGCGTCGTCGCGAAGGTCCACGATCTCGCGGCGATCGAGCGCGCAGGGACCATGCGAGGCCGCTACTTCGTGCTCGGCAGGTTGCTCTCGCCGCTCGAGGGCGTGGGGCCCGACGATCTGCCGCTGCCGCGCCTCCGCTCGCGGATCCGAGAGGACGACGTGCGGGAGGTGATCGTCGCGACCCCCCCGAGCGTCGACGGCGAGGCGACGGCGCTCCTCCTCAAGCGCGAGCTCGAGAGCCTGGGCGTTTCGCTCACCCGCATCGCGAGCGGTGTCCCCCACGGCGGGGACCTCGAGTTCGCGGATCCCATCACGATGAGCCGCGCCCTCGCCGGCCGGCAGAAGCTCGGGTAGCATCCCCGGTCACATGGAGCCCATCGCCACCCCGGAAGCCCCCGCCGCCATCGGACCGTACTCGCAGGCGATCCGCGCCGGGAACATGCTCTTCCTCTCGGGACAGATCCCGCTGGATGCCGCCACGAGCCAGCTCGTCACCGGCGACGTCCGCGAGGAGACCGCGCAGGTCCTCGCGAACCTGCGCGCCGTCCTCGTCGCGGCGGGCGCCACGTTGGGCCAGGTCGTCAAGACGACGATCTACCTCACCTCGATGTCCGACTTCGCGGCCGTCAACGAGGTGTACGCCAGCGCCTTCCGGGAGCCCTACCCCGCACGCGCGACGGTGGAAGTGTCGAAGCTCCCCCGGGGCGCGCGCGTCGAGATCGAGGCGATAGCCATTCTCACTGCTTCGTGAGGGAGACCGTTCCGCTGGACCCGGCGAAGGGGGTCGACGTGATGGTGATCTTGCTCGCGCCCGTGCCTTGCGTCCCGCGCCCGCTGCCCGACTGGACGTCCGAGAAGGCGTTCGAGATCTTGCTGGCAGGCTCGGCGGACAGGACGACCTGATCCGCGGCGAAGTCGGCCGGGAGCGCCACCGTGACGTCGTTGCCCTGCTTGCCCGTGATCTGGATGGGCTTGCCCTTCGCGGGGTTCACGGACGCGTTGATGGATCCTGTTCCGTTCTCCTCCACGAGGATCTGACCGGTGACCCTGGACAGGGTGATGTCGCCGTTGCCGCAGCCGACCGTGAGGTTGAGGGGCGTCGTGGCGTCCCCGGACGGGATGGTGACGGTCAGGAGCTCGCAGCCGCTCTTGTCGGGCTTGGAGGATCCATGCGTCTGGCCGTGGCCGCAGCGGACGGTGATCTTCTGCGCCTCCTCGGTGATGGTGAGGGTCTGCTGGGCCTCCGCGATCGAGAGCTTCGCGTTGGCCTCGTCGTCAGCGTCCGCGTACGCGATGACCCGCGCGGTGATGGTGATCCTCTTCGCCGTCGGATCGCCGATCACCCTGAGGCCGCCGTTCACGCTCACGGAGGTGCCGTCGTCGTTGATCTCGATCGCCTCGCCCGACCAGTCCTTGGCCGACGTCTTGGTGATGTCGGGCGAGGTGAAGCGCGTCTGGCTCTTGAAGGTGATCGAGCCTGGCGCGGTGGACACGCTGCAGCCGGCGACACCGACGAGCGCGAGCGTGACGAGACCGAGTGTCGTTCGCATGGAGACTCCTTGAAGCGCTCTCCGCGCGGGAGAGCAAGGGGGGTTCGTGTTGGACGCGCCGCCCCGGGTTCCCATTCACACGGGGCAGCCGAGGGTAACACTTTACGACGTAGTTTCATGAACTTCCGCCATGTGATCGGCGAGGCCATCGGCGTACGCGCGGAGGAGCGCCCGGCCGGCTGCACCCTCGACCCCCGCGAGCAATCGATCGTCGAGCCCCGACAGCGGGACGACGCCTCGCATGGTGGACGTCACGATCACCTCCGACGCGCGCCGGAGATCGACCTCGGGGAGGTCCCCCTCGTCGACACGCATACCGGACGCGCGGGCGAGGCGGAGGACGATCTCGCGGGTGATGCCCGCGAGCGCGCGGTCGAGCGGGGCGCGAAGGACGCCGTCCACGACCGCCAGGAGGTTGGCCGCCGTCGCCTCCCGCGCCAGGCCATCCTCGACGATGATCGCCTCGTCCGCTCCCGCCGCGCGTGCGCGAAGGCGATGGACGACGTGCCCCGCGCGCGAGAGCGTCTTCGCTGTCGGGACGGGCGAAGGGTGCCCGTGCGCCGTGATCGCCCGCAGCGCCGATGGACCGCCCGCGACCGCGGGCGCCGCGAGGACCACCCTCCGCGACGGAGCGGGTGGAGGGTCGAGGCCCAGGCCGTCTCCGCGCGTGAGGACCACGCGGAGGTACGTTCGACCCGAAGCCGCCCCGACGAGACGCGCCACGTCGGCGCGCGCGCCCGCCAGGTGGCGCCCGGGCTCGATTCCCAGGAGCGCGGCAGAGCGGGCGAGCCGCGCGAGGTGCATGTCCAGCGCGCGCACGCGGCGACCCTCCGCGAGGAGCACCTCGAAGACGCCGTCGCCGTAGCCGAAGCCGCGATCGGCGACCGGCACCTCCGTGGCCGGGGCGCCGTCGACCAGCGCGATCACGCGCGCTGCTCCAGAACCGACATCGGCGCGTCGAGCAGGTGGGCGGCCCGAGCGTTGGCCGCGTCGATCGCCACCTCCAGCGCGGCCCTCGGATCGTCGCCGTCCGGTTCGAGCGCGTCGCCCAGGACGATGGCCACGCGCGTGAACGGGAGCGGCAGGAGGAAGTGATCCCACGCCCGGCGCAGCACGAGGGCGTGACGCGCGGACGCTCCCATCGGCACCAGGATCCCACCCGAGCGGCGCGCGGCGAGCACCGCCCCCTTCTTCACCACGCCGCGCGGGCCCCGGGGCCCATCGACGGCGAAGGCGCCGTCGAGCCCATCACGCATCGTCCGGATGAGGGCCAGTAGCCCGCGCGCACCGGCTCGAGAGCTCGACCCGCGCCGCACGACGAGCCCGAGCCGGGGGAGCGCGGCGGCCTGCAGGTCGCCGTCCGCCGACAGGCTCACCAGCACGGCGGTGTCCCGGCGCGGCGCCCACCCGAGGAGCGCGAACTGCGTCCCGTGCTGGAACGCGAGCACCCACCGGCGCCGGGGATCGGGCTCCACTCCGGACACCGTGACGCGGAGCGTGCGCACCCAGACGCGGGCGAGCGTTCCCACCAGCGCGCCACACAGGCGGCGCAAGGGCCGCGGGATCATCCCTTCAGCGAGGCCAGGAGCTCCTTGGCCTTCGTCAGCGTCGCCTCGTTCTCGATGGCACGCTCCAGCATCTGCATCGCCTTGGTCTTGTCGTTCTGCTTGAGGCTGATCTCGCCGAGGTGGAAGAACACCTCGCCCTTCGTGATGCCTGCTTGCTTGTCGAGCTTCTGCAGGAGGAGGGCGCGGAAGGTCTTCTGCGCACGTTCGAGATCGCCCGCGGCGAGGGCAAGGAGGCCGAGATCGCGGAGAACCGGGATGCTGCCGGGGTCGATCTTGAAGGCGAGATCGAGCTGAGCGAGGCCCTGATCCCGCTCGCCCAGGCGCGCGAGCGCGTTCCCGAGGCGGTGGTGGTAGACGCTGAGCTCCTTGGTGCGCTTCGGGCCGAAGGCGGCGATGATGCGCTCCAGGACGACGGTCGCGTCGCGCTCGCGAGAGGCCTCGGTGTACGCGTCGCATAGGGCGAGGAGGAGCTCACGATCCTGCGGCACGAGCTCCGCGGCGCGCTCGAGCAGCGGGACCGCGTCCCCCGCGACCCCGCGCTCCACGAGGTGGATCCGGGCGGCACGCCGCAGCAGCTTGACGCGCTCCGGCAGCTCCTTGGCGTCATCCCCGGCGCAGAGCTCCGAGTCCTCCGCGAGCAGCGCAGCGAGCTCGCTCCACTTCTTGCCTTTCTCGTACAGATCGCGGAGGCGACCGCGGACGGAGGCGTTCCTCGCGTCCGCGGAGAGCGCGAGCTTGAGGGCGAACTCCACACCGCCGTCGTCGTCGAGCTTCTCGCGCGCGTCGGCCAGGCGGAGCGCGTACCGGATCGTGTCCGCGCCCTCGGCGAGAGCCGCCAGGCGGGCCAGGGCGTGCGCCGCCTTCTCCCACGCGCCGCGCGCCTCGGCCAGGCGTGCGACGGCCTCGAGGGCCTCGTGGTGGTTGGCGTCGCCTTCGAGCACCGACTCGTAGGTCTCGAGGGCGCGCGTCGCGTCCTTCACGCCCGTCTCGAGCACGCCTCCGAGGCGCACGCGGAGGGAGAGCTCGGCGGCCACGTCCCCGCGACCCTTCGCACGGTCGATGCGCACGGCGAGGAAGTCGGCGAGATCGGCCGACTGGCCGGTCTCCTCCAGGATCCTCGAGAGGCCGAGGGCCGCCTCGGTGTGATCGGGCTCCTCGTCGAGCACCGCGCGCAGCGTGTCCACCGCGTCGCGGTGGGACCCGAAGCGCTCTGCCTGGATACGCGCGAGCACGAGACGAAGCCCCGAGCGCTCCGCCGGGCTCTCGGCGGCGTCGACGAGCTTGACGAGCAGTCGGCCGAGTTCCTCGAACCTGCCCCCTGCCTCGTACAGCGCACGCAGCCGCTCCTGCGCGCCCGTGTCCTTGGGCTCCTCGTCGAGGATCTCGGCGTAGAGCTGGATCGCGCGCGGAACGTCGCCCAGCCTGGTCTCGAAGACGTTCGCGGCCTCGCGCCGCAGGCGGACGAGCTCGTCCCCGTCCTGGGAGAGATCGGCCCGCCGGAGGTAGAGCGCCGCCACCTCCGCGTGATCCGCCGCCGCCTCGCGGAGCCGTGTGAGCTCGACGAGCGCCCAGCCGTCGCTGTCGTCCTCCCGCAGGATGTCCCGGAGGACCGCCTCGGCCAGCGACGCGTCGGCGACGGGGCTCTCCGCGAGGTTCTTTGCCTCGCGGAGGAGGCCCTTCTTCTCCTCGATGTCGTTCTCGAGCCCGGCGCGGAGGCGCAGCGTGGCGACGAGATCGCGCTCGCGTCCTGGCGCACGCTGGAGCTCCTCCAGCGCGCGCAGGATCTCGACGTTCTCGCGATCCAGCGAGAGCGCGCGGCCGAACGCCTCCTCGGCCCCGCGCGCGTCGGAGGTCTTGTCCTTCCGCCACCCGGCGAGCCGCGTGTAGAGCTCCGCCGCCGTGCTGCGAGGAACCGCGCCCGCGGAGTCCGGTCCGCGTTTCTCGGCCTCGTCGAGCGCGCGGGCGAGCGCCTCCTGCGCGCTCGCCCAGCCGCTCGTGTCCCCTGCGAGGCGCTCGAGCTCCGAGAGGACATCCGTGTCGGCCACGTCGTCGAGCAACGCCGCCTCGACGGCGCGCTGGGCTCGGGTGGCGTCTTGCGTGTTGTTCTCGAGGACGCGCGCGAGATCGAGCCGCGCCCGCACACGATCCTTCACCGTCACCGCGCGTTGCACGCGCCGCTCGTAGAGGGAAGCGAGGGCATCGCCCGCCCCGAGCGCGCGGTACGTGTACTCCAGGGTCTCGAAGACGTCGTCGAACAGGTCGTCCTCCGCGAGCAGGCGCTCGAGCGCCTCGCGGCTGGCGACGTGATCGGGCGCCTTCTCGAGCGCGAGCCGGAGCGTGGCGAGGGCCTGTCGCTTCTCGCCGAGCGGATCGATCTGCAACGTGGCGAGCCGGTGGTAGAGGTCGGCCTCCTCTCCGGGAGACGTGGCCAGCGCGATGCGGCGCTCCAGCACGTCGACGAGCGCGCGCGTGTCGCCGAGATCGCCGTACACGGCCTCGAGGGAGCGGAGGATCTCGGGCGTGTCGCCGCCGCGCTCGGCGGCTGCCTGGAACGCGTCGGCGGCGCGCTTCGCGTCCTTGAGCTCGTCACGCGCGACACGGCCGAGGCGCCGGAAGAGGTCGGCGGTGACCTGCGCGTCGAAGACGCTCGCCGCCTTGTCCGAGAGCGCGTCGGCGTACCGCCTGAAGCCGTCCTGGCCCAGGCGCCCGGCGACGCGCTCGAGATCCTCGTGCAGAGAGGCCTCGTGGGGGACCTCGGCGTGCGCCCGCAGGAGCGCGCCGAGGGCGAGCGCCGCGTCGTCGCGCTTCGTCTCCTGGATCTCGGCGATCGCGCGCAGCGTGACGGCGCGCTCGGCGGGGTCGGTCTCGGCGCGGCAACGCATCTCGAGCACCGGGACCAGGTCGACGTAACGCGCGGCCTGCCGGAGCACCGGCTCGAGGATCCCCGCGGCCTCGAGCCGGATCTCCTCGCAGCGCTCCGCGAGGCGGAACACCGCGACCGCCACGTCGGCGTCGTAGCCATCGGCGAGCAGCTCGCGGTACGCCTCGAGCGCCTGCGACGGCTCGTCGAGCTCGTTCGCCAGCAGGTCCGCGATCCTCCGCGTGAGCTGACGGCGGAGATCGACCGTGTCCGCCGTCGCGGCGCGAAGGCGGAGGTTCTCGAGCATCTCCGGCCAGAGGCGCTCGGCCTCGTACAGCACGCCGAGCCGCGCGACCACGTCGGGGCTCTCGGGCTTCACGAGGATCGCTTCGCTGTAGAGGACGATCGCCTCGCGGCGGTTGCCGAGCCCGGTGTCGTAGCGGGCGGCCGCTGCGCAGAGCAGCTCGAACTTGAGGGCATCGTCGCCGGCCCCGCAGAGCTCGATCCTTCGCTTGTACAGATCGACCAGGCGCGTGGCGTCGTTCCGGGCCTCGTAGAGCGGCAGGAGGTGGTCGATCGTGACCGCGCTGTCCGGCTCCAGCTCGAGGGCGCGCTCGCAGGCGTCGATCGCGCCCGGGGGATCGTCGAGCATGTCACGCCGCGCCTCGCCGATGCGGCGCCACATGCTGGCCCGCTCGTCGTCGGCGGACAGGAGCTCTGCGCGCTTGGCGAGGATGTGCACGAGCGCGCCCCAGTCGGACAGGAGGGTCGCGAGCTGGTCCATCTCCTCGAGCGGCGCCGGATCGGTCTCGTCCAGGCTGAAGACCCGCGCCCACGCGACGAGGGCTCGCCGCGGGTCGTCGCGCCGCTTGTCGTGGAGCCGCGCGAGCGCCTCGAGGAGCTCGCGCTGCCGGACCCCCTCGGCGCGTGCGATGGCGTTCTCGTACGTCTCCGCCAGATCGTCCCACCGGCCGGTGGCCTCGGTGAGGCGGACCGCCGACTCGCGCGCCTCCTCGTCGTCCGGATCGAGGTAGAACGCCGTGCGCGCGCAGTCGAGCGCCCCCTGGTTGTCACGCCCGCGCTGCTCGAGCAACCCAGCCGTCTCCTTCAGGATGGCGACGCGATCGCTGGTCGTCTCCGCGATCGCGTACCGCTCGCGGTTGACCTCGATGACCTTGCGCCAGTCGTCCGCGGCCTCGTAGATCGGCCGCAGGATGTCGACCACGCGGGCACGGAACTCGTCCACCTTCATCAGGCGCTCGAGCGCCTTGATGGCGCCCTGGCGAGACGGGCCCTTTCCCTCGAGATCGACGACCGTCTTGTACTCGTCGAGCGCCGCCGGCGTGTCCCCGAGGCGCGTCTCGAGCTGCCTGCCGAGCTCGAGGCGGAACCGGGCCTCCTCCTCCGGGAGCGCGGAGATCTCCCCGCGGCGACGGAGGAGGTCGGCGAGATCGCTCCAGCGCTCGCGGTCCGCGTAGAGGCGCGTCAAGGCCTCCATGCTGGTGGCGTCGCTCTCGTCCGTGTCGAGGCTCTCCCGGTGTGTCGCGATCGCGCCGTCGAGATCCGAGAGCTCCTTCTCCTGGAGCTCCCCGATCGTGTGCAGGATCTTGAGGCGCTCGGCCGGGTCGGACTGCACGTCGAGCCCGCTTCGGTAGAGCGCGACGCGCTCCTCCGGGAGCTTCGCCTGTACGAGCAGACGATCGATCGCAAGGAACGCGCTCCGGCTCTCCTCGGGCGCGAAGGCGTACGCGCGACGATAGAACGTGAGCGCGCGATCACGCTCGCCGGCAGCCTCGAACAGCTCGCCGGTGCGGTAGCCGAGCCGGGCGGTCGCGGGCTCGTCGCTCGTCACCTTCTCGAGCTCGCCGGCGTAGATCTCGGCGAGACGCCGCTCCGCGCTCGCGACGCGCGCGAGACGCTCGAGCTCGGCCCAGGTCGTCTCGTCCGTCACGTCCTCGGAGAGGAGGCGCGCCGTCACCTCGAGGGCGGCGCCGTAGTTCTCCTCCTGCTCCTCGTGGAGCTTCGCGAGGCGGCGGAGCAACGTCCGCTTCTCGTCCGGATCCTCGCTCGCCCCGAGCCGGGCCTCGAGGGTACCCATCACGCGGCGCCAGTCGAGGCGGAAAAGGTACACCGCCTCGAGCATCTCGGCGGCGCGCGCCGCGCTGGCGCGATCGGTCATCAATGCCTCGAGCGCCTCGACGGTCGGCCCGTGCTGCGGCTCGGCGGCCAGCGCCGCCTCGTACTGATCGAACGCCTGCTCGACGCTGTTCAGGTGGAGGCGGTAGACGTCGCCGAGCTTGAAGCCGAGCTCGGCCCGCTCGCGCTCCTGCCCACGCTCGAGGTGGGACAGCTGCCGCTCGAGCAGCGCCACGAGGTCGTCCCACCGCGCGAGGTCCCGGTAGAGGCGCTCCGCCGCCCCGGCGGCGGCCGGAACGAGCTCGACGTCGAGGATGGCTTCGTAGATGGCGAGGGCCTCGGCCTTGTCACCCAGCGCGCCCTCGCAGAGCTCGGCCTCCTTGAACAGGATGGCGCGCTTGTCCTCCTCGGTGGCGGCCGCGTCGGAGCGCTGGCGGAGGATCTCGCGGAGCAGCACGTGCTCGCCGAGCTCGCCATAGATGCGCTCGAGGGCGCGCAGCGCGACGTCGGAGTCGGCGCGGACGTCCAGGGCCTTCTTGTAGCAGGACTTCGCGAGCTCCTTGTCCGAGAGCTCCCGCTCGGCGAGCGCGGCGGTGCGGAGCTGCACCGTGAGCTGCATCTCCTCGTCGACGACCGCGGGCGCGATCTCGAGGAGGAGCTTCACGAACGCCTGCCATCGATCGCGACCCGCATCCCCGGCGGGGGCGTCCTTCACGAGGGCCTCGGTGCGCTCGAGCCACGCGCCGAGCTCCGGCTCGCCGACCGCGTCCTTCAGGGCCTTCTCTGCGTAGCCGAGCGCGCGCGCGCGGTCGCCGACCTTGTCGGTGGCGATCCCGGTGGCGTAGCCGTAGATGGCGAGGCGCTCCGCGGGCGTATCGGCGAACAGGACCTCGATGTCGAGGACACCGAGGAGCTCCCTGTCGGCGCCGTCCGTCTCGTACAGCGGGCGCAGCATCTCCGCGGCCTCGCGCTGCGCGTCCGGGTCGGCCAGCATCTCCTGGAGCGCGGCGCGGGTCGGCAGGTGCGACGTGTCGAGCATCAGGGCCTGCCGGAACGCCTCCAGCGCCCCCGCCGGATCCGACAGGTGCGTCTGCCGCACACGCCCGATGCCGTGAAGCAGGCCCACCCGCTCCTTCACGTCGTCGACGAGGGCCAGCTCCGCCTCGCGCGTCTCCGCGAGATCCGGGTAGCGCTCCGCGCGCTCGTACAGGCCCGCAAGGGCGCCGAGAACGGCGCGCTCGGGCGTGAAGTCATCGAGGATGGCGCGGTACGCCAGGATGGCCTCGGGGACGTCCGCGAGCGGGCCCGCCAGGACCGCCGCGGCCCGCACCATGAGCTCCCGACGCGCCTCCGGGTCGTCCGTGAGTCGCTCGCGCGCCCGGAGGACGTCGACGTGCGCGCGGTGGTCGCCCGTGCGCTCGTAGAGGCGATCGAGCGCAGCGAGCGCGGCCTCGTCGGACGGATCGTCCTCGATGCGGACGCGCCACGCCGCGATGGCGCGCGGTAGATCCTCGAGCTCCGTCTCGGCGAGCTGGCCCAGGCGACCGTAGAGCTCGCGTCGCGCGTCACCGTCTTGCTCGAGCTTGACCTCCAGCGCGAGCGCGTCACAGAGCTCGCGCGTGCGGGACTGCATCGCGTAGATGCGCTCGAGCGCGCGCGCCGCCGGCAGCGCCTGCGTCACGTCGTCCGGGTCGATCTCGACGACCGCCTTCCAGGCGCGCTCGGCGTCGTCGAAGTTGCCGAGGGACTCGTACAGGTGCGCGAGATCGCTGGATATCTCGGCGCGAACGGACGCCACCTCGACGGCCTTCGCGGCCTCCACGAGGACCGCGGCGGCGCGCTCGGACGCCCCGAGGCGACGGCCGATCTCGAGGAGCCGACGGCGCGCCTCGGCGTCGTCGGGGGCGAGCGGCAAGAGCCGAGAGTAGGCGGAGAAGCTCCCCTCGTCGTCCGTCAGCTTGTCGTCGCGGAGCTCGGCGATGCGCCGGAGAATCTCGCGCTTTTCGGTCGGAGCGAGGGTCAACTCGAGGCGCACCTCGAGCACGCGCACGAGCTCTCGGCTGTCACCTTGCTCCTGGTAGACCGCCTCGAGGATCTGCGCCGCCCTGCCGCGGAGGTCCGCCCGGTCCAGGCACTTCTCGGCGAGGTCGCGCGCGTCGCGGTTTCCGGCGTCGCCGGCGAGCACGTCCTCCGCGAGCGCGAGGGCGCTCGCCGGATGGGCGAGCTCCGCGAACTGCAACCGGGCGAGGCGCACCTTGATGTCCGTGAGGTCGGAGATGCCGCCGTCGGCGATCCGGCGCGCGAGGAGATCGCCGAGCTTCTTCCACTCGGCCTCCTTGGGGTAGAGCTTGTCGAGGGCGAGCGTGGCCTGCTCGTGACCCGGGGAGACGACGAGGATCTTCTCGTAGAAGGCGATCGCGCGCTTCCGGTCCTGCGTGATCTCCTCGGCGATGAGGGCCGCCTCGGTGAGGAGCTCGGCCTGCCTCGGCGGGTCGTCGGTGCGGAGGACCATGCGCTCGTAGAGGTCCTGGAGGTCCTCCCAGCGCTCTCGCGTCGTCAGGATGTGCTTGAGCCGCGAGAACGCGCGCTCGTTCGTCGCGTCGGCCAGGAGGATGCGCTCCCAGTAGGGACGCGCCTTGTCGATGTCGTCGATCGTCTCCTCGTACAGCGTGGCGGCGCGCTCCGCCAGGTCGAGCTCGACCGTGATCGGAAGGTTGGATGGCCCGCGCGCGGGTACAGCACGCGCGAGGGCGTCGACGTGATCCTGCTGACGGTCGGTGAGGGTCGCGAGCTCGCCCAGCCGGTCCCAGACCTCGAGCTCCTGCGGCATCTCCTCGGCGCAGCGGGTCATGACGTCGAACGAGGCGCTGCGGTTGCCGAGCTTCTCGCGGACACGGTCGAGGCGTCGGTAGAGAACGAGACGGTCGGCCTTCGAGGCGGCGGCTGCGATGAGAACGCCGAGGACCTCCGCCTGCTTGTCGAGCTTCCCCGTCTCGCCGTACGACTGCTCGAGCAGGCTCGCCGCCTTGGCGCGCGTCTCCGAGAGGGGCAGGAGCTCCTCCACGACGGCGATGACGGTGGGATCGTTCGGCAGGAGCTCGAGCGCGCGGGTCGCCGCGGCGAGCGCTTCGACCGTCTTCTTGAGCGGGCCCATGTAGAGCCGCGCCAGGTCGATCTCGCGGGCGGCGCGCTCCGCACCCTCCCTCAGGTCGCGGTCACGCTCGAGGACGTGCGCGGCGCCCTCCGCGTCCCCCGCGGTCTTCAGCAGGCGAGAGAGTGAAAGGAGCGCGCGGCCGTTGTCGGGGGCGATGGAGATGATCTCGCGGTACAGGGACGCCGCCCGATCGGGGGCGCCGAGCGACTCCTCCTCGAGGACCGCCCACTCGGCGAGTATCTCGAGCTTCTGGGCCACTTCACCTCGGTCGACCCGGTGGCGGAACAGCCATCGCAGGTCGTCGTGGCGCGACGTCGCGCGAAGCAGACGGTCGAGCGACGCGATGGTGCCCACGTCGTCGGGCGTGCGCGCGAGGAGGTCCTTGTAGGTGTCCACGGCGTGGTCGACCTTGCCGAGCTGCGTGGCCGCGATCTCGGCGAGCTTGACGGACAGGGTCGTCTTCTGCGCCTGCGCGAGGCTCGGATCGGCGGCGTACTTCTGAAGGATCTGCGAGAAGCCCGCCCACTCGCCGGACGCCTTGGCGGCCGCCTCGAGATCCTCGAGGGCGCCGTCCCGGCGGAACGAGATGTCGAACACCCGGGCGGCGTAGGCGAAGGCACCCGACTTGTCGCCGAGGCGCTCACCGGCGACGACGGCCAGCTTCTTCAGGAGCTCGACCTTCGCGTCGACGTCCCCCGTGGCCGAGAGGAGGATCTCGTAGAGCGGCGGGAGGCGGGACCACTTCTCGTCCTTCTCGTAGATCGGCACGAGCGCCGCGGCCGCGCGATCGTCGCCGGGGCGAGCCGCCAGGACGCGCTCGTAGCTCCTCGCCGCGCGCTCGGGGGCCCCGAGGCTGCCCTCGTAGACGCCAGCCGCGCGGTAGCTGAGGTCGACCTTGACGTCCGGATCGACGGCCTTGTCGGCCGCCGTCGACAGCACCTCGACGAGCCCCTCCCAGTCTCCCGTGCCCGCGTAGAGCGCGGTGAGCGCGTCGAAATCGCTCGTGGTCAGGTACGTGTCGCGGAGGACGCGGAGCGCCTTGGGGTGACCGGGCGAGAGCGCGAGGACGCGCTGCCACGTCCGCGTCGCGCTCGCCGCGTCGTGCAGGCGATCGGTGTAGACACCCCCGAGTTTGTGGAGCACGGCCAGCTTGGCGGCGTCGTCCGACGCGCTCTCGGCGCGGCGCTCGAGAACCTCGGCGACGGTGGCGAAGTCCTTGTCGCGCTCGGCCTGCTTCTCCAGCAGGTCCATCGTCGCCCCGTCGTCGGGGCTGTGCGCGAGGACCGCCTTGTAGAGCTCGATCGCGTCGGCCCCTCGATCGAGCCGCTCGGCGGCGAGCTTCGCCATCTCGAGCAGGAGATCGCGGCGCGCAGGTCCGGGGGGGGTCGCCTCGCACTCCTCCTCGAGGAGGTCGAACAGCGGGCGGTAGGCGCGCCGCTTCCCGTAGAGCTCCTTGAGGTTCTTCATGGCCTCGGCGTCGTCCGCCTTCAGCCGGTGGAGCTTCTCGTACGCCTCGATGGCGTTCTGCAGGTTCGAGAACTGCTCGAGCCAGCGCCGCGCGATGGCGCGATACAGCTCGACGCGCCGGCCCGTGTCCTCCTCGAGCTCGGCGAGGCGGCCCTGCGCGGCGAGGAGGTCGCGCCAGCGGCCGAGGGCGTCGTACACGCGGACCAGCTCACGCACGGCCTCCTGGTCCTTCGGATCCATCGCGGTCATCTGCGAGAGGACCGTGACGAGGGCGGAGTCGCTCTTGATGTGATCGCGGTAGAGCTGCGCGATCTCCTTGAGCAGCGGAAGGCGCGCGGGGTCGTCCGGTGGGGTGCGCTCGAGCTCGCCGCGGAGCAGATCCGCGAGCGCGTTGAAGCCACCCGTCGCGCGGTACAGGCGCTTCAGGCCCTCCCGCGCCTCGACGTTCCCCGGGTCGTGCCGGAGGAGGTTGCGCCACTGCTCGATCGCCTTCTGCGCGTTCGCGCCCTCCTCGGCGAGCTGCGCGAGCTCCGCGCTGATCTTCTGGCGCTCGGGGCCGTCCGACAGCACGCGCTGCGCCTCGGTGAGGATCTGGGTGAGGCGGGCCGTCTCGCCGCGGGCGCGGCACCACTCCCGGAAGAACGCGAGCATGCCCGGATACGCCGGCTCGGCCTTGCGCAGCCGCTCGAAGTAGGGCTCCGCCGCCTCGGGCTTTCCGCGCATCTTCCAGTGCGTCATCGCGATCTGCACGACCGCGCCCGTCTCCTCGGACGGCCGTACGCCGCCCGTCGCGAGCTGCTCCTCGTAAAGTGCGACGAGGTGCTCCCACATCTCCTTCTCGGTGAAGTAGTCGACGAGCTCGCGCGTCGCCTCGGGCTCTCCCGGACAGAAGTCGAGGACCTGCTCGTACGCGTCCATCGCGCGGTCGATGGCGCGGCGCTTCTTCTTGTGGACGCGAGCGAGGCGGAGGAGCGCGCCCACCTTCTCGTCCTTCGCGGTGAGGTGGGCGACGACGCCGGCGACGACGCCCGCGACCTCGTCCCACTTGCCCTCCTCGCGCCAGATGCGCTCGAGGAGCTGGCTCGCGCGGCGGTTCTTCGGATCGAGCTCGAGGGCCTCTGCGAGGCCCCCCTTGACCTCGTTCATGAGGTCGTTCACGCGACGCGACGCGTCCTTGCGCTTGCTCGCGCCCACCTCCGGACGACCGTACCGGTACGCCGTCTCCGAGGCGCTCGCGAGGAGCGCGCTCTTGAAGGACACGTCGGCGGCTTGCTTGGCCTCCTCGACGTAGCGCGTCACCATCTCGCGCCACTTCTTGCGGCGCACGTCGGCCTTCTGCAGCGCGTCCGTCGCGGCCGGGTCGCCTGGCGCCAGCTCGAGGATGCGCGCGTACACGACCGCGGCGCGCGCGTCGTCGAGCAGCTCCTCCTCGAACACGCGCGCCAGCTCACGCGCGACCGTGAGGAGGGCGTCGCCCGCCGCGAGGCCGAGCACGTAGCGCAGCAGCTCCGCGACGGCCTCGTACTCGCGCCGCGTCTCGTGCGCGCGGCACGCGGACGTCAGCAGGCTCTGTACGTCGTCCTTGTCGCCCGGCGGGGCCGTCTGGCCCGTCGCCGCGTCGAACCCGATGGCGAGGCGCAGCTCCTCCCACGCCGCCGCGTTGTCCGCGTCGTCTTGCAGCAGCCCGAGGCTCTTTCGGATGAGGTCGTCGGTCATCGAGTTCCAGTGAGCAGATCAGCCAAATCCGCGTAATTCGTAATGAAACCGCTCGCGGCGAAGCCGATGTTAGAAGGGTCGGGATGCGAGCGCAAGGATGCATTGTTCCGAGCATCGAGAGCGCCGGTCGCCCGTTTTTGATTGCATTTTAACGCGGCCTCGGTTCCGGGGCGCGCCCTCTCGAACGGCGCGACGTCGCGCGGTAGCGGGTGTGTTATTCCAGGCGGATGCGCGAGGGCGAGGGCATGCACGTGCTCGTCAACGCCAACGCCAAGCGCGGTGGCCGCCGCGTCGCCGCCCAGATCGCGCGCGAGCTCCCCGGGGCGACCGTCCGGCTCACGCGGTCCATCGACGAGATCGAGGGGTGGCTCCGGACGCTCGGGTCACCCACCTGCATCCTCTCGGCGGGGGGCGATGGAACCGCGGTCGCCCTGCTGAACGCGCTCGCCCGCGTCACGCCGGCAGGGCAGCCGTTCCCGCCGGTCGGTGCCCTGCCCCTCGGCACGGGCAACGCCTGGGCGCGCGCGCTGGGCGCCCGCAGCCTCGACACCTGCGTGAGGGCGCTCGCGCGACATCACGGCGCGGTGCCCACCAAGCGCTACACGCTCTTCGAGTGTGATGGAACGCTCACGTTCTTCGCGGGCGCGGGCTGGGACGCGCAGATCCTCGACGACTACCGGACGCAGCTCGCACACGCGCCGTCGCGGCGCCTGGCGAAGAGCGTGTGGGGCTACGTCACGGCGATGGCGCTCAGAACGGTGCCCAAGGTGCTGGTGCACGGGCGCCCCCACGTCCTCATCGAGAACCTCGCGGATCGCGCGTTCGTCCTCGGCGGCGACGGCGCCGTCCGGGAGCTCGCCGGCGCGGGGCGTGGCGCGGTGCTCTACGACGGCATGGCGAGCGTCGCCGGCTGCGCGACGTGTCCGGAGTTCGGCTACCGTTTCCGCGCGTACCCGTTCGCCGAACGCATGCTCGGTCACATGCAGGTTCGCGTCTACGACCAGAGCGCGCTCCGGGCCGTTCGCGACATCCCCGGGTTGTGGCGGGGCGCGCACCCCCTTCGCGGGATGCACGACTGGTTCTCGTCCCACGTGCGGATGACGTTCTCTCGTCCCGTGGCGCTGGAGATCGGCGGCGAGGCCGTGGGCGAACGCCAGACCGTGGAGTACCGCGCCTCCGAGCGCACCGTCGAGGCGCTCGACTGGCGGCGCCTGGCCTAGAGCTGGCCTAGAGCCAATGCCGTTCGGATAAGGCATTCGTTCGAGCGAGGGTGCCCCCACCCGTCGCGCTTCGCGCGCGAAGAGGTTCCGTGGAGGCGGTGGGGCGCCCGCGCAGACCTCACCCCCTGTCCCCCTCTCCCTGAAGGGAGAGGGGGCATGTGAACGGGAGAATCGCCTCTCGCAGGGTCTCCCGGTTCAGTCGTGCGTTCTCGAGGCGAACGACGGGGACGCCACGGCGCGCGAGGATCGTCGTGCGCCTCGCATCCC